>CAMWMN010000038.1 GCA_947175385.1 uncultured Clostridia bacterium | reverse complement strand
TCCAACGAAGAAATTGTTGATTGAGTCGCCCTCTGCGGAGGGCGTGGATTGAAATTTGTCAATGGGGTTTCAGAAAACAAGGAGGATTTGAGTCGCCCTCTGCGGAGGGCGTGGATTGAAATTTAAGGCTCAAAGAGAAGCCGCAACAATGTAAAAGAGTCGCCCTCTGCGGAGGGCGTGGATTGAAATGTTAAGATGTAGCCGACAATGCAAGGCGAAAAGAGGAGTCGCCCTCTGCGGAGGACGTGGATTGAAATAAGGAGCTTTTTATTTCTGCGCAGAGCGAGACGGGAGTCGCCCTCTGCGGAGGACGTGGATTGAAATGTTGAACGCTTTACCCTTTCGCCAACACGCGACCGAGTCGCCCTCTGCGGAGGACGTGGATTGAAATCATCACGCATAAAATCCCCGGCGATAATTTCGGTGGAGTCGCCCTCTGCGGAGGACGTGGATTGAAATTGCAGCAGAAACCTCAATTAATGTTGCAGAAACCGAGTCGCCCTCTGCGGAGGACGTGGATTGAAATGATCTCCTCACCGTCAATAGCGGCGTGGCTGTGGAGTCGCCCTCTGCGGAGGGCGTGGATTGAAATAAGGGGAACTCGCTGACAATCGCGGACATCATCAGCAGCGGCATAAATGTTGAAAATGATGAGGAGCTGAAAATCAACTCCGAGCTGCTGTACAAGTACATCTAACAAGAGCTAACCGACCGTGAACGCGAAATAATCTGCAAGCGTTACGGAATTGTGGATAAGGACGGCAGCGTATGTATACCTATGACACAGCGCGAAATCGAGAAACGTGCACTGGAAAAGCTAAGAGTCAGGTTCACCTAACGTTCTATATAGGATTGTATCACATTTCCGTGCAGATGTCAAGAGGGAAAAATGTTGCTTGGGGAACGAAATTTTTGGTTGACTTTTGGCAAAAGACGGTGTATAATGTTATTATGAGAAGTATGCCGTTTATATGTCTCGATGAATTTTGGAGGTGTTTGTTATGGCGTTTGTAAAAGAGAGGATACCCGAGGCGGATAAGGATTTGTTCAATTCGTTTGATGTATATGATTACGATAACGGAGAGGATTCTATATTTACAAAATGGTATTCATATAGAGATTGGGTCGTAGACCGTGAGGGAGAAATATATTTTTTCTATGTTTCCCGGTGGACACCATTTAGAGCAACATCCATATCAACAATATGACTTAGTTTGGAAAGGCAAAAAGATGATTGTCTTTTTAGAAATATGGGGACACCGTAATTCTCAAATAAAGGTGAATCATGTTCGCATTACACTTATAATATAGTACGAATTTATTCCACAAACGAATTTAAGCCTTTACAACAAAAAATGATAGAACTAATAAAGAAAGCAATAACGGTAGATCATTCTATTGATATCTTAAACAGTGGTGTTTATTATAGTAAGGATGCTATGGAAATTACAAGTATCCCCACTTCAGAATACTTTGATGAGGTGAGATAATGAACGCAAAAGAGATTGTTGAAGTTGTCCGAGGTTGTGAATATGCTTTTGAACATTCTGTCTTTATGGACGGTCAGAGGTGTTATCCGATGGTTTGTGATTAGCGGGAATGCATTTGTTTTGCGGAATGTAAGGCGCGAAACGGCGGTCGGTCGAGATTTTTCGCGGAAAATCCCTCGTCCTCGAATACGAAAATCTCATTGTCGCGCGCCTCGGGGAAGTGCAGCGAAATGTATTCGCGGCAGAGCTGTATCCGATTTCCGATACTCTCGCCTTTGCCCGTGAATTTGAATTTCCCGGAATAAATCGCGATTTTCATTCGGCACTCCTTTCCTCATGTTGTCTTGCCATAATGTTGATTGAGGTGTCCGACAACATCAGAAATCAAGGGAATCCCATAAATAACGGATATAATTTCGCGCCGATAATGTAGCAGGCTCCCGTAATTCAACAGACCGCGCCTGCGGATATATGGACTTGTCCGTACTGCGGAATGCAAAATCCCGCTGGCGCAAGGTTCTGTCAAGACTGCGATGACGGTCATCAGTAAATCCTTGTAAACGTAAATTTCGCCCTTGTTATCGTTCATCGATAGTAGGGGCGGTCTTATTTTTGTGTTTTTTGCGAAAGATTGACGAAAAATTGACTTTTCGGGTGTATAATAATATAATGGAGGTGTGTTGCTATGGCTTACAAAATACTGATTGTGGACGATGAACCAATGCTTACGTCGCTGCTTAAAGCGCATTTCGGTGACAACGGATATATCGCGTATACCGCGGGGAATGCAAGCGAGGCTATGAACTTGCTGAAAACGCAGCCCGATTTGATATTGCTGGATATAAATATGCCTGGGGTGGACGGACTGAAGTTCTGTAAATCAATTCGCGAGCATATTTCTTGCCCGATTGTGTTCCTGACCGCACGGATTTCCGAGCAGGACAAGGTGAACGGATTTCTGGCGGGCGGAGATGACTACATCACCAAGCCCTTCGGGCTGGCAGAAATAACCGCACGTGTCGCGGCGCACCTTCGCCGTGATGAACGTGGTCACGGAACGCAAAAGCTTTCCGTTTCGGGGGATTTGATCGTGAATCTTTCAACTCGAATCGTGTGCTATAAAGATGAGGAAATTCCCCTTTCACGGCGCGAATTTGACATTATGGAGTTCCTGATATTGAACGCGGGGCAGATCTTCAGTCGGGAGCGTCTGTATGAGGCAGTTTGGGGACTTGACGCGGAGGGCGACAGCGATGTCCTCAAGGAACATATCCGCAAGATTCGCCGAAAATTAAAGGAAATTACGGGACGGGACGATTACATTGAAACTGTATGGGGAGTGGGATACAAGTGGAAAAAACAGTGAGAAGATCTAAGCTTCGCGGGGATTTTATTCGTTTTGTAATGACAACGTTTTTCGCGGTAATTTTGCTGTCCTTTGCGGTTATTATCGGCTGTACCGCCTTGAGGGAAAGTCTGTTGATGCCGAATTCCGACAAGGTTTATCTGAACTGGAGTGTGGCAGGGTGTGAGGATTTCCCGGACAAGCCCGTTTACGGATTCTCAATGTTGACGCTTGCCGAACCAGGAGAGGAGAATCCGTTTTATACGGAAAATTCCGAGGAAACGCGGTGCTTTGTGCTAAGCCGCTCCTACTTCACGGAAAACGATGTTGCGGTGTCCGTGACGCGGGTGTATAACTCCCCCGAAGCGTTGTCACCGAGTAACCGCGTATTGTACTACACGAGCGGAGTGGCAATGGTTTTTGTCCCTGTGGTTTTGGCACTCGGCGGAGTGCTTATCTGTGGTTTCGCGTTTTATGACAGAAAGCTGAAACAACCCATTAAAACGCTTTTTGAGGCAACCGAGAAAATCTCCTCTCAGGATTTGGATTTCACGGTGGATTACCGAAGTGACAACGAACTGGGGGCGTTATGTCAAGCCTTCGATCAGATGCGTTCGGTTCTTCGGGAGAACAACGAGAAAATGTGGAATATGCTGGTGGAGCGACGACAGCTCCAATCTACCGTTGCGCACGATTTGCGGAATCCGATTGCGATTATCGAAGGTCACACCGAGTATCTCCGCAACAACATTCAAAACGGTCAAACTAACGGAGAAAAGCTCCTTCCCGTGCTGGAAAACATCTCCTCCGCCGCGAAACGGCTTGAGCACTATACCGACAGCATACGCGCCATAAACCGAATCGAGGAGCTTAAAATAAGCCGAAACAAGATTGATTTCGCAGAGGTTTTCGCGGAGATTGACGAGGATTTCTCTGTAACACCGAAGCAAAACAAAGTCGCGATAACCTGTGTGAATGCTGTCGGAGATCGAAAAGTGAACATCGACAAGCAAGCTCTTTTTCGCATTTTGGAAAATCTTGTAAGCAATGCTATGCGGTTTGCCGAGAGCGAAATTCGTATTATTTTCGTTTTTGATAAGGGGGATCTTGTAGTGACGGTTTCGGACGATGGATGCGGTTTTTCGGAGAGCTTTATTTCCGACCAAAAGAGTCACTTTATAATAAGGAATGACGACGGCGAACATTCGGGAATCGGACTTGCCGTGAGCGGTATTCTCACGCGGAAACACGGCGGCGAGCTTATTTGCGGGAACAACCAAAGGGGCGCGTTTGTGGAATTTTCCTTAAAGTCTGAATAATTTTGCGTTTTTTGACGGTTTTTTGACTTTTGGGGTTTATCATATAGGAAAGGGGGTTACTGAAATGAAAAAAACAATCAAAACAGTTACGGCGTTTCTGACGCTTGCGGCTATGCTTGCGTTTACCGCCTGTGACAAGGAAAACGCGAATTCCGACAACAGTAAAGCCTATTCCGATTTGGGGACTTATGACGAGAATACGTCTTCCGAAACCAAAATTTCTCCGCAAGGAGGAGTTCTCGCCCAAAGGGGAGCGCTTACTATGCTGCATGAACCAAATTGCCCCGGAAGTCTAATTTCCGGGCTCGGATGCCGCAGCTCCGTTTGTTACACCGAAAACGGCTACTACCACATGGGACCGTATCGTGAAAACGATTATAATCATCTGCTCTATCTGGATTTCGCAACGCAGCAGGAGGTCGTTGTCTGCTCGGACAGCTCCTGCAAGCACGATACCGTAAACTGCGCGAGTGTTTTCTTTGACGAGTATGTATTTGATAATCATCTTTTTGTGTTTCAGGATTATCTGTATTGCCTGACTACCGATTATGACCAAGACGGCACTATGTCATCGGGGGGAGTATTTATCTCGGACGAAGTAAAAGAAGTCAATGATGAACGAGAAGCAAAAAGGCGGGCGTCTCTCTACCAAATGAACCTTGACGGCACGGAGCGTCAAAGGCTTTGGCAATCGGACGCGGGAGACATTGCCGAAAGCGAGGTTTTCTGCGATGGAACGGGGTTCTGGTTTGTTACCAAAACGCCTTCGTCTGTGGTTCACGATGAAACCGGAGCGGTTTATTATCACTGCAAAAACCGCGCGTTTATTCGTTACGACATCAATGAGCGGAAAATTACCGACAGAATCCCGCTGGAGGATTACGGGAATATCTCACTGAACGTTGACGGCTGTACGGGCAGCAAATTCTATCTGCTCGGCAAGGCTTATCCGAACGGCACGAGCATTATGGATAATATGGATATTCTCGCGCCGAGTGAGGAGGTGGGCTCGACCAATCCCGGTTGGTGGGATTTTAACGACAAGTGCGAATGTGTGTATTTCACGCTCGATGTCAAAACCAAGGAGCTTAAGGAAATCACGCGGTATAAAATCGCGGACGTGGATTACGGCGCGGAATGCCGCGGGGGAAAAATCTATTTTCGGCGTCCTAATGACTCCTGTTTCACCTACACTATCGAAACCGGGGAAACAGCGGAGCTGAATATTCCGGAGGGGTTTCGGTTTGAGGGATTTTTTGCGGACAAGTTGGTATTATCGCACTATTTCAGAAATCACGATGACAGAGCGAGATATTTCGCGGATTTGGACGGCTCGAATATTACCCGCTCCGAGCTTTTGACAAATGACGGAATGGATATTGAATTGATAACCGTAGTTGGAGATAACGCGCTTGTGATTACCGGTTATGACGGTATTCCTTCCGAGACAAGTCCCGGTGCCTTTTCGTGCTGGACACCGCTTTACGCGCTTATTTCGCTTGACGACCTGTTTAACGGCAGGGCGAACTACAAGCCGTTTAATATGGTGAACGTTCCATAAGGGGGGAAAACTATGCTTGAAACACAAGGCATTACAAAGCAATACGGAAACAAGACGGCTCTGAATAACATTTCACTCACCTTGAAGGAGGGAATTTACGGCCTGCTGGGACCGAACGGCGCGGGGAAATCTACATTGATGAACATAATCACGGGGAACTTAAAGCCGACAGCGGGAGTTGTCCGATTCAACGGGGAAAATATATATGGGCTCGGAAAAAAGTATAGGGCGATTCTCGGTTACGCGCCGCAGCAACAGGGGCTTTACGACGCGTTTACGGGGAGAGAATTTCTCTCCTATATGGCGACTCTGAAGTGTATTCCGAAGGGGGAAATGAAATCGGAAATCGAAAGAGCGCTGACTGCCGTTAATCTCACGGACGCGGCGAAAAAGCCTGTCGGCGCGTATTCGGGCGGAATGAAACAGCGGATTTTAATCGCTCAAGCCATACTCGGAAAGCCGAAGATCCTCGTTCTTGACGAGCCGACTGCGGGACTTGATCCGAAAGAGCGCGTTCGTATCCGCGAGAAAATCAAGGAGCTTTCGGGTGATAAAATAATCATTGTTTCCACACACGTTGTGTCGGATATTCAATCGATTGCGGACGAGATAATTCTGCTTAAGGAGGGCGAAATCGCGGATATGAACACGGTTGAGAATCTTTGTGTGAAGTATAAGTGCGAAAACGACCTCGAACAGATCTATATGCAGCTTTTCGGAGAGGACGGCGGATATGATTAAACTGATACCGTTTGAACTGAAAAAGGTTCTTTGGAAAAGAAATTTCATCGCTGTGGTGCTGTTGCTGCTGCTTGTGAACGTGTTTATGCTGTGGTATATGAACTCGTCAAACAGCGAAAATCTACCGCTTTCCGCGTATAAGGCAGTGTATAACGATATACGCGATTTGCCTGCGGACGAACAGGCGGAGTATCTGGGCGAAATCCGCGAAACGCTGGATATGATAAACATTGTGGAGATGATTTCCGTTTTAAGCTCCCAGGACAACGAGTACAGCAAGAGATCCGCGCAAAGGCTTTTGGAGCAATACGGCGAGGTTTATGACGAATATAGGGCAAAGTTCGAAACCGGGGATTATCTCAGGTACACCAATTCCATAAATACCGAGCTTGCGCTTATCAAGGATATTCAAGATCAATTCGATACCGTTTCGGGATATGACGACTATATAAAGTCCATAGAAAAAAACCGTAATTTGATGAACGGTGTGTCGATTTTCAATAAGGGGGAAACCCCCGATTCTTTTTCATCGCGGAACATAGAAAAAAGCTATGCGGATCACAAGGATCTCACGTCAGAGAACATACGCTTCGCCCCGTCAAAGGGGGTTAAGATTGCGTCCGAGAGCGTTGTAACCGACCTGCTTCTGCTGTTGGCTGTGATGCTGTTCGTGGGCGGACTTATCGGCGAGGAAAAGGAAAAGCGACTGTTTTACGTTACACGGGCAACCCGACTCGGCGTGACGGAGTGTATGGGAGCAAAGCTTTCCGCACTGCTTATTTTCAGTGCAGGAATTATCGCTTTGCTGTACGGGAGCAACTTTCTGTATGCGGAGCTGACTGTGGGGGTCGGCGATCTTACGGCGGCACTTCAATCCATTGCGGACTATACAGGGAGCTGTTTGAAAATCACAATCGGGGAGTATCTGCTTTTCGGAATTTTGATAAAGACAATTTTGCTTTTCTGTTTCGGCGGGGCTTTGTCGGCGATTTGCGTGATCAGCTCTCACGGCTTTGTACCGCAGCTTTGCGGGGTGGGGGCACTCGCTGTGTTCAGGGGGGCTTATGAGTTTATTCCCGCGTACTCGGTATTCAGTCCTGTGAAATATCTGACGTTTTGGGGAGTGTTCGACCCGGAACAGCTTTTCGGCGAATATCTGAACTTCAATATTTTTGGGTTTCCGATAAATCGGCTGACGCTTACGCTTGGGATAACGGGAGTGACGCTCGTTGCTATAACGGCGACGGGACTTCTGTTGTTCGCGAAGGGTCGAAGTCTTGAAACGCGGAAGCTCCGCCCGAAAGCGGGGATTCAGCTTGTTCACGGGAAGCTGTTTCTTCACGAGGGCAGAAAGATCCTCTTTATGAACAGGGCTTTGGTTGTGCTTTTGCTTTTCGCCGTTCTGGTCGGATATGGAGAGCTTAATCGGAGTTATTATCTGTCAAGCGGCGAGGGTTACTATCTGAGGTTTATGGAAGGAATTGAGGGAGAACTTGACGATGAGAGCAAAATAATCGTTGTCGAGGAGAAGGAACGCTATGACCGTGTATTCGAGCAGCTGGAGCTTGTTGAACAAATGATAAGCTCCAGTGAGATAGACGAGCAGTTAGGCGCGGAGATGAAGTCCGCGTTACAGGCGCAGACGATATTTTATCCGTATTTTCAGCGCGTGTGGATTCAATATGAGCATATTCGCGAAAATGGCGGCAAGTTCATTTATGACACAGGATACAGCAAGCTGTTCGGGTATGGGGACGACAGCTTTTTGACGGACTGTCTTTTGCTTTCCATGTGTGTGGTGTTCGCGTTCGGAAGCGTAATGTCATACGAATCGCAAAAGCATTCCTTGAACATCATTTCCGCGACTGCGCGGGGTAAATTCGCCGTAATTCGTACAAAGGCAGCCGTGTGCGCGGGATGCGTTGCGGTGATGACTGTGATTCCGTGCGTGTTGCGATTTAAGATGATATCCGAAAATTACCATCTGAAAATGGCGGAGAGCAGTCTTGACAATCTCCCGATGTATTACGGCAGCGGGCTTGGGATTCCAATATGGTTTTTTATGTTGTTGATGGTTCTGACGCAATACCTGACGCTGTTGCTTGAAACGGCAGCAGTGCTTGCTTTGTCATACAGATTGAAAAACGGTATGCAAACTATCATATTGGGGTTGGTGATTTTCTCCGCGCCGCTCGTTCTGAGTGTTATGGGACTGGACTTTATGAAGTGGTTTTCCGTTTATCCTATATATTCGATGAAGTTTGTGTAATGTGTTTATCTAAGGCATACTATATTGGTTTTCAATAACGCTATGTCAAGACATTATTTCCTGTTTTGACCGATACAAAAATCCCTTCACTTTGTGAAGGGATTCAGTCTGCAAGAAACTTTGGGCATCACACAGCGTGATGCCCAAAGTTTATTGCGATTCTTCGGTTTTAAATTTTATTGGTAACTTTACAGTAATATACGTTCATCGCAATATTCGCAAATTAGAATGTCTCCGCGGTTTATGAAGCTGTGTGGCAGGTATTTTTCGGTCTGTGTGACACATTTGGAATTCGTGCAGCATACGTTGTTGTGGATTTCTCCCATAAGTAACGGACGAATCTTCGGTTTTTCGGTTAAGGTGAACAAAATCAGTGCCATTCGCACATACATTCCGTTGTTAGCTTGACGGAAATACGCGGCGCGCGGGTCATCGTCCACAGCAACTTCGATTTCATTCACGCGCGGCAGCGGGTGCATTACAATCATATTGGGGCGCGCGTACTGCATTTTTGCCTTGGTAAGACAGTACACATCCTTTTGACGTTCATATTCCTCCGAGCTTGCGAAGCGTTCTCGTTGAATCCGAGTCATATAGAGCATATCAAGGTCTTTAATTGTTTCGTCTATCGTATCCACTTCGGTGAAGCTTGAACCGTGCGCACGGATTACGTCCTTTATGTAGCTTGGCAGTGCCAGACTCGGTGTGGAAATCAGTACAAACCGATTGTTTGGAAAGCTTGACAATGCCTTGACAAGCGAGTGGGTTGTCCGCCCGTATTTAAGGTCGCCGCACAACCCCACGGTGAGGTTGTCCAGCCGCCTAAGCTCGGTTTTCAGAGTCAACAGGTCGGTGAGGGTTTGGGTGGGGTGGAGATGTCCGCCGTCGCCCGCATTAATGATGTGGCAGTCCGCGCAGAGCGCAGCCGCCTTAGCAGAGCCTTCCTGTGAGTGACGCATCACCAGAATATCCGAGTATGAGCTGACGATTTTTACGGTGTCTTTTAGACTCTCGCCTTTGGCAACCGATGAGTTGTTCGGGTTGTCAAATCCGATGATGTTGCCGCCAAGCCTTATCATTGCCGCCTGGAAGCTCATCTGGGTGCGCGTAGACGGCTCGTAGAACAGTGTTGCCATAATCTTTCCGCGGCATTTTTCGGAATATTCCATAGGATTCGCCTTGATTTTCTCGGCAAGGGAGATTATCTCGTTCCACTGCGAAACGGTATAATCGTCCATATCAATCAGATTGTTAAAATTGTTCATATGTTCCACCTCGTATTCCATATAATTATAACACTTTTCTGCAGAAATTGCAAGGCTTTTTGTCGAAAAATGCGAAATTTTATATTTGCAGCATTTTCCATAAGAAAACATGTATATGAAAAGACTTAAATTTTCTTGACATATTTGACTGAAAATGATATAATGGGAATAGATTGGCGGTGATATTGTGGACAAGACGGCGAAATGGCTGCGCGCGATGTTGGCATTCGGGTATTCGAGTTATCACTTCTGGGAGTGCGTGGATCTTGACAATCCCTCGGATAGCCTTGATAGATTCCTTGCGAGCGACCGTTTGGATAACCAATATGTCCGCCGGGCACGGAATATCCGCGATTGCGACATTGAACAGCTTCGGGAGCTTTGCGGCAATAACCGTATCACAATTCTGAACTATACCGACAAGGATTACCCCGGAATGCTGCGTCATATCATCGACCCGCCGCCCGTGCTGTTCGTTTACGGAAATCCGAAAAGTCTGAATACTCCTCACGCGGCGGCGATTGTTGGCGCGCGGAATTGCAGCGACTATTCGAGCCGTGTAGCAAATAACTTCGGATACGAGTTGGCGCGACAGGGAATTGCCGTAGTTAGTGGCTGCGCACGGGGTGTGGACAGCGCCGCACATTGGGGAGCTGTAAACGCGGGCGGAATCACCATCGCGGTGCTTGGCTGCGGAATTTTGTGTGACTATCCGAGCAACTCATTAAGATTGAAGCAATCCATTGCGGTTCGCGGAGCGGTGATTTCCGAGTTTTTGCCATATGAACCGCCGCAGCGGGATTATTTCCCAACACGAAATCGCATTATCAGCGGACTTTGCGAATGTGTGACGGTGGTTGAGGCTTCCTCAAGGAGCGGCGCGCTTAATACGGTATCTCATGCTGCAGAACAGGGGAGAGAGGTGTTTGCGATTCCGCCGAGCTGTATTTACGGCGACCGATATCGTGGTCAAATGGAGCTTCACAAAGATGGCATTGAATTTGTTCTTTCGCCCCAAGATATTGTTGATTTTATAAATGATAGGTAATATATGGAATTTATTTCCTGTAAAAATAAAATCCATATTTATAAGTTTCTCCCCGCCATACAGTAGGGAGAAACAAGGTATATACAGTCCGAATCCGCCCGAATAGGCGGATTTTTGACTTCAGTAATTTTCGGGGCAGATCTGGAAGTAGCTTTGTGGCTTTCCGCAAACGGGGCAGGTTTGCGGAGCTTCGGTTCCAACTACAATGTGCCCGCAATTCCGACACTCCCACACCTTGACAGAGCTTTTTTTGAAGACTTCCTGCATTTCCACGTTGTTCAAAAGCGCACGATAACGCTCCTCGTGGTGCTTTTCGATTTCAGCGACCAGTCGGAATTTCGCGGCTAGCTCGGCAAAGCCCTCTTCATCGGCGGTTTTCGCGAAGTTCTCGTACATATTCGTCCACTCGAAATTCTCACCCTCGGCGGCGGACTTCAGGTTTTGTGAGGTTGCGCCGATTCCGCCAAGCTCCCGAAACCAGATTTCGGCGTGCTCTTTTTCATTGTCGGCAGTGGTCTCGAAAATCTGTGCAATTTGCTCAAATCCGTCTTGACGGGCTTTTGCGGCGAAATAGGTGTATTTGTTCCGCGCCTGTGATTCTCCCGCGAACGCGGCTTCGAGATTGCGTTCGGTCTGCGTGCCCGCGTATTTGTTCTGGTTGCCGCCCTCAATCTCCTCAAGCTCCGCGCCCGTAACTCCACACACCGGGCAGACTGCCTCCGCATGGTTGGGTGCCTCGAAAATCTCTCCGCATACTTTACATTTGAATTGTGCCATATTAAATCCTCCTTTTTCGATTATTTTGCTAAGATTTGGAGAATTTATACATTCAAAGGCTTGATTTTATAGAGTGGGTGTGCTATAATTAAAGTAATGGCAGCAAATTGGCGTTGTGTTTAGAAATGTGGTCAAAATGACAGAGCAAGAAATTCTAAGTAAGATCGAAAAATTAAATGAAGCATAAATCAGAGGTTGAAAGGGGGAAATAAAGTGGTATTGACGTACAGAAAAGCCATCAGCGCGGATGCCGGTTTGCTGATAGATATTTATAATTCTTCATTTTATGATGATTATGTTCGATATGGCGAATGTCCGGGTTATGGAAAAACGAATAATCAAATGGAACTGTCTATCCTAAAATTTCCTAAGTACATTATAGAAAAAGATAAGGTTCCTGTTGGAGTGATTTCTTTTGAAAACAAGGGAGATGGATATTACTATCTCGGCTGCTTATGTGTTATTCCGGCATATCAGGGAATAGGGATAGGTACTCAGGCATTCCACTATATGCTGTCAATTTGTTCTGATTGGAAACAGGTTACATTGATGACGCCTTCCGACAAAGAGCAGAATATTAAGTTCTATACTGAAAAGTGCGGATTTAGTATTGGCAGCAAAAAGATGGATGGAAATGTTGAAGTTACTGAGTTTATTATGGAACGATAGATTTCGATTAAGGAAGATGATTGAAAATGACACAAGAAGCAATTTTAAGGAAGATTGAAGAATTAAACGAAGCGGATAACACCCGCGAAATAGTGGAGTTTATAGAATCACTCAGCGATGGGGAAAAGACACCTGTGGTTCTTTGCGAACTTGCGAGGGCTTATAATAATCTGGCGGCGTTTGAAAATCCCAATAATACAGATACCGAGTTGCTGAAAAAATCGGTTTCGATTATGGAAAGCATAGAAAACCAATTTCCCGAAAACAACCATCTTCTCAATTATCGTATGGGCTATGCGCTTTTCTACCTTGACCGTGTTGGGGAAGCGTTGGAGAGATTTCAAACCGCGCTTATCCAGCGTCCTGATGACGCGGATACCAAAGAGTTTATTAAGAGGTGTCTTGATAGGCTGACATTGCCTGTTTTCGATAAAAACTTCTCTCAACGAGTAAACGATGGGTGGAAGAAGTTTGCTGCGGGCGAGGAAAAGCTTCGGCGGTTAATTTCCGAAAATGCTGACAGTGATGAAATAACAGGGTATTGTCACGAGCTTTTATCGGAAACGTTCACCGATTGTTGCTTTGAGATTGGATTTAACGGCGAGAAATATGACCTTATTCTCTCTCCTGAAGAGGATAAGTATATGCTGTACCTTTTTGACAAGTTCAAAAGGCACGCTTCTGAAAGCGTTAAAGAGCACTGGAACATAATTCTCGGGCGACAGCCATCCAACAAGAACTCTGAGCTTGCATTCGACGGAAAGAAATTTTCGTTATCCGATGTTTCTGTCAGAATAGAACAGGAGGACAGAAATTGCACGGTTATCGGGTACTGCGAAAAGTTGACGGATTTGTTTAATGTGAACAAAAACAAAGCATTATGGTGCTTTGATCTTCTGTTGGATATGACTTTGGGCGAGATTGTCAATATGAGATATGTGGATTCCATTGACCTCACGGACAAGCCCTTTGACAGCGATGATGCGATTCCTCTTGTAAGACTGCGTGATATAATGAAAGAGCGTTTCGGCGAAAACGAAGATTGGGACAGCGCGGAGAGATTTCTGGATACCATTACGGAATATGAGCTGAAACCGCATGAGTTCGCTGAGGACGAATATCCGACACCGCGGCTGGACGCGTTCTATTTCTTTTCCTCCATTCCGTTGCTTATGTTTGAGTATATGAACAATGACCATTATACAATAAACAAAGCCGACAATGATGGTGTTGCGGCGGGATTTCTCTTTTTCCCGGTACACGTTTTTGAGGACGATGAAAATGCGAATCGCGGCAAAAAGATTCTTGATTTCCGCGAGGAGCTTCAGCGTTACATTGAGAATAAGGCGGGAGATAGCTGCGTGTTTATAGGCGGAGCTTTCGGGCTTGATAACTGTTATCTTGATTTCCTCGCATGGGATATCAGGAAAGTTCTTAACGCCGCCGTTGATTTCTTTGCCGCGCAGAATACCGTTCCGTGGGCGTTCTATCAGAGTTACCGTACGGATGTTCAGGTGTTGTCGCTTATGGACAGGGAGGAAGAATAGGACTGCTACATTTTATTAGATAAGGCGCACTAAAGGAGAGGACGTATAATGAGCGATATAATGGAATTTGCCAACAGGGAAGAATTTAGAAAATGGCTTTCCGAAAACTGCTTGTCAAATGACGGCATTTGGATTTTATTTGGAAAACACGGCGGTCCGAAAACAATAAAAGCGGGAGAGGCTCTTGAAGAGGCTCTCTGCTTTGGTTGGATTGACGGACAGATGCAAAGCATTGATGATAAAACTTATAAGAAATATTTTTCTATGCGTAGAGAGAATAGTAAGTGGTCGGAGAAAAACAAGGCATTGGCAAAAAGTCTAGAAGAACGAGGACTTATGACTGATTTTGGCAGAAAGAAAATCGAGGAAGCCAAGGATAACGGTCAGTGGGACGCGCCGAAACCTGCGGCAGTCACAGAGGAACAGATCGCCCAACTTTCCGCGCTGCTTGAAAGCTATGAACCTGCCTATACGAATTTTCAAGCAATGTCCATGTCGGTAAAGAAAACCTATACGAAAGCGTATCTTGACGCAAAGACAGATTCGGGACGGGAAAAACGAATTGCTTGGATGGTAGACAGACTTAATAAAAATCTGAAACCTATGTGATATTTGTGTCAAGTCGAAAAGGAAAAATAAAATGCTCAAAATCTTATTTGTCTGCCACGGCAACATCTGTCGTTCGCCGATGGCGGAATTTGTAATGCGTCAAATGCTTGAACGGCAAGGGATAAACAACGTTTTGACCGAATCGGCGGGAACTTCGTCCGAGGAATTGGGCAACTCTGTACACAGAGGTACAGCGCGGATTCTGCAACGGCTTGGGATTGATTATTCGGGAAAACGTGCTCGCCAAATCACAAAGTCCGACTATGATGAGTTCGACATAATAATTGGAATGGACAGCGCGAATATTCGCAATATGGAGCGTTTTTGGGGAGATCCGAAGAACAAAATCCGCCGCCTGCTTCCCGACCGTGATGTCGCAGACCCCTGGTATACCGGAGATTTCGAGCGTACCTACGCGGATATCCGAGAGGGCTGTGAAAATCTGGTTTCTATTGTTATGGAGAGAATACAATGAACTATATAGACGAAATAAAAGCTCTGCTGGCACGTGACTACAACTGTTCTTTTGAGGATTTCGGAAAAGGCGGGCATATCCTCACAATGCCACCCGAAAGCGGTGGAAGAAATTATTGCGAGTACAGTCGCTTCTTTCGTATGGTGACGTTTGGAAATAATTGTGTAATATGCGCAGACAAGGTCTTACAACCGTATTTGCGGGAATTTATAAAATCCGAGAGCGGTCATAGATTGTTTGAGCAGAACTTGCTTTCCCTTTTTCAGGAGGAGCCTGCACGGTTCGGTTATAAACTCGGGGGTTCATATCACTATTATTTGCCGGAAAAGAAGACAAATTTATCGGGAGATTTTCATTTAAAATGGATGTTTGACAAATTGGATTTTGAGCAGTTCTACGGTGATGAGCGTTTTCCTAATGCACTGTGTGAGCATTATTCGGAAATCCATCCCGATATAATTGTTGTTTTGGCTTATGACGGTGAAAACATAATGGGAATGGCGGGCTGTTCCGAGGACGCGCCGCATTGGCTTCAGATTGGCGTTGATGTGATTCCCGAATATCGTGGCAGGGGAGTAGGCACATTCCTTGTGAACTCGCTGGAAAACGAGATCATACGGCGTGGGGAAATTCCATTTTACGACACGGCAACCGCCAATATTCATTCACAAAAGATAGCATTAAAGTGCGGATTCAAACCCGCGTTCACGGAAATAGGAGCAATCGGAAAGGAGCGAAACATTATGGACGATAAGGAAAAGCAAGTCCCCGAAACCAGCGATGAAAAAACTTGGGTTGATGATATGAAACAAGAGCTTGAGAACTACATTGAGGAGCAGGGGATTTACATTCGGCAATGAAAAGATCCGCAAGGTTCACACCTTGCGGATTATTTTTATTTTACATATGCTCCCTGATAGTAGAACTCCAGAATTTGTTTGTAGTCCCAGACCCAGTATTTCGCCAAAGCATTTGCGCCGTTTTGGCTAAGCCCCACACCGTGACCGTAGCCGTATGTAGTAATTGTAAACTCATCGGAATCCGCGTTGTATTTGATATCAAAAGCACTCGAGCGAATTTTGAAACTCATAATCCGTTCGCGGAATACACGTCCTGTAATTTTAACCGTATCGCCGTCGCTGTCAACGTAAGTGCTGTAGCTGCCGATAGACATATTTCCGACATATTTGCCCTCGGTGCGGTCGTTTATCGAGAACCAGTCAGACGGGTCGCCGCTCAGCGTAATTCCCGTGGAGCTGTAAATTTTCGACTTGATCTCCGAGGAGCTGAACGTAGCTTCTCTCCCGTAATTGGGGTCATAATCGGCATCAAGTTCACAGTAAACGCTTCTCAGATACGGATAGTCCACACCCCAGACATTCTTACTGGACGCCGTGCAGCCCGCCGAAGAAGCGGAATATACCGCCTGAATCATCTCACCGTCATAGTACATCGCTTGCCCGATTACAGATTCCACCAACACCTTCACCGAATCGGAAACTTCGTTTTTCAGCAGAACATTTGGATAGCTTCCACGCGAGTTGTGATATTTAACGTGCGTGTAGGCAGCCACCGCCTGAGCCTTTATCGCTTCGGGGGCAAATGTGCTGCCGATTTCATTCATTACGATTCTTGATATAATGTCCAGAGCCGTTCCCGAAACTATGTCCCCGCCATCGTTTACCGTGAGAATTTCATTTGCTGCGCTATTGTCTGTAACTGTTTGCGATGGGCGAGTCGGTATCGAAGTTGTTGAATCCGTTGAAGATGTTGACTCACTGCTTTCGGGCGGTGTTGTGGTACTGCTGTTGTCTTGCGGTTTTGATGTGTTATCGGGTTCGTGAGTGGTGGAGTTATCTGGCTCGGAGGTGGAGGGAGCCGAGGTGTCTGGCGTATCGGGTTCGCTTGTATCCGAGCTGTTGTCCGAATTTTCCGTTTCCCCCGAAGAGCTGTTGGAAAGTTCAAGTTGTTCCACAAGCTCACTTGGCTTATAGCTCGTTTTAACGGGCTTCATACTGAGCATGGGTGTCCCGAACGCCGTGGTTACGGTCGTGGTGGTATCCGGAACAATCGGGATTTGAGTTATATCAGGGGGAATGAAGTCCTGCGTACCCATTCCCTGTGGAGCGTCATCGCTTTCTGCGGGTGCGTCGGCGACTTCTGTCAAAGGCTCCGAAACCGTTCCCATTACACCGCAGACAAGCAGATATACATTACAGACTATTAATGCGACAATGATTTTCGCAAGTGATAAATTTTTCATATTCACGTCCTTATCGTTATTCATAGTCAGCGGGATTGTCCTCAAGGCGATTCCGTTTTATGTAATCGTCCAAACCTTTGACAACCGAGGTATCCCATGTTCTGCCTTTCCAAGTCTGCCCGTACGCTTTATAATATGCATCAAAATACTTGATACTGTCTTTTTTTACGATTTTTTCGGTATCAACCTCGGGAGATTCGTTCGGGCGAACCTTTCTCGCGACCACTACCAATCTCGCCTCAAACGCGGTATCTTGATCACAAGTCGAAAGCGTAACGATTTCGTCACCATACTGAACATCAACCCCTGTTTCGTAAAGACTTCTGTCCTCGCATTGTAGCACATAATCAAAGAACTCATCGGGATTGGTGAAGTAGATCTTGTGCGTGTAGTCAAAGACTTCACCGTGCTCCTCATAAATATTCGTCATAAACACGGATATTATCTTGTATTGATTGTTATTATACAGCGTATCGAACTCGATAACAGGCGATGTCTTCAGAAAATTTATATTGCGTTTGTAATCCATCAATGCCGAGAATTGGTATTTATAGAGCATATTATGCCCGTAAATAATCGTGTTCTGCGGCATAGAATCTTTGGTTATTTTGCCCTTGTGGTCTACGAAAAGCGTTCCCGAAAACTCGTCCTGTTTCTGGAAGTTGCGGTGGAGGTAGTAGTCTTTTTCGGGGTGCTGCATAACTGGATAGTCGATGTTTGTGCCGGAAATGGTTATCCAGCCGATGAAATCATTGTTTTCCGCATACAGCTCCGCAAAGCGTTCGGTGTCTATTGTTCCTTGGGGAAGTTGGTCTATGTGCTCTTGCGTGGGAGTCCTGTTCTTGAGATCGATTATAAATCGATCGGTTTCACTTTTGCCGCTGTATTCCTTGCTGACTTGCAATATTATCATGACAATTGCCACAATCAGAATCACCAATGCAAGCAGAAATACTATCTTACGAGCAATTTCGGCGGTGGTGTCACCTTTACATGGGAAAAGCCCGGTTACAAGGCTTTCCCCAAAGCTCTGTTTCTTTTTCCTGCGTTTTTTTCCCTTGGGGGGAGGGGAAACCCCCATATCCATTTGAGCCATTTTGTGTCAGTCCTTTCGGTGTTGTATAAGATGTTTGTTAGTAAGAATATCCCTGAATCAAATTGGAATCCCATTTTCTGCCGCCCCATTCACCTCCATGAATATCATAGAACAGGTCATAAAACAATGGATCGGGATTTGCGTACGCTTTTGAAACATCTACGCTTGCGTCCTCGCCGGGACGAACCTTGCGCGCGAAGATTACCCATCGCGGGTCTGCCGTGTCGCCGCCGTAAGGACCGAACATACAAGTAGACAGCGTGAGCAGATCATCGCCGTAGCGTAGATCGACATCGGGATTATAAAACGAAGTCCTGTCTAAAACATTCGCGCAAAATTCATCGAACTCGGTCTTGCTTGAGAAGTTGTGAACCGTGTGGTATCTGAACACCTCTCCCGCAGCTTCCTCAGTATTGACGAGTATTCCCGCGAAAATCTTATATGTGGATTTCTCATAAAGCGTGCTGAATTCGATGGTCGGGTGATTTTGATAGAAGCTTATATCCCCCGTGGACGGCATACTGAAATAGTAGGGGAGTGTTCCGAAATACTCTCCAGATTTCATATTGTGCCCATAAATAATGATATTCGCGGGTTGCGAATCGGACTTTATCGGGGCGTGATAATCCGCGAAGAGCGTTCCCGAAACACTTTCCTGACAATTAAAATTATGGTTTAGATAGTAATCGTTATCGTTTCCTTGAAGCACCGCATAGTTGATCAAACCCATTCCCGGAATATTAAGCCACCCGATAACATCTTTATTGATTTCCAACAGCGGCAGAAACTCGTCCATTACCTTTGGATACTCCTTCTGGAGTTGTTCCTTTTTCTCGTCCGTGATTTGCACCGTTGTTGCGCTTCCGTGGTAGATGTTGCTTAATTCCTCATTCAATTTCGCATCGTTCACAAGATCAACCTTATATTTAATCAGGATAACCATTGAAACAATCAAAATGACTGCGCCCAAAATGAAAATGATTTTTCTTATGATTTCGCCGATTGAATCGCCTTTGCAGGGAAAGAGATATTTCCTTATGCGAATCAGAATGTTCTCTTTTTCAACAAAATTTGCCATATAAATCCCCCCAGGGTATAAGAATGTTAGTAACTCAGGAGCTTTGAGGTGTCCCAGACTCTGCCGCCCCAGCTGCTTTCTATACGTCTGTAATAGT
>CAMWMN010000037.1 GCA_947175385.1 uncultured Clostridia bacterium | reverse complement strand
CACCCGTATTGGGAGTGGTCAAGCGCGGCGAAAAGTCGTTCGTTATGGCAGATATTCCGGGGTTGATTGAGGGCGCGTCCGAGGGAGTGGGTCTTGGTCACGCGTTTTTACGGCACGTGGAGCGGTGCAGACTGATTGTTCACGTTGTGGACGTTTCGGGAATCGAGGGCAGAGAGCCGACAGAGGATTTCGAGAAAATCAACACCGAGCTTGCGAATTTCTCCGAGGAGCTTGCCGAACGTCCGCAGATTGTCGCGGCGAACAAGTGCGACCTCGCCACCGAGGAGCAGATTTCCGCGTTTGAACGGTACATCACCGATAAGGGGCTGCAGTTTTTCCGTATCTCCGCAGCGACCACCGAGGGCGCGGACGCGCTGATGGATGCGATTACGGCAAAGCTCGACACGCTGCCGCCCGTCAAGCGGTACGAGGCTGTTCCGCTGACGTTGGAGGAGCTTGCGCGGATTGACGAGCAGAAACGCTCTTTCACGGTTCAAAAGGCAGACGGCGTGTACATCGTGGACGCGGAGTGGCTTGCGCCGATACTTTCCACGGTGAATATGGACGACTACGAGAGTCTTCAGTATTTTCAGCGCGTGCTGCGCTCAAGCGGAATCATTGACGAGCTGGAGCGGCAGGGAATCCAAGAGGACGACCTTGTTTCGATTTTTGATTTTGAGTTCAATTATGTTAGATAAAAACTCCGAGCGGGATAAATTTCGGAGGTGCATATAATGAGCGAATTAATGAACCTGTTGTCGCGGCAGATGGAGCGCTCTACGGCGGGCAGTGAGGATACCGCACGGCAGGTTATGCAAATGTGCGGACGGATTTCCGCAGGGAAAGCGTTATTCTGTGGTGATGATTTGTTCACTCCACGGTTAATCGGCGAATCCACGGGCGCGGCGGTAACGGCGGCATTTCACGAGGATTTTCGTGTAGAAGCCGCTGAGAGAGCGGGCTTGAACGCGCTATCGGCGGGGATTTATGAGATTCCCGTTATGGACGGCGGCTGGGATTTCGTGTGGTATAACGGCGGCGCGGAGCCTGACGGCGTAACGCGGCGTTTGGAGCAGCTCCACGGCAGTCTGAAAAAAGGCGCGGTCGCGGTGTACCGCACGCTGTGTTGGCTTATCGATCCATCACCCGATACAAAGTGCTATGCAGAGCGGCGGTTTGGACGTCCCGAGCCGCTTGATCGCGTGGTTCGAGAGGCTAAAGAGTGCGGTTTCGACATTCTCGATTTTTACATTTCCCCGAAAACCGATTGGATTGGTGGTTTGTATCAGCCCGTCACCGAGCTTATCCACAAATACGAAGGCTCGGACGAGGAAACTACGGGAATAGGCGAAATCAACAAGGAAATCTATATGTTCGACTTGCATAGCGAAGAGTACAGCTATGTATACTATATATTGAGGTGCAAATGACAGCGGAGATTCTGACGGAAAAGCAAGCCGCCGCGTACAGCCCGAATGTGCTGGCGTTTTACGGCGACTGCGTTTATGAGGAATTTGTGCGGCGGCATATCGTGCTTGAGCATCAAACCAACGCGGGGCGGCTGCATAATCTGGCAGTAGAGCGTGTACGCGCGAGCTATCAGTCGGCGGCAGTAGCGGTGATTGAGCCGCTGCTTACCGAGCGCGAGTCGGACATTCTGCGGCGTGGACGCAACGCGGGCGGAATATCCGTTCCGAAGAGCGCGAAACCGTCCGATTATCGCCGCGCGACCGCTCTGGAAGCTCTTTTCGGGTATTTGAGTCTGACGGGGCAAAACGAACGTCTGAATGAGTTGTTTGACGCGATTTGCGCGGGGATTTCGCTTGATTCGGACGCGGTGGAGGAAAAATGAAGTCAACGGTTCTGAGATGGATTCGTGACATCATGGTTATAATCATCGGCTCGGCGGTGTATTCGCTGGGAGTGCATATTTTTATTTCGCCCAACAGCATTGCTCCGGGCGGTGTGACGGGAATCGCGGTAATTATCACGGAGTTCGCGCCAATAAAGGTGGGTACGCTGATTTTGCTGCTGAACGTTCCGCTGATTATCGCGGGGTTCATCAAGCTGAACAAGTCCACAATGGTAAAAACGCTGATTGCCGTGGCGCTGATTTCTGTGTTCACGGATTTGGCGGAGATGTTTGTTCCCGTGTATAAGGCGGGCGCAGGCGATGGAATCCTTGCGGCGGTGTTCGGCGGCGGAATTATGGGCTTCGGAATGGGGATGAATTACCGCAGCGAGGGAACAACCGGCGGCACGGATATCCTTACCAAGATACTTGGAAATCGTTTCCCCGAAATGAAGCTCGGGGTACTTCAGGCGGTGATTGACGGAATCGTTGTGTTGGGAGGACTGGCGGCATATCGCGACATTAACGTGGTTTTGTATGCTATAATCGCGATTTTCGTTCAGACCAAGGCAATGGATTTTGTTGTGTATGGCGGAAACGATTGTCGTTTTTTGTTCGTGTTTTCGGACAACACGGACGAGATCGCGAAACGGCTGCTGGAGCAGCGGCGCGGCGTTACGCTGTTCAAAGCGGAGGGCGCGTACAGCGGCACGGAGCGGAAAGTCATCGCGACCGCTGTTCACCGCAACGCTTACAGCAAGGTTAAGCGGTTGGTTCACGAGGTTGATCCGGGAGCGTTCGTGGTTGTAACCGGAACGAGTGAGGTCCTCGGAGAGGGGTTCACTAAAGTTTAACAATTTATAAATTCAGATAAGGAGATTTATTATGTCAGGACATTCAAAATGGAGCACAATCAAGCGTAAAAAGGGAGAAAAGGACGGCGCGCGCGCAAAGGTTTTCACGAAAATCAGCCGTGAGATTCTTGTGTGCATCAAGGAAACCGGCAGCGCCGACCCGCAGAATAACTCTCGTTTGGCGACACTGGTTCAGAAGGCGAAATCCAACAATATTCCCAATGACAACATCGATCGTCTGCTGAAAAAGGCCGCGGGCGGCGCGGAAAAGAACGACTATGAGAACTGCGTTTACGAGGGCTACGGTCCGGGCGGAGTCGCGGTAATCGTGGATTGCCTTACCGATAACCGCAACCGTACCGCGGGCGAGATACGTCACTATTTTGATAAGTTCGGCGGAAATCTCGGAACGGCGGGCTGCGTGGGCTTTATGTTCTCGCTCAAGGGAATTATCGTGCTGAACAACGAGGACGGTGACATTGACGAGGACAAGGCGATGGAGGATATTCTCGAAAGCGGTGCGGACGATTTCAGCTTTGAGGACGGAGTGGTAGAGATCACCACCGACCCGAACGAGGTTCAGAATGTTGCCGCCGAGCTTACCAAGCGCGGTTACAGCGTTATTTCCGCCGATGCCGAGCAGGTTCCGGATACATACACCACCCTCACCGACGAGGAGCAGCTCAAGAAGATGGGCTTGATGCTCGAGGCGATGGAGGACAATGATGATGTCCAGAATGTATGGCACAATTGGGATATGCCCGAAAGTGACGATGAGTAATAAAAAATCCCCCGAAAATCGGGGGATTTCATTTATGTGGGATTGATTTCAACGATATTGGCGGTGGCAATATTGTTGAAGTTCACACCGCCGCTCAGCTTGATGGAGTCCACCGTGACGGCGACTTTAACAAACGTACCGTCCGTTGGAAGCACGGAAACGTCCGCAGAAACGGAATTGATGTTTCCGATATTGATTTGTCCGTATTCTCCCGCCCATGTGAAATCGCCGTGCATACCGATATTCGCGCAGTGGTAGATTCCGTTCTCCTCATCGCTTGCGTAACCCATCACGGGCAGCGGACACTCTCCGCTCGGCACGAAAAGAATCGTCCCCGATTCGATTCCGTATTCGTCCTCGGGAATTACGCACGCGTAGCCCGTCATCGTAAGTTCACCGCTGAACTCGCAATTCGCCGCGTTGAAATAAATTTCGGGAAACTTCTCGTAAAGCGCGTTCTTGTCAAATCCGTCCATCGAATCCACGGCAAAATTAGACTGCGCGGCAGTGACGGTAAGCCCCGAAATCGTATCGCCGACATTCACTCGCTTGTAATTTTTGAGCTTGCCCGCGGACATTCTCGCGAAGGTCATCGCGTCCGCGTCAAATATATCGGAGTTGTCTATGCTGTTCAGGTTATTAAGCGTTGGCTCGGCGAGATATACAAACCCGTCACACAGCACCGATTGAAAGCTCTCATCGGAGTATTCCGAGCTGCCGTCCAAGTTGAATACTTGTGAAATTTCCGATTTGGAGATTCGGTCGCCCGCTAAACCTACAAGTTTTGTGGAATTTTCATCGGGGACTTCCGAGGATTCCGATGTGCTTACGGGGTCGGTCTGCGATGTGGATTCCATGGAGCTGTCCGAATCGGAAGTTCCGTTATTACAGCCGGAAAATAATAACGTGAGCGATAACACGAAAATTAATGCTGATTTTTTCATAATGTGCCTCCTGTTCTTTTGATTTTATTATACAACATTTTCTTCGGAAATTCCATTGATTTAACGCTCAAAATCAGCCGCCGCCGATTGATGTGATTGGTGATTTTGCACAAAAATTAAATGCCGGTATCCCAATCGGGATACCGGCATTAATTACCATTTCAACTCGCCATCGCCGCCCATTAGCTTTGTCATTTCCTCGATTCGCTCCAACGGAAACGGCGGGGACGAAACGGGCTTCATTGCCAACGACATCAGCTTCATCGGATTATCGTCTGCCGCGATGCGGTTGGAGCTTAACGCTCCGCACACCTTACAGCGATGTATAATAGCCCATTCTCCGTTTTTTCTTACCCATACGGTAATAGGCTCCATTACGCCGCCGCAGTCTGCCGCCCGATCACCCGGTTCAATATCCAGATGTTGGCTTGACAGGCAGTATGGACAGTGATTTCTGTGGTCGCTCCCCGCGCCGCTTGGCACAACGGTTCTTCTGCAAACCTTGCAGACAAAGCTGTAATTGCACGGGTGTGTTTTATAGTAGCAACTATCGTGTGATTTTTTCTTGTTTTCCCTATTCATTGGGGTTGTCCTCCTAAAAGTAAAATCATAAACCTTTCGGGAGGCTTGCGGGATTGTCAGCAAACCTCCCGGTTATGCTACAACCTCAATTGCCTTATTATTCTTCATCATCATACTGAAATCTCCTTTGTATTAATATTTATAATCAAGCCATACGGCAGGATTATCATTAAATTTTCCGATTCATCTTGCCATAAAGATTCGCGTCCAAATGATAAGATGAACAGGTTTTCTTTGAACGCGAGTTGAGAACCTTTTTCGCGGTCGGGGAGTTCATTACTTGCCGAACCGTCTGTTTGCCATCGCCCGGAGTTTTGACCTGTTTTTTGCGCTTTTTCAGGCGGTTTTTGCGCTCGGCGATGCGCTTTTCCTGTTCAAATTTACGCGCCTTAGCGAGGTCGCGGTCGAATTTGTTACACTCGGCAGCGGTTGGAAGTGCTTGGTAATTCCGCGACTTTGTAAACTCGCGGATTTCGCGGTCGAGCGCGGCATTCAAGCCCGCTACCTCGGAGCCGTCACCGCCGTTGCGAATCGCTTTTTTGTATGCCGAGAGCGCGGAAAGCGCGTTGGAAAGCCGCATTCCGTTTACCTCATCTCGCGTCCGACAGGACATCAGCGTGCAGCGATAGGCGCGCCGCGCGGACTCGGTTTTCTGAAAGGTCTTATAGGATTCGGGGTCGCGAATTGCGAGGTAGCTTTGCTCCGTAAACGTCAACGTCTGCCCGGTGCGCATTTTCGCGCGGATTCCCTGAAGCCGTGTGTCGCGCGCCTTGTCGTACTCACGTTCCCCAAACAGGCCGGCGAATCGCTCCGATTGCTCCTTTAGCATTTCGGCAACAGTTTTCTCGTTATCGGATTCGGCTTTTTTGGACGATGATTTCGAGGATTCGGTTTCTGAGGACTTCGCCGCCATACGCGCGGAGGCGGAAAAGCTCGCGCTGTCGCGGTTCTCGCGGGTGTTTGGAGAGCTTACGGCTGCGGCTGCTTTTTCGGCAACAGCAACAGACCGAACGTAGCTGCTTACAGAGCCGATTTTTGATAATTCCACGAAAATCCCCCCATCATTGAAAATAATACTTATATATTATATCGACCGATTTTGAAAATTCTTTAGGTCAATCCGCAAAAAATAAACTCCCTCGCAATATGTATCATCAAAGTCGAGACAAAGTGAATAATCGGTATCCGACAAGTGCCGATTGCAAAGCCCGATAATTTCCTCAAGATTATTTTCCGCGTCAATATCCACGTGAATATTCCGGAGATGATCCCGAATGAGCGAAAAGACATTTTCGGGAAGTTTCCTCTTTAGGAAATTCGTGATTTTCTCGGTTACATCCCCCTCATATCCGCCTATCAACACGCTCTCTCCGTGAACAGCAGAGTAAAAAAGCCAAAACGCGGCTTCATCAATGTCGTTCTCATCCGAAAGAAAATCCTCAAAATCTTGTGGGTCGTCAATCATCATCATTTCGTTAATGACCGCCGATTGGGTGCGGTAAAGCTCCGAGAACTTCTTGTCCTTAAAAAGAGCGCGAATGTATTCAATTTCGTTATTCATTTTTCCTCCATAAACAGAATAATTTCAAACGTTAAAACAGGGGAGTACCCTGTGCAGTTTTTCCGGTTTCGCACTAGCAAAGAACATTCATTAAACCGCGAAGCGGCGCAGAGGAACGGCTTTGCGTTGAGCAGAAACATCTATCGGTGACAAATCACCCAGCGCAGTTTTTGCGTATTTTGCGCGAAGCGCAAAATCGAATTGCCATTAGGGCAATTCGAGCAAAAAGTGCGCTAGCAAAGAGCTTTCGTAGTTCGCCGAAGGCGAGCTGCGAAAGCCTTTGCGTTAATCAAAAATCGCCTTGCTTTGCAAGGCGATTTTTGATTAACTGGAGCGGATTACGAGGCTCGAACTCGCTACCTCCACCTTGGCAAGGTGGCGCTCTACCAGATGAGCTAAATCCGCAGATTGAGTGTAAACAACCACTCAAAAAATATCATAATTGGCGACCCGGAAGAGACTCGAACTCTCGACCTCCGCCGTGACAGGGCGGCGTTCTAACCAACTGAACTACCGGGCCAAATTCCGCACTCTAGCGACCAACCCCCGATTTTTCGGACATCTGTCAAGTTAGAGCAACGGACGGAAGCGGCTTAAAGCCGTGGTGGAAGTTACAGGGCTCGAACCTGTGACCCTCTGCTTGTAAGGCAGATGCTCTCCCAGCTGAGCTAAACTTCCGGGAATTTGTTGTAAAGGACAACCTCAACAACAAATCAATTATACACCTTTTTTCGACATTTGTCAAGGGGTTTTTCGGAATCAATATGATTTCTGTATGTTTGCACAAATTCCCCTCGTTATTTTTAGCAACTTGCACAAATTGTTCCACCACCGACTACGATTTCCCCATCATACAGAACCACCGCTTGCCCGGGTGAAATAGCGCGTTGTGGTTCTACAAAACGTATCGTGACCGTTCCGTTGGGATTTGCGACTGCGGTTGCGGCTGCCTCCAAGGCGTGATAGCGCGTGCGGACGCTTACCGAAATCGGCTCTGTGGGCGGTTCGGTGAGTGAAATCCAGTTGAAATCGCGCGCAGTTAGCTCCGAGGAGTACAAATCGCGCTCCATGGACAGCGTGACTGCGTTTTCGGAAACCGATTTTGATACAACATATAGTGGCTCGGAGTGTGAAATTCCCAATCCCTTGCGCTGACCTATTGTATAGCGAATCACGCCGCGATGCTGTCCGAGGACGTTCCCGTGCAGGTCGCGGAATTCGCCGCCGGGATACTCTTTCCCCGTGAAGCGGCTGATAAAGCCCGCGTAGTCGCCGTTCGGAACAAAGCAGATGTCTTGACTTTCGCCTTTGGAGGCGGTCGGAAGTCCGCTTTCGGCGGCAATCGCGCGAACTTGCTCTTTATTGGTGAAATTGCCCAAAGGGAATCTCACACGCGCAAGCTGCTCCTGATTCAGGAAGTACAGCACATAGCTCTGGTCTTTGGCTTGATTAAGGGCTTTTTTCAGTAACCAACGCCCCCATTTTTCGTCAAATTCCACCCGCGCGTAGTGACCGGTTGCAATGCAGTCACAACCTAATTCCGCGGCTTTTTTGTGCAAAATGCCGAACTTCATATGGCGATTGCACTCGATACAGGGATTCGGAGTTTCGCCGATTTCGTAGGAGTGCACAAATTTTTCGATTACGTTTTGTGAAAATTCACCACTGAAATCCAATCCATAGAACGGGATTCCCAGCGAGTCGCACACCAAACGTGCGTCCTCGAACGATTCGCCGCCATGCAGCTTCATCATCGCGCCCGCGCAGTCATAGCCCGAATCTCTCATCAAAAGCGCGACAGCCGAACTGTCCACACCGCCGCTCATTGCAATCAGTGCCTTAGCCATTGCCCAACTCCAACATTCTGTCAATGCACTTTTTAGCCGCAAGGCGCGTTTTCTCGTCCATTATGATTTCCTCGCCGCCCGTTCCGTTCAGACAGTGGAACACACTTGCGAGTTTGGTTAGCTGCATATTACGGCATACAAAGTCCTTTGAGAGCGGGTAGAAGAGCTTGTCTATGCATTCGATTCCGAGGTGCTGAACGATGCTGTTTTCCGTTCCGATGATGAACTCGCGGTTGTCGGACTTGCGCGCGAAGTCCATAATTTCAGTGGTAGAGCCGATGAAATCCGCCTCGGAAACCACCTCGGGGTCGCACTCGGGGTGGACAAGCAGCAATGCGTTCGGGTGCGCGGATTTCGCTTTCATAACGTCCGCCTTGGTGAACTGCGCGTGCGTTGGGCAACAGCCCCGAACGGTTACGATCTCCTTTTCGGGGCATTGATTTTTGATGAAAGTTCCGAGGTTTCGGTCGGGTATGAACAAGATTTTGTCCTCGGGCAGCCGCTTGATGATTTTCGCCGCGGAGCTTGATGTCACGCACACATCGCACTGCGTTTTCAGTTCGGCAGTGGTGTTTATGTAGGCAACGACCGCGTATTCGGGATATTTCGCTTTAAGCTCCGAAAGCGTTTCCGTGTTGAGCTGTTCCGCCATAGGGCAGCCTGCGTCCGGTTCGGGGAGCAACACGCGCTTTTCTGGGCAGAGAATTTTCACGGTTTCCGCCATAAAGCGAACGCCGCACATCATCACGGTTTTAGCGGAAGTTTCGGCGGCACACTGAGCCAATCCAAAGCTGTCGCCAACGTAATCTGCGACCTCAAGAATGTCGTGGGTTTGATAACAGTGCGCCAGAATGCACACGCCCTTTTCTTTTTTCAGAGTCAATATCTGTTGTTGAATATCCTTGATCATAGTTTAATCCCCCAAATTTTTGCAAGCAGGTATTTTGTCGATAATATCCCTCAGCGAAATGCCGTCCAGATAGTCGATAATGACCTTGTAAAGACCCTCCCAGACAGGCAGAGCCTGACATTCCGCCTTACGCGGGCAGGTGTTCTCATCGAATTGCAGACACGCTACGGGCGCGAGGTTTCCCTCGGTGACGCGCAGAATCTCGCCGACCGTGTATTGCTCGGGCGACCTTGAGAGCGCGTATCCTCCTTGGAATCCGCGGTTGGTGCGCAGCATCTCCGCGCGGGTGAGCAGCGGAACGATTTGTTCAAGATACTTTTTCGAGATACTCTGCCGCGCGGCGATGTCCTTTAACGCCACATACCCGCCATTGCCGTTCTGTGCCAGATCAGCCATCATTCGCAGCGCGTATCTTCCTTTTGTGGAAATTTTCATATACTATCCTCCGTTTCGGAATCTATATTTCTATTATAACACATAATTCTGATAATTTCAATAGGCTTTTTGAAATTTAAGTAATACTCAAAACAAAAGTATACTTTATTGATAAATCTTTGGTTTGTTTGATATAATATAAGGCAATACCGCATAATTAGCGATTAATGCCTTTAGGAGAATGCTCAAACGTATGTGGAATTGCACAAAAAACAGTTGTATTTTTTGGCGAAAACTCCAATTTTCTTACATTTCACGCAGGATTTCTACATCTTGCGCAAGGCGCACGAAAAGAGTATTGACAAATATACCAAGATGTACTATAATAATTAACAAGTAAGTTTGTTCAATGGCGGATAATCATATATTAATCAATCAGCTGGTAGAGCAAATTTTACTGCGGTAACTTTAGGCGACATCACACAAAGAATGCGCTTTATGCGGTATTGTCATAAATAACCGAATGGATTTTCGATTCCGAAAGTCTATGACAAATATGTATTGACATTTCTGGGAGGGTTTATTATGAGGAAAACATTGGCAAGAATTTTGGGCATTGTTATGGCGGCAGTAATGATTTCGACATCAGCTTATGGAACTGAATCCTCTGACACAATCAGCTCCGGCAGTGAACACCCTGATTTTTTAAACACCGAGGAGTGGGATGTTAGGGGTTCGGTAACACCTAATGCGGAAACGGGGGGATTGACATACATTCCCCCGATAGATGTCTTGGTAGAGGCGAGTGTTCAATCCGAAAATGGACTGATTGTTTCACCAGGATATGACCCTTACAATGAAGGCGATGATGAAATTTCTACACAGGCTATTATTGGTAGCGATGATAGAACAAAGGTTTATAATCCCAACAGTGAAAAACGATTTAGAAGCACAGTCTATATTAATGTAAACCTACCTAACGGAATGATGACAAGAGCAACGGGCTTTATGATAGGACCAAACGCTGTTGCTACATCCGGTCATGTGCTGTGTAATTATGGGTTTGGGAAAAATGGTGAGTGGGCATGGGCTGAAAGTGTGGATATTACTCCAGCATACAATACAGGGACTGTTCCAAAACCTTATGGAACTGTAACTGCAAATAAATATAGTTTTGAATGTGGTTGGGGTTGGGCGAAAAATTGTGATACAAATTATGACTGGGGCATCATTACATTATCAAGCAATATTGGCAATCAAACAGGATTTTGGGACGTGGGTTATTCTAATTTTAATTTATGGAATGGAACTTCTGTGTTATTGAATGGTTATCCTAAATACATATATGAAGGGGAGGGTCCAACACGAAAGGAAATTTTTACAACAGATCAGTACTTGTCGACGGGTACAATTGGCTATACAGATGAACACTTCTGTTATAGCTATAATTTAGACGCATCGGGTGGAAACAGTGGCGGACCGTGTTATATTTGGACTGAAAATTTGGGATATGTTGCTATGGGAATTTTACAAGGCGGGTCGACTGAATGGGATTCTCCAAATGCGTACACAACTATTTTGTATTTTGATTCTACAATATATAATAAGTTCTTGTCATACAGAACTTCTACGCTTTAATAGGGGGCGATTACTATGAAAATATTTGGGTTAAAATTGGTATTAATGTGTTTGCTGTATGTTTTAGCATTTTCTTTGACGGGGTGTGATTCCCAAGAGTCCGAATCTTCTGTCAGATATGAGGAGAGCGTCGTGGAAATCAATGAATCCATAATCGCGCGAACAGAGTTTCCCGAATATGACACAGATGTCAAGATAATTCGCATTGAATTAACCAATTTAAGCAATAATGATGATGTGTGGACAGATGACGCAAATGGTTTTATAGTCTTGAAGCAAGAAGGCGACAAGTGGCGGTATATAGACTCCAACAATGTTACGGTTTTCGCGACCGCTACGCAGATTCCCGCAAATGGAACTATCACAAAACTGTGTGATTTGGAAACACATTACAAATTGCCGCTTTCTCCGGGAAATTATCGAATCAGGATAAACGTAGGCGGTTTAGTGTATGCTGAATTTACTGTTAAGTAATTAATTTCGGGAGCGGTTTTCGCCGCTCCCATTTTTCGTGAAAATTTTCCAAAAAATTTTGTATACCCCTTGAAAAATTTGACAAGATGTAGTATAATATAGGTGTATGGTTAGTGGATTTGTCATTTTGCACAAATTCCGCGGCTAAATTTGTACAAAGGAGATAAAAGTATGACTTACTCTCATGAAGTTGACGCTATGTGTCCTGTGACTCAGGGCGTCGCTCACGGCTGTGCGCCTATCCCCGAGGAAGCTAAGTGGGTCAAGGCGAAGGAAATCAAGGATATTTCGGGATTTACCCACGGCATCGGTTGGTGCGCTCCTCAGCAGGGCACCTGCAAGCTGTCGCTGAACATCAAGGAGGGCGTGATTCAGGAGGCTCTCGTTGAAACTATCGGCTGCTCCGGTATGACGCACTCGGCGGCTATGGCGGCGGAGATTCTCCCCGGCAGAACCATTCTCGAGGCTCTGAACACCGACCTTGTTTGCGACGCTATCAACACCGCTATGCGCGAGCTGTTCCTCCAGATCGTTTACGGACGTTCGCAGAGCGCGTTCTCCGAGGACGGACTGTCCATCGGCGCAGGTCTTGAGGACCTCGGCAAGGGCAACCGCTCTCAGGTGGGCACAATGTACGGTACCCTCGCAAAGGGTCCGCGCTACCTTGAGATGACGGACGGCTATGTTACCGACCTGGCTTTGAATGAGGATAATGAAATCATTGGCTATAAGTTTGTAAACTTTGGCAAGATGATGGACTTCATTAAGGCGGGCGATGACGCTAATACCGCGTTTGAGAAGGCTAAGGGACAATATGGTCGTGTAGCCGACGCGGTGAAGTTCATCGACCCGAGAAAGCAGTAAGGGGGTACATAAAATGGCTTTATTTGAATCTTACGACAGACGCGAGAAACAGATTCTCGAGGTTCTGGGGAAATATGGAATCAACTCCATTGAGGAGTGCGCGGAGATTTGCAAGGCAAAGGGCTTTGATCCGTATAAAATCGTTGAGGGAATCCAGCCGATTTGCTTTGAGAACGCAAAGTGGGCGTATACCGTTGGCTGCGCAATCGCGATAAAGAAGGGCTGCACCCGCGCTGCGGACGCCGCGGCGGCTATCGGCGAGGGACTTCAGAGCTTCTGCATTCCCGGCTCGGTTGCTGATCAGCGCAAGGTAGGTCTTGGTCACGGAAATCTCGGAAAGATGCTGCTTGAGGAGGAAACTAAGTGCTTCTGCTTCCTCGCAGGTCACGAGTCCTTTGCGGCTGCCGAGGGCGCAATCGGAATCGCCGAGAAAGCGAATAAGGTTCGTAAAGAGCCGCTGCGCGTAATCCTCAACGGTCTGGGCAAGGACGCGGCGCAGATCATCGCGCGTATCAACGGCTTTACCTATGTTGAAACCGAGATGGATTACCACACTGGCGAGGTTAAGGAAGTATTCCGTAAGGCTTATTCCGAGGGACTTCGCGCTAAGGTTAACTGCTACGGCGCGAATGATGTTACCGAGGGCGTTGCTATTATGTGGAAAGAGGGCGTGGACGTTTCCATCACCGGTAACTCCACCAACCCCACCAGATTCCAGCACCCCGTTGCGGGCACTTACAAGAAAGAGTGCACCGACAAGGGTAAGCAGTACTTCTCCGTTGCATCCGGCGGCGGTACGGGACGTACCCTCCACCCCGACAATATGGCGGCAGGTCCCGCTTCCTACGGTATGACCGATACAATGGGACGTATGCACTCCGACGCGCAGTTCGCAGGTTCATCCTCTGTTCCCGCACACGTTGAGATGATGGGTCTTATCGGCATGGGCAACAACCCGATGGTTGGCGCGACAGTTGCTTGCGCGGTTGCGGTTGAGGAAGCTCTTAAGGGTTGATAATCCGCTTATTTAAGTCAAATTTGGATTTCAGACAAAGTTCTGCAAATCCATTATAATGAACTAAGAACAATAAAATCAGTCCACCAAATTAAAGTTGGTGGGCGGATTTTTTTGTCTGCATTAAACAAAATGCGCGCCATATTCGTTATGGGATATGGAGAATGTAACCGACGAGTTTGCGAAATTGTACAGTAAATGAAAGAATTGGTACAAAGTTCTTATCTGAAAGCAAATACCATCGTTGAGCAAGCGAGCGGACAAGAAAAGAAAGACCTCCGGAAGCAGATTTGCTTCCGGAGGTCTTTCTTTAATACGTGTCATAATGAAATATTTCATCAGGCATCACAAATTCGGGAGAACCCTCTTTTCCGGGGGCTACCGTATATTCATCAAAAACAATTACTAGTTGTCCTTCGGCATTCAGATAGAATTCCTGTTCGGGAGGAATTTCCTTGAAGCACTCATCATCGCTCCAGATGCCTCCGGGAATAAAATAGCTTGCTTCCTCATATTTAACGCGGAGTTCCATTTGCCGCAGCACCTCCGCGCTTATTTCCGCAATGTAATCGCGATTTTCGTCAAAGAGATTGGCAAGAGTGAGCACCTTGTCGGCTTTCTTGTCGAGCGTTACGCAGCGGCTGAACTCCATAGAGCCGCCAATATTGACGGTCGCGTAGAACCGCGCTGACAGATATGCTTTGTCATTTATATGTATGCGGTATCCCGCGTCTTCCGCCACATATCCCTCATATTTTTGAAGCGCGTATTGTAAAAAAATGTTTCTTGCCTCGCTTATAAAATCACTTGCGGCTTGGTTTAATTTTTCGGAATTATCACCCGAAAATTGCGGATATTCCACATTGAATGAATTGTCGCCCCAGCCATAGCTTATTGTTTTGATGTTGATGGAAAGCACCTCGGACAACGCGCCGGCGGACGCGGGCGAAACGTTTATCAGACCGACCGCGCAGACTATTGAAGTGAGTACCGCAGGCAGCACCTTTGAATATCCGTGACCGCGTTCGGGAATACTGTCATTTTTCGGGCTGCTGTTCGGAATACGAAAAATCTCGGCACAAAAAAGAAATTCGCTGTCTTCATACGCGCAGCATATGAAGCCGTTGTATTTTTCAACGACCTTTTTGACGCCGTGAAGCCCGATTCCGTGACCGTCTGTACGTGCTTTAACAACAGGCAGACCCTCATCATCTAGCATTACAATATCGGTACAAGGATTTTTTACGGATATTTTCAGCTTGATTTCGTCCGAGAAATCTGCTGACAGATCAATATAACGTTTGTTCTTGGAGCATTTTTCACAGGCGTTCAGCGCGTTTTCAAGCGCGTTGGAGAGAATTATGCACACATCTGGCAGCTCAAAGGGAAGCTCCTCGGGAACGTAAACATTGTGCCTCGTCCGACAGCCCAGCTTTTTTGCACGGCTTATATATTCCGACAGCACCGCATTTATCGCCGGATTTTTGCAGAGCGTTTCGGGTGTGTAAAGCTCGGCGTTCTCGTTCAGACTTTCGATATATTCCAGAATTTCAACGGAGTTGTTCTGTCGAGCCATTCCACTCAACACCTTTAGATGGTGTCGCATATCGTGACGATAAAGCCGACCGGCATCAACATTCCGCGAAAGACGCTCAAAGCTTTTCCGCTGCAGCTCCAGACTTTCGGACAGCCTTTTTTCCTTTTCTTCGGCATCCAAAAGCCTCGACCAATATATTAACAACCGAGATGTTATCACAAAAACGGATACCGCGATTATAAGCGTCATTATCAGAACGGCGGACGATGACGCACTGTTAAAATTGATGAAGATAATTAAAAACACTGTTACCACCGGGATCAAAACAAGCAATCGGTTTTTAGCGCCCATATGCGTGCACACTTCAAATGCTCTGCGCACATATCTGAACACAACAATTCCCGCTGCCGCCGCAAGGGCAAATACCGTCAAGGCTGTGATAATATCTAATGCTGTTCCGTAAAGAAATTTGCCGAACAGCCACGGCAGTATCTTCTTAAATGTCTTGATGACAAGCGATGCCAACGCTCCTGTTGAACACGCTGCTGCCGTTTCAAAGATTCCGCCCTCGGAGAGAACGTACACGCACACCGAAAACGGCAGATACGCGATAAGCGGCAGCAGCGTGAGTGCCTCCATAATCTTGCCCGCCAGCGCGAGTGCCGTTACCGTGCCGCATGAGCACAGCGCAATTCCGACATAAATCAAAATGCCTGTCAAACGAGAAAATCTCAGCTTCATAAGCGTCAGGCAGACAAATATATACAAAGCGAAAATTACCGCTTCGGAAAAAATCGTTGCTGTTAAAGAAATCATTTCACCACTCCATATCACTCATTTGATATTTTTATGACCGAACATCTCACCGTTTATATACTGCTGCCTTGCGGCAATATATTTTCGGGTTATCTTGTATTGAGAACCATCACTCATAATAAAGCTGTCGGATTTTATTCCCCGAATGTTCCGATAATTCACCAGATAGCTTGCGGATATTTTCAGAAACGCTCCCGTTTCCGGCAGCCCCTTCGCCTGAACGTCAAACGTTTGCTTGCGGTACACGCTCTCAATTTTTTTACCGTTTGTCAGATGAAATATTAATCTGTGATTGAGGTATTCCACGGCGATAATTTCCGACAAAGCAAGACCTACTATGCCGTTGGCGGTTTTAATCAAAAGCCTTTGCGGAGCGTTCTCCATACGGCTAAGACATTCGTCAAGCTCCTTAAACAGCTTTTCGCGCGAAAATGGTTTTGTCAAATAGGAAAACGCGTGTACCGAGAACGCGTCCAGCGCGTACTCCCGCGATGAACTTATATAGATGACCGCCGAGCTTTTGTCGCGCTCACGAAGCTTTTTGCCAAGCTCTATGCCGTTCGTTTCGGGCATTATCACATCGAGAAGATACACGGTAACAGCGTCGTTATCGCTGCTTTCCGAGAAACGCAGAACCTCTTCGGACGAAGAAAAACAGACCGTTTCCCCAAAAAGCCCGCGGCTGTTTATGTAATCGTTTGCCGACTCACTGAGCGTTTCCAGATCGGCTGAGTGATCATCGCACAAAACAAGGTTTATTTTAGTCAACGGCTTTATGCCCCCCTATTTTTAGTTTCCATTGTAAGGTTATAGCGCTGTCCTCATTATATCACAAATTGACGAATAAGTCAATACTTTGTTGAATAATGTACTTTTGGGCAAAGATGAAAAGGCATTAGCGAGGAGCCAATGCCTTTCTATCATCATATTAAAAAAGTTCTTCGGTATACGTTGTCGTACCGTCAGAATTTAATATGCCATACCATATCCCGTGTTCAAGCGGGAAAACCGTAATCTCCTCGCTTCTTGAATCATTAAGCCAATATTGCACTACAATGTGACCACTTCCGCCGATAAAATCGGGGTATTTTTGCACCTTGTCAAATTCGGACAGAATCTCATCAAAGTCATTGTGTTTGGCGATAATTTCCCTTGCGGCTGCCAAATCAAGTTTAGGCGCATTAGGATCGATTTCTCCGGTTATAATGCCTTCTTGGTAAGGTAATCCCTCCCAACAGGGGTTTATACTTACCTCGCCATAATCAATACTTACAGCAGTTTGATTATTGACATCGCTGACTTTATTGCTAACATCTGCGGCTAACTTTGAATCCGACTTATTGCCGACCTCAGCCGCGTAAATGGAAACCGCGAATGCGCCGACCAATACCAACACGCATATCGGAACAACTAAGAACTTCTTCATAATTCGTACCTCCCTTACGTCACGGGCTTTACCGCAAAAAACCTACTACTTTTCCCGTATCCTCACACCCGACAAGAGCGCCGTTTTCATCAAAAGAATACCGATAAACAAGGCTTTTCCCGCTTATGGGGAATGAGTTTATATACGGTATATAGCCTGCCAGAATGATGTTCTCCACATTCCATTTGAGCTGATTATTCTCAACAGCAAGCGCTCCGCCAAGCGAACTCTTTGCGGAATAGAAAGTTTTCGGTTTTCCTCCGTTGGAGTCGCACAAAAGCAGAACCGCCGTGTAATGCTCACGTACTGCCGGAGTTAAATCTTCGGGGGAAACATCAAGCTCACCCTTTTCGGATATTATATTGTCCAGAATCTCGAAGAGTCCGTCCTTGCACCAATCGTTGCTCTTCGGCACGGCATACGCGGAAAGATACACATTCCCCTCAAATTCCGTCATATCCGTAATGTAATAGTCACAATCATCGCTCTCATAAACAAAATTGTCGGTGACGTTTCCGTTGTGGTCGAGCTTGACAATGTTGGCGCGTCCTCCGCCCGCACTGTATGCCCGGCTGGTCTGTACCAGATAGCCGTCACCGAGCCGCGCGGCGTTCAAAATACTCATTCTGCCAACCTTTGTTTTTTGGAAGCTGAGTTCATTTCCGTTAATATCAAATTGACTCAAACACAAATATTCAAAATCGCCTTCGCTGATGACCGCCCAAGTGCCGTCGCCGTTGTCCAGAACCGCACGAATACACTCATAATCAAATCCATGATCCAATTCGATCTGCCAGAGCTTGTTTCCGCTGTCGTCGACCCGCGCGAGCCAGCTATAGGTGAAATGCTCGTACAAGTCCCTCTCCGTCCAATATGCTCTGTTGCCCCAAACAGCAGTGTCCGCAGACATCATTACGCAGTTATCGATATAGAAAGAATCATTCCATTTTTCGCACGGAGAAGGAAACTCAGTTTTCCAAAGCGTTTCACCGCCGCGCAGACATTCAACGATAATTTTTTCCAAATTACGCATTTCCGCGTCCTTGTATTCATAATCCCATTGGTATTTCACGGAATTTTTCGCGCTCAGACCGTTCCACATATTGATATTGCTGTTCCAAAGCACCGCCAGCTCATCGGGGGTAGGCTCTTCCTGAAGAATTTCCACGCCCGGAACGGAGCGTTTGATAACCTCAACGGTTTTGTCATTCATAAAGCGATTTGTTGAAATATCGCGATAGACCGCCTTTAAGTCCTCGCGGCTAAGCCCCTCAGCGGACAGTCCGTTTTGCGCGAAAAAGTCCACGGCGGCATTGTATTCCCTAGCCTCGGCAGCTATCGCAAATCCGCCGATTCCCGCCGTTAATACCAGACAAGCCGCAACGGGCGCGAATATCTTGAAATTAAAATGCCGCCTGTTATTTTCTATCCCCGACTTTTGCAGAGCTGTTTTTTCAATGCGACTCAGAGCTTTTTTCGGCATTTTCTCGTCAAAATTATTCGGCATAATTTCATCAAGCTCATTCGGGTTCAGCTCTTCAAAAAAATTCTCTAACGTATATTTCATAATCATTTCCTCCAATCATCAAGTTTTTTGCGGAGTTTTTTCACGGCGCGGCTGGTTCTTGCGTCAACGTTGGAAACGGACATTTTCAGCCGTTTTGCGATTTCCTTCGAGGATTCGCCCAAGTAAAACTTCCTCAGCAGGATTTCGCGATCCGGCTCGTCCAAAGATTTCACCTCGGATAACACCGCGCGGCGCAACTCCCGTTCCTCAAGGTCGCTTTCCAAAGAAGTTCCTCCGACATCCGCGCGTATTTCCTCGTCCAATGGCAACACTGATTTGCTGCGCCGCGCCAGATCAACGGCATTATGCCGCGCGATAACGCACAGCCACGCTTTTATACTTCCCTTTGAAGGGTCAAATTTATCCAAATCGAGATAGAACTCACTGAAAATCTCCGCTGCGCAGGCTTCTGCATCAGCGGCGCAAAATGCTTCGGGAAGATTTCGCCGTATTACGGCATAAACCAGTCCGCTGTATTGCGATATAAGGGCCTTTAAGCCTTTTTCCGGTTTTTTTCGCAACAAATCCAACAATTCTGCATCGTCCACCGTATCACCTCCCGATTTGGTTATAAGAGCCTGTTTAGTATCCGAAGAAGTGCCGGATTTGCCCGGATTTTCGTGCCGGACGACGGCAATTTTCCGCAGATGTACTGTATGTATCTCAAGGAAAATTGCCTAAGTACGGC
>CAMWMN010000036.1 GCA_947175385.1 uncultured Clostridia bacterium | reverse complement strand
GTGTCGATAATCCCCACCGCCAGCTTTGCCAAGGTATTTCCGGTACAGGGGGCGACCACCAGCACATCAAACATCTTTTTGGGACCAACCGGCTCGGTTGACGCGATTTCGTGTAGCACGGTCTTGCCGGTGATTTCGTACAGCCGCGCGGCGTGCTGTTGGGCAGTACCGAAGCGCGTGTCCGTGGAGTACGCGTTTTGAGACATAATCGGCGTAACCTCACATCCGAGAGAAACCAGCTCCTCCAGTTCCTCGAACGCTTTAGCGAACGTACAGAACGAACCGCAGACCGCCCAGCCCACACGCAGCTTGACAAGTCTATCTATATCGCTCATAATGATTTTCCTTTCAGTGTTTATTGGGCGCGCAGAGATGCGCGGTATATTTCGTCTATTGTATTGGCGATAAATTTCCCCGCCGTTTCGGGAAAATATTTTCCGGGAAGTCCGCCGCCGTGAATGTACTTGATTTCGGGATTATCCGGCGGATTATTCGGCAAAGTCGCAAGCTCAAGGAACACTCCGTGCATTTTAGCGAAACATTCCGTATCAAAAAGCGCTGCGGGAACGGTGTTCACCGTGTAGTCGAATCCGCTTATTATTTCGTGGATTTCGGCAATCTCAACCGCGCGGAAACCGTCCAACTCGGCTTGGATTCGCTGTTCGGAACGGCGCGCGGCAACGGTAATCTCCGCTCCAAACGCTCTCAGCCGCTCTGCGGTCATTGAGGCGATTCTTCCATATCCCATTATAAGGATTCGTGAGCCGAGCAGAGAGTGCTCCGTGCTGTTTGATAGCAAACACACGGCGGCTTCGGCAGTTAATGCGGCATTTCTCAAGGTCAACGGCTCGTTTTTCATGTAGTTCACAATTGTAAGCCTGTGCTCCGTGCAGATTTCCGTTAGACGTTCGCATTCCCCGCCCGCGAAGATTACCGCGCCCTCCTCGGCGAATCGACCGATTATATCAAACGGCAGCGAAGCCCCCGAAAGCGGCACGAAAATCGTTTCACCGTCACGCGTAAGGGGCATCGGCAGCACTATTATGTCAAATGTCCCGACCGTATGCGCATTGTACTCCTCAGCGCACAGCTCACCCGCTGCGTATTTCATTCGGGAATCTCCTCCGATAACAAGAATCCTCATAATATCCCCTCCGAATAGTTTTCGTTGCATTACATTTTATGCCGATTTTCAATAAATGTGAATTGCATATTGACAAACTGTGCCTTCATAGGTTATAATAAATATAGTGGCATATCACACTGTTCAGGGTGCGATAATCCGCGTCAACCTATGAAAGTGAAGTGCAAGTCCAAAACGCAAGCAATGCTGCGTGGTTTTGGACTTTCCAATCTAAATCAGGAGTTATTTATGAGACACAAGTATTTTGGAACCGATGGATTCAGAGGAGAGGCAAACAAAACGCTCACGGTGGAGCACGCTTACAAAATCGGACGGTTTATTGGGAATTATTTCGGGAAAGATCATCGCTGTCAAGTGGTAATCGGCAAGGACACGCGGCGCAGCTCGTATATGTTCGAGTATGCACTGACAGCGGGACTTACCGCGTCCGGCGCGGACGCGTTTCTGCTGCACGTTACTACCACGCCCAGCGTTTCGTATGTTGTAAGAACGGACGATTTCGACTGCGGAATTATGATTTCCGCAAGCCATAATCCGTTCTATGACAACGGAATCAAGCTGTTCAATTCCAAGGGCGAGAAGATGGAAGATGACGTAATCACCGAGATTGAACGCTACATAGACGGTGAAATCCCCGAAATTCCGCTGGCACAAGGCGAGGAAATTGGGCGCGCCTCTGACTACTCCGCGGGACGTAATCGCTACATCGGCTACCTGATTTCACTTGCGCCGTATTCATTTAAGGGCAAGCGTATCGGGTTGGACTGCGCAAGCGGTTCCGCATTCACCATCGCAAAGAGCGTATTTGACGCGCTCGGCGCGAAAACCTATGTCATCAACAACAAGCCCGATGGGTTCAATATCAACACAAACTGCGGCTCCACACATATCGAGGGTCTTGTAAAGCTCGTTGAGGAGGAGCAGCTCGACTGCGGATTCGCGTTTGACGGAGATGCCGACCGCTGCCTTGCAGTGGACGAAAAAGGGCAAATCGTGGACGGGGATAAGATTCTGTACATTTACGGGTGCTATCTGCACGAACAGGGCAAGCTCGAGGGCAACACAGTGGTGACTACCGTAATGTCCAATCTGGGGCTGTACAAAGCGTTTGACGAGTTGGGGATTCTCTACGAGAAAACGGCAGTCGGCGATAAGTACGTTTACGAATGTATGAACGAAAAGGGTTATATCCTCGGCGGCGAGAACAGCGGGCATATCATATTCAGCAAGTACGCGAATACCGGTGACGGAATCATTACCGCGCTGAATATAATGCAGGTTTTGTGCGCGAAGAAATGTTCTCTCTCGGAGCTTGCCGAGGGAATGACAGTGTATCCGCAGATTCTGAAAAACGTACGCGTTACCGACAAAAATATAGTGCTGAACGATGAGGACGTAAAGGCGGCGGTGAAGGCTGCCGAGGACGCGCTCGGCGCGGACGGCAGAGTGCTTGTGCGACCCTCTGGCACAGAGCCGCTCTTGCGGATTATGACGGAGGCGAAGTCCAAGGAGATATGCCGCCAACATATCGAGGATATTGAAAAAGTTGTACGCGATAAGGGTTATGCGGCAGAATATATTTCCGCTAATTAAACCGCAAACAGAGACCCCCGAAGGTCTGCCCTTCGGGGGAAGTTTTATTCAACCGCCAACGCTCCGTCTTTTACACCAATGCGGACGGTATCGCCCTGGTGCAGCTTATCGGCGAGAATCTCACGGGCTATCAGCGTTTCGAGATTCCGCTGTATATAGCGTTTCAGCGGACGCGCTCCGAAGCTCGGATCGTAGCTCTCGTCCAGAATCAACTGTTTTGCGTCCTCGGAAATCTCAAGCGAGAGCTGCTTATCTTTCAGACGCTTTGCCAGACCGGCGGCTTGCAGATTGATAATACCGAAAATCTCCGTTTTGGTGAGCGGCTTGTAGAACACGATCTCGTCCAGACGATTGAGAAATTCGGGGCGGAATGACTGCTTCAACAGCTTGTCAACGTTAGAGCGGGATTGTTCGGTGATCTGTCCGTTTTCATCGATTCCGTCAAGGATATACTGCGAACCGAGGTTTGAGGTGAGTATGATTATCGTGTTCTTGAAGTCGATTGTCCTGCCCTGCGAATCGGTGACTCTGCCGTCATCGAGAACTTGCAGCAGCACATTGAACACATCGGGGTGCGCCTTTTCCACCTCGTCAAACAGCACCACCGAATACGGCTTACGGCGAACCGCGTCCGTGAGCTGACCGCCCTCCTCATAACCCACATATCCGGGAGGCGCTCCGATAAGACGGCTGACGGTGTGTTTCTCCATATATTCGCTCATATCAAGTCGAATAATGTTGCGCTCATCGTCAAACAGCGATTCGGCGAGTGCCTTTGCAAGTTCCGTTTTGCCCACGCCCGTTGGCCCGAGAAACAGGAACGAACCGAGCGGCTTTCCGGGGTCGTTTATCCCCGCGCGGGAACGCATAATCGACTCCGTAACGCGGCTTACCGCCTCGTCCTGACCCATAACACGCTTGTGGAGTGTATCGGCGAGGTGGAGAATCTTCTCGCGCTCACCCTCCACCAGCTTGTTTATTGGGATTCCTGTCCAACGCGCCACGATACGCGCAATCTCCTCCTCGGTAACCTTATCGCGAAGGAGGGAACTAGCCTTTGCCTCCTCGGCAAGCTGCTCCTCGCGCTCAAGCTCCGCCTTAAGCTGAGGGAGCTTTCCGTACATCAGCTCCGCCGCCTTGTTCATATTGTATTCGAGTTTTGCTTTTTCGATGTCGGCATTGGTCTGTTCAATCTCCTTACGCAGATCCTGAACCTTGGTAATCGCGTTTTTCTCGTTCTCCCACTTCGCTTTCATAGCATTGAACGTGTCGCGCCTTTCGGCAAGCTCCTTTTGGATATCCGCAAGGTGCTCCTGCGAAAGCTTATCGGTTTCCTTTTTCAGCGCGGTTTCCTCGATTTCAAGCTGCATTATCGAGCGCGAAATCTCGTCCAATTCAGCGGGCATACTGTCCATTTCGGTGCGAATCATCGCGCAAGCCTCGTCCACCAAATCTATCGCCTTATCGGGGAGAAAACGGTCGGTGATGTAGCGGTTGGAGAGCGTTGCGGCGGCGATTATCGAGTTATCCTGAATCTTTACGCCGTGGAACACCTCGTACCGCTCTTTCAGTCCGCGCAGAATGGAAATCGTATCCTCAACGGTCGGCTCGTCCACAAGAACCGTCTGGAATCGCCGTTCGAGCGCGGGGTCTTTCTCGATGTACTTTGAGTATTCGTCCAGAGTTGTCGCGCCTATGCAGTGCAGCTCGCCGCGCGCCAACATCGGCTTGAGCAGATTTCCCGCGTCCATTGCGCCCGAGGATTTCCCCGCGCCGACAATCAAATGCAGCTCGTCAATAAACAGGATAATTCTGCCATCAGATTTTTTTACCTCGTTCAGCACGGCTTTCAAACGCTCCTCAAACTCGCCCTGATACTTCGCGCCCGCAATCAGCGCGCCCATATCAAGCGAGAACAGCTTTCTGTCCTTGAGGTTCGCGGGGACATCACCGCGCACGATTCGCAGCGCAAGCCCTTCGGCAATGGCAGTTTTTCCGACACCCGGCTCACCGATAAGGCACGGGTTGTTCTTGGTCTTTCGCGACAAAATACGGATTACATTACGAATCTCGGAATCGCGCCCGATTACCGGGTCGAGCTTGTTTTGCCGCGCAAGCTCCACCAGATCCTGACCGTATTTATTGAGAACGTCATACGTTTCCTCGGGATTCTGAGAAGTAACGCGCTGATTCCCGCGTATTTCCTGTAACGCTTTCAGCAGATTGTTTTTGTCGATTCCGAACGATTTCAGAATCCCCGAAACGTCGCTGTCGGGCTTTTCGACCAGCGCAAGCAGCAAATGTTCCACGGAAATGTATTCGTCTTTCATACGCTCGGCGATTTTCTCCGCCTCGGTAAATGCCGCGTCCAGTTCGGGGGAGAGGTATGTTCCCGTTTCTCTTCCGCCCGATATGCGCGGCATTCCCTCGATGAACCTCAGCACCGCGGACTTCATACCCTTTGCGTCAATGCCCATCTTGGTGAAAATCTGCGGAACAAGTCCGCCCTCGTCGTTCAGCAAAGCGTACAGCAAATGCATTTGCTCCACATAGTTGTTCTGATACGAAGCCGAAACATTCTGCGCGGACTGTACCGCCTCAATGCTCTTTTGCGTAAATTTGTTTGCGTTCATAATGTTACCTCCTGTTACATACTTGCCGTGCTTATCTCCGGAATCAGATATTTGTTCTCAAGCTCACGGCGGCGCTCTATTAAAAGCATATCCTTAAAATATTTTCTCGCTTCCTCCTCAAAAAATTCCTCGGGAGATTTTGCGGGAAGCTCCAACTCACCGCAGCAATATTCGTAAATTTTTCCGTCGCTGCCGACATACGGACCCCAATCCCCAGAAACGTGGAAATCCATCGCATTGATGAAGTACTTATCGCCCAACACAAAAATCGGAGCATCAATTTCCAAAAGTATCGAAAATCCGTCAAAGTTGTTACACGAAAATGGAACGTTCATATTTAGGAATACCGTGTTCTGCCACGCGTAAACCCGTCCGTCATACAGCTCAATAAATTCCCGAAGCTCATCTGTCATTTTCAGACCGTATGGCGCGAGATATTGACTTTCAAGAATGTCCGCATCGATTATTTTGTCGGCTCGCTCATACTCCGTCAGCATCTCGTATGCACGTTCGGAAAGCCTTTCGCGGAGCTTTCCGTCACTCTCCGCCGCCGGAACAGCCACCCGCAGCGGAGCGCGCGATGTTGTGCCGAAATCAATGTCGCTCTCCTCACAATCAAGCACCTCGCACTGTGTTGTATCGGCTTGCGGACTCTCGCCAACAAGACGAGTAAGAACGGAATCAATATCGCGGTCGAGCTCCGACTGTTCCTCTGCCGACAGAATCAGTCCGTGTGTCGGAGCGCTCCTGTATGCGGAAATACGTTCCTCATACAACCGTTTCAGCCACTCTATATCCTTGGATTTCCGTGACTTCAACGCTTCATTGGCGTAAATTGTAACTGCCATCGCATTTTCTGTCATTGTGTAAGTGCGCTCTTTATCTCCATACATAAAACACCTAAGCGAAAGCGCGGCGCACTTGTATGCCATTACAATACAGTCATCAACAAAACCATTCTCGTAGAACAACTCCATCGACCTTTGAAATTCTCGTTTCATATCGGTATATGTCCAAGATGACAGCTTTTCAGCGGCGCAGTCGGGAACTTCCAGCCGCCGCTGAAATGTCTTTAGATGTTCCCGAAATATTCTTTGAAATTTTTTAGCCATAATATCCTCATTGATGGTTGACAGTGTCGCTTTCAATTGTCGGAATACACGGAGAGAAATCCTCGTCGATCTTATAGATACAAGTTCCCCTCTTGAAGACATATTTCTGAATTTCATTATAATGTTCATCGTCTTCGTCATCACGGAGATATATCACACCGTAACTTCCCGTGGCTGTCTTTGAGATGCTTTTGTACACCTCAATAATATCATCAACCTCCGATGTGCGGTGATTGGAACAAATTAAAGTATTGACAAACGGAGTGCCGTTTACGCACTTTAATTCAATTCCGCAGACGCTGTTTGAAACAATTTCTTTCACTTTCCGCATTATTTCGTCAATCTCTTTCGGCGAAAGAGAGTCCTCGTCCTCATAGGTTTCCTGAATCGATAACCACCCATGCAATTCAACCATAATTGTCACCTCATATTCCGTATTCTAAAACCGTTCCTCTCCCTCGGCGTATTCGGCTATCAGAACGGTCTTATACGGGATTCCGTTCAAAAGGAAATCCGTAAATTCGGCTATTTCGGACGGGTCGTAATTCAGCACCGCGTTTATAAATAAATTCCAGGTAACTCCGTCAACCTTAAACTTTTTCCCTCCCGAATCGTTGGTATTGGGATACAACTCCACAAAAACTCCGAACGGCTTGTTAAAGTAATCGTATTGATATTCGTAATCCCACGGGATTGCGTCCTCGCGATATGACACACCACCGCTGTTCTTATGATTTCGCAGTTGGTGCTTTTTGTAGTGCTCATATCCCGGTTTTTGGGAGAAAAATCCGTCCAGACACTTATCTATTGCTTTTACCAAATCCTTTTCTGTGGCGTTCTCTGTTATAATTCCATATTCAAATGACATATTGCTCCTCCAAAATCTATATTTAATCACCTGTTCGGTATCTCAATAACGCTCTCGCCCTCGGTCAGCTCAAAGGGAACAAGACCGTGGACAGGCGGCGAGTTGCGGATTATGTTGCAGAGGAGAGCGTCCACACCGAGTTCGGCAAGGCGGACAGTATCCTGGCGAACGGTGGTAAGCCGAGGAACGAAATACTCCGCCATCGGAATCCCGTCAAAGCCCACCACGGAAATATCCTCCGGGACGCACTTGCCCATATCCCTCAGCGCGCGAATCGCTCCCATTGCCACCATATCGCACACGGCAAATATCACTGTGGCTTCGGGATAGTGCTCAATCAATTTGTATGTGGCAGAATACGCGCTTTTCAGGTCATAGCGGCACGGCTCACATTGTTTGTCAACGTCAAACGGCACGCCCAGGCTCTCACACGCGGATTTGCAGCCCATCAGGCGGCGATATGTAATCTGCGAGCAGTTTGTATTTCCGCCCAGAAACGCGATGTTACGATGACCCTTTTTTACCAATAGCTCGATTACTTGCCGGGCGGCCTTTACGTCATCAATGGTGAACGATGACAGATTACGAAAATTAAAATCCTCGGCAGTGTTTGTCAGCAGCACGCAAGGCACGGAAATTGCTGAAAAGCCGTCACGGAACAGATTCACATCGCCGCCCAGAAAGATTATACCCATAGGCTTACGCTCACGGCAAAGACGGTCGGCATATGTAATCTCGTTTTCGTCCTCCTCAATGTAAAACACCGAGGTATCCCAATTGGCGTCATTCAACAGTGACTGCATTTTCTCGACAAGCTCCGCGAAAAGCATATTCATTGTGCCCTTTACTATCACGGCAATTCCCGTGCCGTTTTGCTGTTTGAGATGTTTGGCATTGCTGTTTGGCTGAAAGCCTTGCTCTTCCACAACCTGCAGCACGCGCTGCCGCGTCTTATCGCTTACATCGGGGTGGTTGTTCAGCGCGCGGGAAACCGTTCCGATGCTGCATCCCGACAGGCGGGCGATGTCCTTTATCGTCATATATTTCTCCATTCTTATAGTAAAATGGAGGTAAGAAATACCTCTTACCTCCATTATACTATCATAAAACCGAAAAGTCAAGTAAGAAATTAGCCCTTGACTGCGCCAGCCGCAACGCCCTTGATAATCTGCTTCTGGAATATCAGATAGAAGACAACAACGGGTATTATGCTCAGGAAAATCAGTGCCATTGTCGCACCCAGATCAACCGTGCCGTAGCTTCCCTTGAGGTATTGAATGTGAATCGGGATCGTACGGTATTCGTTAAGGTCAAGTACGAGGTACGGGAGCAGGTAGTCGTTCCATACCCACATAATCTCCAGAATGCCGACAGATACCATCGTGGGCTTCAGCATGGGGATTACGATCATAAAGAATGTACGAACGGGTCCGCAGCCGTCAATCGAGGCAGCTTCCTCAATCTCCAGCGGTATGGCTTTGACGAATCCTACAAACATAAATATTGCCAGACCTGCGCCAAATCCAAGATAAACAATCGGAATAGTCCACGGAGTGTTGAGGTGAAGCGTATCCGCCGTCTTGGACAGCGTGAACATAACCATCTGGAAAGGAACAACCATTGAGAATACGCAAGTGAAGTAAATAATCTTGCAGAAAATCGAGTTCACGCGCGCGATGTACCATGCCGCCATAGTGGTGCAGATCAAAATCAGCGCAACAGAAAGCAACGTGATAACCACACTGAACAGCACCGACTTCCAGAACGGATAGTTACCGAAAGTCATACCGACATTGAAGTTGTCAAATCCCGCCCACATTTCACCTTGGGGAATTGCGAATGTATCGGTCTTTACGAAGGTGTTCTTCTTAAACGAGTTTATCGCAACCATCGCCACGGGGAAAATATAAACAAGGCTGATTAACGACATTATGATAGTCAAAACCAGCTTGACCTTTTCCTCGGCATTTCTTTTCTTAACTATTTGCATTACTGCTGCACCTCCTTCTTACGGGTAATCGCAAGCTGTGCAAGGCCCAATCCGGCAACCAGAATAAAGAAGATGACTGCCTTTGCCTGCGCCGTTCCCTGAGCACCGGAGTTTGAACCGTAAAACGTGGTGTAGATGTTCAATGCCAGCATTTCGGTACTCTTTACTATTGTTCCGTCAGGGGACATAGTGATCGGTTGACCGCCGGTAAGCGCGAGGTTCTGATCAAACAGCTTGAAACCGTTGGTCAGCGACAGGAACATACAAATTGTGATGGATGGCATAACATTGGGAATGGTAATTTTGAACAGCGTTTGAACGGAGGTTGCTCCATCGATTTTTGCTGCCTCAAGCATATCATCGGGAATGTTTTGCAGACCCGCGATATAGATAATCATCATATAACCGATCTGCTGCCAGCACATAAGGATGATCAATCCCCAGAAGCCGTACTTGCTGTCCAACAAAATCGAAGTACCGAAGTTACTGAGAATACCGTCGAAAATCATAGACCATATGTAACCCAGAACGATACCGCCGATGAGGTTCGGCATAAAGAACACGGTACGGAACAGGTTGCTGCCCTTGATTCCTCTTGTAAGTGCCAGTGCCACCATAAACGCCAGAATATTAATAAGAACCAGCGATACAACAGCGAACAGTGCCGTATACCAGAACGCGTGCATAAACCCTGCGTCCTTAAATACCTTGATGTAGTTTTCGAAACCCACTAACTCTGTTTCCGAAACCACACGGAATTTACACAGCGACAGGTAAATTCCCCAAATGAACGGCCATACAAAGCCGATGATAAAGGCAATCAGCACAGGACCCAAAAACAGCCAGCACCATTTTCTCATAGTGGTTTTGTATGAGTTTTTGTACCTTTTCTTTTTCGGTGCGCTCGGAGTGCTTATTGTGCTCGTGTTATCCATGATTTCATCTCCCTTTCGGTTATTTTTCACGGTTTTACCACAATTTTGATAGTACAAAACGGGGCGAGCGAAATGCCCGCCCCGTATAAGTGCTATTGAAATTGGGGATTAGCTGTTAATTGCGTTGTACTGAGTAGCCCAACCTGCAACGATTGCGGTCTTTACTGCTTCCCAAGTGGTGTCGCTCGGGTTAGCGTTGTATGCGTTAAGCGCGCTGACAAAAACATTACGGTACTCATCAACATTCGGCTGGAAATTGGTTGCCCAGTTCATAGTGTAGCAGCCGTCGTTTGCGTAATCGTTAGCAGCTGCGAGGAAAGCGTTCTCGGAAGCGGCAGCACTCTTATAAGGCATTGCGCCGAATTCCTTAACCAACTTAGCAGATGTATCGGGATCGGTTACACACCATACCAGGAAGTCCATAGTAGCCTGCTGATCAGCCTCGGAAACCTTGGAGTTGATAGCCCAGCAGTTCTCTGTACCGGAGTTCAGACCTGCCTTCTCTTCGCCCTCAACGCCACAGTAGTAAGGAATCATTGTAACGTTTGTAAGACCTGCTTCAACGATGCCCGAGTACTCCCAAGAGCCCTGAACGGTGAAAGCAGCCTTCTTATCCTTGAACTGCTGAGACGGATCGTGACCGCCGGTAGCCAGCTCTGCACGAGTGGAAATGCTGTTGTCTACGCAGAGATCATACAGATTCTTGAACTTATCTACATAATCGCCGGAAATGGTAGCGGGGCACTCGGTCCAGTGATTATCCTTCTGCTCGTAGAAGTATTCAAGGTTAATCATATGACCGGTGAAACGCCAGCTAGAGCTGCTATCCATATCGCAAGAGGTGAATGCGTCGAAACCAAGCTCGGAAGCGCGGCTGTGAATATCCTCAACAACGGTCTTGAGGGTCTCAAAGTTCTTGATGTCAGCTACATTGTGACCTGCCTGCTCAACGAGGTCCTTGTTTACGATAATGCCGTAGCACTCCATAGCGTAAGGAATAGAAACAAGCTTGCCGGTCTCATCGTAAAGGTTCGATGCGTCGGAATTAAGCTCGTTTGCGATAGCTGTACCCTTCAAATCGAGTGCAAAATCCTTCCAGTCTTTAACGCCCAATGCGTTGCCGACATTGAAAATCGTGGGGGGATTGCTCTTGTCCATCTCAGCGGTCAGCGTCTGGCTGTATGAACCGGAAGCCGCAGTAACGACTTTAACATCTACGCCCTTCTGATCTTTGTAGGTCTTTGCAATCTCCTGCAATGTTCCGTCAGCCTCGGGCTTGAAGTTCAGCCAGTAAACCTTACCATTGGACGCATCGCCACTGTTGCCGGAATTGTTCGGGGTGCTTTGATTGCCACTGGAAGTGTTGTTGGGAGTAGAGCTAGTGCCGCTGTTGTTACAGCCCGCCAACATAGTCAGACCCATAGTTGCGCTAAGAGCCATAGCCAGAATTCTTCTTGATTTGCTCATAATTAAATTGTCCTCCTAAGTAAATTGACGTTTCGTGGTTTCCGTAAGCGTTATCGGAAACGTTTCCAGAAACGTGTTTTGGAATAATCGAAAACGCTATCTATAAGATTTCACGTTTTCAACACTGTATAAAATCAACCGATTATGGGAGCTTTGCAAAAAGCGATGACGACACTTCGCCCCAAATCCGATTAACCTTACTGAATTTATTTTACCGCATAAATTTGTATTTGTCAATAGTCAACCTCAATTTTTGTATGATTTGTCATAAAATGATCATTTTTTTATGCATTTTAACCAAAATCAACGGTTGAAAAGTGGAAAACTTAACAACTTGCCGCGCTTTCAACAAGCACGGCAAGTTCGGATATTTGCGGGTTCGATTATGCGAGAACCTTGTACTCCAGATCCTCGACCGTCTTTTTAAGCCTCTCGAACTCCACGGGCTCGGAAAGCGCAACAACCGCCGTGCCCTTCTCGTGCGAAACCTCCGCAGACTTCACTCCCGGGACTGCCTCCAGCGCCTTCTTGACGGTCGCCTCGCAGTGTCCGCACATCATACCCTCGATTTTCATTGTAATTTCCATAATTTCCTCCTTATTTGAATTGGCAAATTGGGAATCGTCAACATTGCCTTCAGCAATATCAACTAACCGAGCGTCACGGCACACCTGCAGTGTGCCGCACCACTCGCTTTCCCGATTTGCATTTGTTGCCGTAGTGTTGCTTGTGGTTTCTGCCGAATTTGAATTTGCCGCCACAGAGCGGTTTTGAGAATGCGCTTTCTTTTCAAAGCGTTTACGGTCATGCTTCGTGCTGTATATCTTCGTGAAATTCAGCCGCAGCGCGTTTGTCACCACACAAAAGCTCGACAAACTCATCGCCGCCGCGCCGAACATCGGATTCAGCCGCCAGCCGAACAGCGGAATCCACACACCCGCCGCCAACGGAATACCGATCACATTATATATAAACGCCCAGAACAAGTTCTCCTTGATGTTTGTAAGCGTGGAACGCGACAGCCGTATCGCCGCCGGAACGTCTGTCAGCCGAGACTTCATCAGCACCACATCCGCCGCGTCCAGTGCAATGTCCGAACCTGCGCCGATGGCGATTCCAATGTCCGCACGTGTAAGCGCGGGCGCGTCATTGATTCCATCGCCCACCATCGCGGTTTTCCCCTCGCGTTTAAGCTGTTTGATTACGTCCTCTTTATCGCCGGGCAGAACCTCCGCTATTACATCGTCCACTCCCGCAAGCCTTGCGACTGCGGCGGCGGTGCGCTCGTTGTCACCGGTCAGCATAACAACACGGATTCCCATATTTTTAAGCTGTTGAACGGCTTGTGCGCTGTCGGGCTTTATTTCGTCCGCGACCGCGATTATTCCAGCAAGCCGCTTGTCACGGCAGAAATACAGCGGAGTTTTCCCCTCTCCCGAAAGCCGTTCCGAGATTTCACGCATTTCCCGCGAAATGTCGCAGTACGTTTCACACAACCGCAGATTCCCCGCGATGTATTCCCGACCGCCGAGCACCGCCGAGATTCCCGCACCGCGCAGAACCTCAAATTTTTCGGGTTCCTCGGCGGAGAATCCGTGTTCCTCTCCGTATGCCATAATCGCCTTGGCAAGCGGGTGCTCACTACGTTTTTCCAGAGAAAAAGCAGTTTTTGCAAGCTCCGTATCGCTCAAATCCGAGCACGGAATAATATCGGTAACGCGCGGTTCGCCGCTTGTAATCGTTCCGGTCTTGTCAAGCACAACGATCTCGGTCTTACCTGTTCCCTCCAATGATACCGCCGTTTTGAACAGGATTCCGTTTTTCGCGCCGATTCCGTTTCCGACCATAATCGCCACAGGAGTTGCCAGCCCAAGCGCGCATGGGCAGGAAATAACCAACACCGAGATTCCGCGCTCGACAGCGTATCCCGCGCCGTTCCCCATCAGGAGCCACACGGCAATCGTCACCAGCGCTATTGTGATTACCGCCGGCACGAACACTCCCGAAACCTTGTCCGCGATTTTCGCGATAGGAGCTTTTGTCGCCGCCGCATCGCTTACCATCTTGATAATTTGCGACAGCGATGTGTCCTCGCCCACGCGTGTTGCGCGGCAGCGAATATACCCCGATTGATTGATTGTCGCGGCGGAAACCTCATCGCCGACTATCTTGTCCACGGGTATGCTTTCGCCGGTTAAAGCGCTCTCGTTTATCGCCGTTTCCCCCTCGACTATCACTCCGTCCGTGGGAATACTGTCCCCCGCGCGAACCGCGAAGATGTCGCCGATTTTTACCTGCTCCACGGGCACGGTGACTTCCTCTTCGTCACGAATCAAAACCGCCGTTTTGGGCGCGAGCTTAATCAAGCTCTTCAGCGCAGAGGTGGTCTTGCCCTTGGAGCGCGCCTCCAACAGCTTTCCGAGCGTAATTAGCGTAAGGATCGTTCCCGCACTCTCATAGTACAGCTCGTGCATATACTGCATTACAACCTCGTGATTTCCGACTGCCTGCGCGTTACTCATCACAATTGTTGCATAGACGCTGTATCCGAAAGCCGCTGCCGCGCCGAGAGCCACCAACGTATCCATATTCGGCGCACGGTGAATAATGCCCTTAAATCCGCTGATAAAGAATTTTTGGTTTATTACCATAATGATTCCCGAAAGCAGAAGCTGCACAATCGCAACGGCAACGTGATCCTCCGCAAGGAACGGGGGCAGCCACCAGCCCCACATCATACCGCCCATAGAGATATACATCAGCACCGCAAGGAATCCCAGGCTCCAGAACAGACGGAGTTTCATCTTTTGGGTTTCCTTGTCCGCAGGCTCATCATTATCTTCCGCGGATTTTGCCGCGCCCTTAACGCTTGCGCCGTAGCCCGCGTCAGTCACTGCCTTGATTATCGCCGCGTCATCGCCGCCCTCCACTCCCATAGAGTTGGTAAGCAGGCTCACCGAGCAGCTTGTCACGCCATCAACGGCGTTCACCGCTTTTTCCACACGAGCCGAGCAAGCCGCGCAGCTCATTCCCATAACATCAAATTGACGCATAATACCCCTTATCTTAATTAAAATTCAAAATTTTGAAATGCTTAGAATCACGCTGCATAAACGATGATTACTTCATCATTTTTTGCAATGTCGCAACCAACTCATCAATAACCTCGTCATTGCCGTTCTTTATATTATCCGCAACACAAGTACGGATATGCTCAGCAAGCAGCTCCTTGCTGAAAGAATTAAGCGCAGCATTCGCGGCGGCGACCTGAACCAGTATATCTGTGCAGTATGCGCTGTTTTCCACCATTTTCCGTATCCCGTTTATCTGCCCCGAAATGCGGTTCAGGCGGTTTATCAGCCGCTTGTACTCTCCCTCAGAGCGTTCCTTTTTCTTACAGCTTTGGCACTTATCGCATTCCTTTTCCAAAATTATCAGCCCCCTAAATATATTATATACCCTCCGGGGGTATTTGTCAAGGGGGTAAACAAAAAAATCCGCGAATTTTTCGCGGATTTTCAACTTCTAATCGGGCAGTGCGTACTTGCTCTTATACTGATTGAACTCGTCCATAAACTCGGACTTTTCGAGCCTTTTCAGCTCGTTCATATACTCGTGAGTGTCCATAGAGTTTTCCTTGATTTGGATAAGGCATACGGCAATATTCGAGCAGTGGTCGGAAACACGCTCGAAATTCGTCAGCAGGTCTTGCAGGATAAAGCCCAGCTCAATGGTGCAAAGCCCATTACGCAGACGCTCCACGTGGCGGTTTTTAAGCTCCGTACGCAGACCGTCTATTACATCCTCAAGCGGCTCTACCTCCTTAGCAAGGGCAACGTCCGTGTTGATAAAGCAGTTTATCGTCATATCCAGAATTTCGGTGACGGCTTTTGTCATTATCCCGACTTCTTGCTCGGCGGCGACGGAGAACTTTATCTTCTTTTCGTGCATTTCCTCGGCGACTTCCATAATATTCACAGCATGGTCGGATATGCGCTCCAGATCGCCGATGGTGTGCAGCAGATTGGACACGATCTGGCTGTCGTATACCGACAGATCCTTTGATGCTACCTTTAATATATACGAGCCGATGTTGTCCTCGTAGATGTCAATTGTGTTCTCGTTTTCAACAATCTCGCGGGCAATCTTCTCATCATATTCGGACAGCAAGTCCAACGACATCAGCAACGTTTTTCGGGTGAGCTTCGCCATCTTGAATGCCACGTTCTTGCACTGTTCTATCGCAACGGAGGGGGTGTTCAGGAAACGCTTGTCCAGCATGGGAACTTCGCGTTCCGCGTCTTCGGGACTATCACGAACGGTAAGGCACGCCAGCTTTTCAAGCTGCTTGGTGAACGGAATGAACAGCAGCGTTGCCAGAACATTAAAGCAAGTATGGATTACCGCGATTCCCACGGAGCTGAGCGTCTGCTGCATAAAAGGCAGGTCAACAAACGCGTTTACAATATAAAACAATGACAGGAACACAATAGTACCAATTACATTGAAGTATAGATGTACGATAGCCACGCGCTTTGCGGACTTGTTCGCGCCGATTGAAGAAATCAGTGCCGTAACGCACGAACCGATATTCTGTCCGAGGATTATCGGCAGCGCGATGGAATAGGTTATCGTGCCCGTTTGATTGGAGAGCGTCTGCAAGATACCGATTGAAACCGAGGAGCTTTGCAAAACCGCCGTCAGCAGCGCGCCGACAAGCACCCCAAGAAACGGATTGGAAAACATTACCATAACGTTCGCGAAGGTTTCATTGTCTTTTAAGCCCTCCGCCGCGCCGGACATTGCGCTCATTCCGAACATCAGCAGAGAAAATCCGAGCATCAACGTTCCAACGGTTTTCTTTTTATCGGACTTGGTGAACATAATCAGCACCGTGCCGATAATCGCGATAATCGGTGTGAAGTTTGTCGGGTTGAAAATCGCGGCGATTCCCGAGCCTTCTATGGAGGACAAGCTGAGAATCCAACCAGTGGCGGTCGTTCCGACGTTTGCTCCCATAATCACGCCTATCGCCTGTGACAGCTTCATAAGCCCGGAGTTTACAAATCCTACCATCATAACGGTGGTTGCCGCCGAGGACTGAATCAATGCCGTAACACCCGCGCCAAGCGCGACGCCCTTTACGGGGTTTGAGGTCATTTTCTCGAGCCATCGCTCCAGACGCCCTCCGGCGAGCTTTTCAAGCGATGCTGACAGCGTGTGCATTCCGAACATAAACACGGCAAGTCCACCGAGCATTGCAAGCACATCTTGTATTGTCATAATCTAACTCCCATTATTTGGCAATCTTTCTTTATTGCCGTTTTCGTCAAAATATCCCGTACATATCTATTATACAGGATTTTTTTGAAAATGTATAGGGGGTTTTTGAAATTTTTTGGTTTTTTTCACATTTCGCTTTTTGAGGGCGGATACGGGTCGGGAACATCGGTAAGTCCCAACAGATAATCCGCGCTCACATGGTAAAACTTGGCAAGCGTGATAATATGACGTGTTGGAATTTCCTGGTTGTATCTCGGATCCTCGTTTTCATATTTCCATACCTGTTGAGTTGCGGTGTTAAGTACCTCCGCGATTTGTTTTTGGGAATAACCATGCTGCATACGTACATATCTCAAAATCATGGGAATTGTATTAATTATCATTTCTATCTCCTTAACATTATTTCTAACCTTATAAGAATATTTTACATCTTATTAGAAACACTTGACAATTGACTAAAAGGATGATATAATGTGATTATGAATTAAATAGTTAAATATTATACTTATAAGAGAAATCATAAGGAGGTCAAATTATGGAGATATGGAACATCAACGGACTTTTGGACAAAGGGATTGAGCGATTCAAAGACCTGACAGAGCGTGAAATCTGCGATAAAATTGCGGAATTTGCCTCTGCTAAAGACAACAACTCTTTTGTTGAATCCAGGCTCGCTCTTGCCGACCGCTTAAATGCCATGAGCGAGGACAAAATCACTGCTATGGAAAATTATTCCATAGAAAAAGAGAAAAACGGTTCTCAGGAATATAAATATGTTGTTCAGGCAATTGCGGTTAAACATCTGGACAACATTATTGATGAATTAGCAGGGAAATGAATATAAGGAAACGCCACACAAAGATTGGTTGGTAATAATGTGTTTTTAGTAAAAAAAAGCACGCTTGTATTGTTGATTTTGCACAAAAATTCGGAAATCTGATGAAAAATTTTATGTAAAGCGTAGACAAAGCCAAATTTTTGTGATATAATAAACCTAAGATAAAAGGCAACCGTTCGGTGCGCTATAATCCAAGACAACCTAATGGCGACTAGTGCAAATCCAAAACGCGAGTGCGGACGAGGCGAGCGCAGCGAACGGAGTCCAAGCGTTCCGGAATTTTGGATTTGCTATTTAATATAAGGGGTGAGATTATGGGAAATAAAATCATTACTATTACCAGACAGTACGGCAGCGGCGGACGCGAAATCGGTCAGAAACTCGCGGACGATTTGGGCATTGACTTTTATGATAACAAGCTGCTTGACGTGGCATCGGGCGACAGCGGAATCCACAAATCGCATTTCGAGGAGAACGACGAGAAACGCTCCAACAGCTTTCTGTATCTGCTCTCCACCACCTATGGACAAGGCGGAGTTCCGTTTGATGACACGTTGTTCTTCGCGCAATTGGGAGCAATCCAGAAAATCGCCTCGCAGCAGTCCTGCGTAATTATCGGACGCTGCGCCGATTACGCATTGAGGGACTTTGAAGGAGTTGTGAATATCTTCATAACCGCGCCGTTCGAAGTCCGCGTAAAGCGCGCTATTGAATGCTATGGAATTACAAAAAAGCACTCCGAGGAATACGTAAAGCGCATCGACAAGCAGCGCACTTCCTATTATAATTACTACACTGACAAGCGGTGGGGTATGCCGCAGAATTATCACCTCTGCCTTGACAGCTCCGCGCTTGGGATTGATGGTTCGGTGGTGCTGCTTAAGCAGTTCCTCGATGATTTCTACAAGTGAACAAACCCCCGCCGTTTGGCGGGGGTTTTCTTATTCCATTTCCTGGAGCGTTTTGTAAATATGCTGCATTTCCAAATCTGTTGCGGCAATAGTTTCGGCGCACTCCTTTAACCGGTCGGCAAGCTCTGCGGAAACATCGTTGTCCGTCTTGTATTTCAGCTCGTGTTCAAGGCTCGCCCAGAAATCCATAGCGATTGTGCGGATCTGCACCTCCACATGAACAAGCTCCTTCTTGTCCGACAGATACACGGGCGTTTCGATAACCAAATGCAAACTGCGGTAGCCGTTGGGTTTCGGGGAGCTTATGTAATCCTTGCGTTTGAGCAGCGTCACATCGTCCTGAGCTGTCAGCAAGTCCGCAACCGTGTAAATATCGTCAATGTAGTTGCAGATAACGCGCACGCCCGCGAAATCGTTGATGTTGGCGCGGATTGACTCCACGTTGAACGGAATCCCCTTGCGCTGAATCTTTTCGAGAATGCTTTCGGGAGATTTCAGGCGGTCCTCAATGTGATGAATGGGATTATATGCGTATTTGGTGCGAAATTCGCTGTCAAGGATCTCCAGTTTGGTTTTGACCTCGCGGATCGCCGACTCGTACAAGTGTTCCAGCTCAAGGAACTTCATCATCTGTTCCATAAGAAGCTCGGTGGTATCTGCGGGGAGCAGACGCTCTGCGGGCGTAAGCTGCTGCCGTGATTCAATTGTCTTTTTTATATCATTTATGTTCATAGTCGACTCTGCCTCAGCTCGTGTAAAAGTATAAAACGTTGTTTTATGCGGTTCTCCCCGCCGCAGGCGGGGAGAACCACGGGTTGATATCCAATCTGCCTTTCACCTATATTATACGAATCGAAATAAAATTCCGTGTTATAACAAGGTGAAATTTTGATGAAATTATGTAGCATCGTTTGCCATTCCGTTCAGCAGAGCCTCAATATCGGCTTGGCTCATTTTCCCACCACTCGTAGCGGGTTCAGGCTTGGACTCCTCAACGGGTTCTGGCTCGGGAGCAGAAGCCGCCGCCAACATCT
>CAMWMN010000035.1 GCA_947175385.1 uncultured Clostridia bacterium | reverse complement strand
CAACAATAAAATCTATTAGGAAAAACAAACTATGCGAAAGTACAAACAGGTCAAACGTAAAGGCTATTCACTATATTCAGTCATTTGAATCTAAAGACAATATCTCACTGGAGCTTGCTCACCAGATCTCGAGAACTTTTGCGAGAAAGACTTTCGATGATAATTACCAAGTGGTTATCGCAGCGTTTTCAGCGAAACCGATAATGCCTTTCGGGTATCATACAGCATATAGAATAAGTATTTGACATATCATTGTGTTTGAGTTATAATTAAAGTGTAAATGGGATATTATCCCGAATTTATTTTTTTCTTTGAGAGGAGAAATTACTATGAAAAAAATATCGGCATTTATTATATCCGCTGCAATGCTCTTTTCGCTGACGGCCTGCGGAAACAGTTCGTCGGACGGCAGCGGCAGCAGAATATCCAACATATATTCAAACGGAGCGGGACAGAGCAGCAGTTCAACATCAAGCGTCACTTCTTCCGCTGAAAGCTCCGACATTCTCAACAGCACAGATTCCGAGCAGACCTCGTCCAATGTACCTGAAAGTTCTTTGACAAGCTCCGATGAGACGACTTCATCTGTTTCCAAGGGGTCCTCTGTAGCATCAACGAATGACTCGGCTGTCGAGGAAAAACCGACCGAGAGTACCGATTCTCAGTCGCAGGCTGTTCCCGAACGGTCGACTTCTACGACAACGGAGGAGAACACGCTGTCCGAACCAGAGAGCACAAAGATACTTGTAGCGTGTTTTTCGGCGACCAATACCACAAAGGGTGTTGCTCAGAAAATCGCAAACGCGGTCAACGCCGATCTGTACGAGATCACTCCGCAGCAGCCGTACACAAGCGACGATCTGAATTATCACAATGACAGCAGCCGCTCGTCTATTGAAATTAACGACCCTAACGCGCGCCCCGCTATATCGGGCAGCGTTGCGGATATGGAGCAGTATGACATCGTGTTTGTCGGATATCCGATATGGTGGGGCGACGCACCGAGAATCATGAGTACATTTGTGGAGAGCTACAGCTTTTCGGACAAGACTGTTGTACCGTTCTGCACTTCCGCAAGCAGTGGTGTAGGTTCAAGCGCAAGCAATATCGAGAGACAGGCGGGCAGCGGAAATTGGCTTAGCGGAACACGCTTAAACGGCAGCGCGTCGGACTCCGATATATCAATCTGGATAAACGGACTTGGATTGAACTTATAAGAGGCGAAAATGAAACGAATATTTAAGACATTAGTCTGTGCTTTATCAACAATGACTATGGCTGCGGCGCTTGGCGGTTGTCAAAGCGTTCCGCAGGACTCCGAGAGCACCTCACATATATACTCCGATATGGATTCGTCATTAATCACATCCTCCGACAACACACAAAGCAGCAATGCTCATATCGTGTCGGAGGAAAGCTCGGATACTCAAAACGAACCGACAACAGATTCTTCCTCAAGCAATACTGAAACGGAAGAAGCGATTACTTCCAAATCCGATATACCCTCCGATAACGGCGTGGATTCGCAGATAGTTATAAACATCTCTGTCGGAGATACTGCTCTGAATTGTGTTTTGTATGATACCGAGTTAGCGGGGGAAATAGCCGAAAATATGCCATTTACCATTTCAATGGAAGAGTACATCGGCAGAGAATATTACGGCAGACTTGACTTTACTCCGCAAACAGTCACCGATGGGCAGCTTTACTTTGAAACCGGAGATTTGTCTTATTGTCCCTCTCTCAATTCATTGGCTGTTTTTTACGCACAGACCGATCAAACGGATCTTACTATCGAAGTTATCCCTATTGGCAAAATAACGTCCGATCTCAGCGTATTCAACAGTTTAGAGCGCAGAGAAAATGTAACATTTTCAATAGCGGCTTGATCGTGAGGTGCTGTTATGAAGCAAAAAATAAAAATATTCATTGACGTTCTTATGACAGCGGTTCTGCTTGCGCTAATGGCTTATCAGGTCGTTGGAGACGTGCTTCATGAATGGTTCGGCACGGGTATGCTGGTGCTGTTTATCGTTCATAATATTCTGAATTACAAGTGGTATGCAAGCCTTTTCAAGGGAAAGTACAAGCCGCAGCGGGTATTTTCGGTGTTGGTAAACATTGCTGTTCTTGCGGCAATACTCTGTCTTGGATACAGCGGTATAGTGATGTCACGAAATGTTTTTGCTTTCCTCCACATCGGCAAGGGAATGGCGCTTGCGCGTTCTATGCACCTTGCCGCGTCGTATTGGGGTTTTGTCCTTATGAGCCTGCATTTGGGACTGCATTGGGGAATGATCATCGGTCTGTTCCGCAAGCTCACAAAGGGCAAAGCTCCCGCGGCGGTCGTATGGGTGATGCGTGTAATTGCGGCAGCAGTCGCCGTGTACGGAGCGGTTCTGTTCATTAAGGCGGACATTTTCTCGTATATGTTTTTAAAGAACGATTTCGCGTTCTTTGATTTCGACAAATCGGCGTTCGCTGTTTTTGCGGAATATATCGTGATGATGGGCACATGGATTTTTATCGGATACTACATCGCGAAAATATTGCGCCTTTTCTCAAAGAAGCCGGATGCTGTGACCGATAAAAACGAGATCGAACCGTAAGCAGAATAAACCCTCCCCTAGTATGAGAGCTATATAGAAGTTATTCAAATCGATATAGACAAGCCAGGATATGCACAAAGCCCGCGGCAATGCTATAGCATTGCCGCGGGTTCGTTTTGTGAAAAAAGTATTTGTGTGTTTGTAATCTGGAAGCATTCGGTGCCCGGAATCCACTCCCGCCTAACTTGGAACATTCTCACCGTAATCTAATGCGAAAATCACAGATCTATTGGAGAACTTGACAGTAAAATTGAGCAGATAACATTGAATTGGAGAAACTGTCCTTTGTATGAACTTGCACGACAAAGAAAAATCCCTCGGTTGTGATTATACACCACCGAGGGGTTTCTATAAAGGGAGGAAGAAAGCATTTATTGATGTCAGAGCATACGATATCCGACTCCTCGTACATTTTCAATTTCTACTGAGGGCGAAGAGTAATTAACGGACAATTTGCTCTTGATATTGCGGATATGAAATCAAACAATCTTTTTTTCATTTCCAAGCGCATTGACACCCCACACTTTTTGATATAGCTGCTCATAGGTCAACACCTGTCTGCGGTTCTTTCCAAGCAGGCACAGAATATCATACTCTTTGACAGTCAGTGATATTTCATGTTGATTACAGAAAACTTTTCGTCTGTTGAGATTGATTTCTATGCCGGGCAGTGACATAATTGTTTCTTCATCGGGTCTGATGTGATAAAAATCCGAATGTTTTTTCAGAACGTTCGTTATTTCCTCGAAAATTGGAGATTCCCAATCTGCGATCTCTATTACCAAAATCCTTCCGATACGATCACATCCTCTTTTTTAACTCATCGTTCCCCGAAAGAATATCATTATGATGCTGCTTATCCGATAGTTTTACATTTCCCGATAACGTCGCCCGTCCGCAGATATTCGTAGGTAGGCATTTCAAACAGTATCGGCTTGAGTGCGCGGTAGTCTATCTTTCCGTCCGCTGTGAGGACTTTTTCCTCCGCGAATGTGTTCGCGATCTTGCAGATGAAGCTCTCAAAGCCCTTGGTCTCGTAAATGACGTCGACCTCACATTCCATTACAACGGGTGCGTCGTCTATCATCGGAACGTTGTTTTCGCTCATCGTGAATTTAAACAGCTCCGATTTGTCCTCCTTTGCGCCGCTTATGAAGCCCGAACGGTCTGCAAGCGGCAGGAGCGCCTCGTCCACAATATTTATTGAAAGCTTTTTTGTTTCCTTAATTCCCTTGTTCGTATAGTGCGGCTGTGCAAGGCTCACCATTACGCGGTCGTGACCGATGATACCGATATGTCTGACAAGCACCCAATTGGGCTTGCCGTCTACCATAGCTCCCACTACCACAAGCGGCGTGGGATATAGTGCAAGTGCATTTCCGATATTCTTCTTCATAGTAAAGACCTCCGTTAATTTCTTGGAATATTGTTTGCGTCAAGCCACGCGGAAACATCGCCCGGCATACTCGAGCCGCCCGAATAGTGTATCGACAGCGCCTCACCCATTGTGGCATTTGGCGCGAGCTTTGTTATCGCAGTAAGGCTCTGTCCGAAACGACCACCGCCGTGCGAGCAGAACGGGATTATCGTCTTTCCCGAAAGATCGTATTCCTCCAGGAACGTCGCTATCGGCATCGGGATAGAAGCCCACCAATTCGGATAACCGAGAATTATCGTGTCGTATTGCGCGATATTCTCGACCTTGTTCTTTATCTCGGGACGAGCTTGTACATTCTGATCGCGCTGTGCCTCGTCAAGAACGGTGTTGTAATCGTTGGAATAGGGGTTTACAAGCTCTATCTCAAAGAAGTCTGCACCCGTCTGCGAGCGTATCTCATTCGCGATGCCGCGCGTGTTGCCGCCCCACGAGAAGAACGCTATCAGAACATTGTTTCCGCTGCCCGAGGTATTTTGTGAACCCTCGCTCGTTATGCTTCCCGATCCCTTTACGGCATTCCTCACAAGTCGGATACCGATGTTGAAGCTGCCCTTATCCTCGGCAAGAGTAGCACGGTACGCGCTGCGCATATTCTTCGCGAAATCATTCCAGCCGCCTCCACGATATACACGCAGCGTACCGCTCTCCGCGCCCGCGGGATCGGTCTGCGCCTCCGTGGGATATGCTCCGTAATAATCCCATACCCACTCGCCGACATTGCCGTGCATATTGTAAAGACCCCATTTGTTCGGCGAAAAGCTGTTTACCGCGACCGTGGTCTGACGGTATTGTCCCGGCTTTGTCGTAAGGTTTTCCTGCGTGAAATAATTGCCCTCTATTTCATAAGGATAATGCCCGTAATAATTAGCTTCCTCCGCGCTTATTGAATTTTCAGTGTTGAACGGAGTAGTCGTTCCCGCGCGGCAAGCGTACTCCCACTCCGCTTCGGTAGGCAGACGGTAGCCGTCGGCGCTTCTGTCCCATGTGACCTTATTTCCGTCTATTGTGTAAGCGGGCGTAAGGTTTTCCTTTTTGCTGCGCGCGTTACAGAAACGAACCGCTTCGAGCCACGAGACGTTCTCGACGGGCAGATCGTCGCCGCTGAAATTGCTCGGATTTTGCCCCGTGACCTCACTGTATTCGGCTTGCGTGATCTCGTAAACGCCGATATAAAAGTCGCTTACTGTAACGGTGTGCTGAGTTTCGTCATCGGAGCGCCAAGCCTCCGTTGCGGGACTGCCCATTTCAAAGGTGCCGCCATTTATCAATACAAAACCTTCCGGCATATTTACTACCTCCTGCTGAATGTCCGAAGCATCGGAATTATCGGAAACATTCGCCGAAGATGTATTCGGCTGCTCCGAACCTGTACTTTCCTGCTGCGAACTGCTACCTTGCGGTGAGCTGTTTCCTTGCTGAGAAAATTTGGACTGCTGATCGGACGCATTGGAGCAACCCGCAAGCGACAGCGCTAAAATTCCCGCCAATATCGTTGTTACGAAACGTTTCATAGATCCTCCTTTAAAATATCAAGCGTTTTTAACCATTCAATTACATTGTCATGCGATGAATCGACCTCGGGGCGATATACCCCTATCGGATCAAGCAGAGTAACATCTTTGGGCAAATCGGCTTTAATATCCGTTATTGTACTTGCCAAGCCGCCCGTTCCATGTGTTACAAATGGAATAATGGTCTTTCCCGAAAAGTCATATTCCTCCAAAAAAGTGTGTATTGCCATAGGAACCGTATACCACCAATTAGGAAATCCGAGGAACACGATGTCGTATTTTTCCATATCATCAATATGCTCCGCGAGCTGCGGTCTTGCGTTTTTGGCTTTCTCATCGGCAGCTCTGTCAAGGCATTCATTATAATCGCTTGAATACGGTTCGGTAACAATGATAGAGAACAGATCTCCGCCCGTTTCTCGATGTATCCAATCGGCGATCTTAGCCGCGTTGCCCGGAACGAGAACACTCGCTGATGTCGTAGCGTCGATATCCACCTTGTCGGGCTCTTCAACATGAGCATTATCCGCCCATGTGAAATAGGCTATCAAAATATTCGAGTCTGCGTCATCGCCGGAAATATTACTTGAATTATCATTTCCCTGTGATGTGCTTGAAACCGATGAACTTTCGGATATTTGGCTTTGTGAAGTTATATCGATGCTGTCGGCACGGTTACAAGCGGAAAGAGAGATCGCCAAAAATATTGCCGATATTTTTATGAAAATATTTCTCATACAGTCAGCCCCCTAAATAATCAGATCGATAAGCAGTCCGGTAGCTAAAGAAAACAGTATCACAAACAAGATATACAGCGCAAACCGCTTTACGCCGAGTACGATCTTCAGTGCGCCGAGATTTGTTATTTTAGTCGCGGGACCCGTTATCATAAACGCCGAAGCCGAACCCATGCTCATACCATTCAAAAGCCACATCTGAAGCAACGGGATAGTTCCTCCGCCGCACGCGTAAAGCGGTACTCCGATTGTTGCCGCCATAAGTACTCCAAAGCCGTTGTTTTCTCCGAACAGCCTCCCGAAGCCCTCTGCGGGAACATATCGCTGAAACAGCGCCGACAGAAGCACTCCAAGCAAAAACCAAAGCGCCGTCGCTTTTATATTTCTGCCGAGATTTTTCATAAACCGTAAAAACAAATTCGGGTCGGTATCGCGACCTGCCGAGGCTTCAAAGCCTTTAAAATTAAAATACCCCTTATCGCGATAGAAAAAGCGTACAAACAGACCCGCCGCTATCCCGCACAGAAAACAACTGATAAATCGTATTATAATTGCAGTTGTGCCGAGTGCTGCACTGTAAATGAGCAATTGCGGATTAAGTAAGATCGAACTCATCATAAATGCAGCGAGCATATCATCGCGCATTCCCTTTTGGGAAAATGACGCGGCGATAGGGATCGTGCCGTACATACACAAAGGCGAGGCTATTCCAAGCAGACTTGCGGGAATAAGCCCCAAAACGCCGAGTTTCTTGTTCCCAAGTGCCGAAAATGCCGCGTGTATATGTTTTTTACCGAAAACGGAAATTGCCGAGCCGATCACCATTCCGAGTACCCAATATCCGAATATCTGCTCTAACTGAACACTGAAATAATACCATATATAAATAAATTCACGCTGTAAAATTTCCATATTCCGCAGACCTCATCATTGTATTTCGATTTTTAACGCTCTTTTCTTTTGGAATTTCACAAGCCCTGTTTTGTCAAGCGCTATCATGATGGCAGGTATCAGAATAAGCTGAATAATGATACCGGGAATTGCATTCAGAACAGCGCCGGATATAAATGCTTTCCATGTAAAAGCATTTCCGGTGATCCCGAGGAAACATAGCTGTGCTATGCCCCATACAATGCGCCCTGTTATCATTGCGATGATGAGCGCTCTGTAAAGCGCTATCACGCACTTCCATTTTGAAAAGCCATAAACTATTCCTACTACCAAGCCATAGGCTGCAAGCTCCAATGCCATTGATACCGCGTTCGGAAAGAGAACGGGCATACCGAATATCGCGGAGCGCATAAGCGGAAGAATAAATCCTATACACGCACCGTATTTCCAGCCGCATATCAGACCGCAAAGCAGTACGGGAATATGCATTGGCAGCAGCATATTGCCGATCTGCTTTATCTGTCCCGTAAAAAACGGCAAAACTAAACCTATTGCCAAAAACATTGCAGACAACGTTATAATTTTTGTAAGCTCTCGTTTCATATCTTACCTCACTCAGTCTATCGAAACAAGTTCATACTTACGGCTGCCGAGCCCTATGTTTTCGGCGTGCTCCAAAGTATGCAGACCGTTTCGGGATTCGATGCGTCTTACCAAAGATGCGCTATCCGAAGCGGCGTACACAAGATCGATACAAGCCTGATCGACTGCCACGGGATCAAAGGACGCGAGGATACCTATGTCGTGCATATCGGGTTCGGCGGGATTTCCGTCACAATCACAGTCAACCGACAATCGGTTCATAACATTGATATATAAAATATTTCCGTTAAGATAATCGCTGACGGACTTTCCCGCCTCCGCCATTGATTCCAGGAACGCATCCTGGTCACCGCTCCACATACTGCCGCCTGTGCCGCCGCTGTGGATATGAGATTTGCCCTGTGACGAAGCTATTCCGATAGAGATATTCTTTATCGCTCCGCCATAGCCCGCCATAGCGTGACCTTTAAAGTGTGAGAGTACCACATAATAATCGTAATTTGCAAAGTGTTCACCGACATAGTTTTCGGTAAGGTTGCTGCCTCCGACTACGGGCAGGGTCATAGAACCATTCTCGTCCATGATATCAACGTTGGCAATATCGGTATATCCGTGATCCTTTGCTACCTGATAATGCATTGCCGTGTTGGAGCGGGAACCGCCGTATGCCGTATTGCACTCAACTATGGTAGGATCGTCAAACGACTGTACGAGCGCTCCGATAAGGTCTGTCCGCAGATAGTTGCTGCCCGGCTCACCCGTGGAGAGCTTTACAGCGATCTTTCCGGACGGCGAGACGTTCAGTGCCGCATAGATATCCAGAAGGCTCTGCGAAGTTATGCTCGTTGTCATATAAACTATCGGCGCTCCGGTGGATGCGGGTGGAGCGGGAGGCTCCGACGAACTGCTGTCCGAAGATTGAGCAGCGTCGCTTGATGATTGATTCCCTGTAGATACGGGCGCAGAGGACACACTGCCTGTTGAGGAACTGCCGGACGTGTTAATACTTGGCACGGACGGCGGTGCGGGATTTCCCGAACAGCCGCTGAGCAGCGCCGCCGCAAGCAAAATAGAAATCATTGTGATTCGTTTTTTCATAGTTATTCTCCTTTTTATTTCAAATTTAATCCGAATATCCGACTTGAAATATTGTTCTGCGCATTGCGATCTTGAACACAAACCGGAAACCAACGAGACTAAACAAAAATCTTTTTCATAAAGCCCTTACGTTTTCCAAATTATTTTAATGGTGGATTATACGATTTTACGGTACAAGAATTACCGCAGGCAATGGCATTGTCGGGAATAGACGATTTAACGACGCTTCCCGCACCAATAACCACGTTATTTCCTATCGTAACGCCCGGCAGTATTACCGCACCGCCGCCTATCCACACATAATCCCCGATCCTCACGGGAGCTGTCATAGTTTTGACCGCCATAACGCCGTCCTCATTCCAGAACCGTTCGACACCGTTTTTCGGGTGGGTGGCAGTATATATTTTTACGTCCGGTCCTATAAGCGTATTATTGCCGATCGTTATTTCGCCTGTGTCGAGAAGCGTGCAGTTCAGATTTATCAAGCTGTTGTCACCCAGCGAAATGTTGTTCCCGTAATCGACATAAAACGGCTGATTGATCCTTGAATTTTCGCCGAGATGTCCGATAAGCAGCTTTAACACTCGTATCCTTTCATCATTATCGGCGGCGGAAATGTTGTTATACTCGCGCATAAGGTCTTTTGCGCGGTTTTGCTGCGCTTTAAGTTCGGGATCGCGCGCGTCATATATTTCACCGCACTGCTTTTTTTCATATTCGGTCAATGTTATCACCTCATGATTTGTGTTTACTGTACTTATATTATAAAGCAAAATCTGTAAAATGTAAAATACTTATTTTTAATGATTTATCATACGCAAAGCGAATGATAAGCGCAAAAAAACGGGTCGGAGAACTCCGACCCAAAATCAAAAATGAGGTATTATTTTAGCTTATCATAATCGTCGTCAGATAAGGGTTCGCACCATTCGTTTGAAGCGTCCTCACCCGGTATCTCAACGGCGAGATGTGAAAACCACGAATCGGGAGCCGCACCGTGCCAATGCTTCACCCCGGCAGGAATGTTGATAACGCTTCCGGGTATCATCTCCACAGCGTCCTTGCCCCATTCCCGATAATAGCCTCTGCCGCCAACGCATATCAGCATTTGCCCGCCGCCGCTCTTTGCATGATGAATGTGCCAGTTATTTCGGCAGCGCGGCTCGAATGTCACGTTGTAAATGGGAATTTGCTGTGTTGATATCGGCGCAAGATAGCTCTGCCCCACGAAATATTCCGCAAAGCCGTTGTTTGGTTCGCCGATAGGGAAAAATATCGTGTTCTGATATTTGTCTTTTTCGGTTACCGCTTCGGTTTCCTCATTCCACACATCCTTTGCAAGACGGAACACCGCCCAGCCTTTCGGCCAACCAACATACATGGTCGCGTGAGTAATGATTGCGGCGATCTCGCTCTTGGTTACGCCGTGCGCTTTCGCGTTCTGCAAATGATAAACGAGCGACGAATCGGTGATGCCCGTCGCCATAAGCGATACAACGGTAATGATACATCTTGTTTTGACTGATATGGAACCCTCGTTCCAAACCTCGCCGAACAGAACATCATCATTTAAATGCGCGAACATAGGCGCAAATTCACCGAGGCTTTCACGTCCTGCGGTCTGTACGATTTTTTCACTCATTATATGCACTCCTCCGTGATTATTTCATTTCTTTTTCCCACATACGAATAACGTCAATATCCGCACGTTTCGCACAAGACTCGATATTCTCCATTTCACTTGCGGAAAGAACAAGCTCCGCCGCTTTGGCCGCGTCCTCTACATGAGATGTTTTTGTTACGCCGATAATAGGCAGCGTTCCCTTTGCAACAGCCCATGCTACGGGGATCTGCGCTATTCCCACATTGTGAGCGTTCGCAATGTTTTTCAAACATTCAAGTAACTCATCGAACTTTCCGAGAACGGAATTGTACGCTTTAGCCCTTGCCGAGCCTTCCGGGAACGGATGATCTTTATCGTATTTCCCGGACAGCGCCCCCTGTTCCAGAACCATATACGAGAAAAAAACGATCCCTTTTTCTTTGCAATAATCAAGGATACCCGAAGTTTCGGAGGAACGGTTCAAGAGACTGTAATGATTTTGCACCGCGGAAATATGAAGTCCCTCTTTTGCGAGAATTTCCTCTGCCTGCTTTAATTCGGCAAGATTATGATTTGATACGCCTATCTTCCCGATCTTGCCGCTCTTCGCCAGAGGAATAAGCTCTGTTATCCACTTAGGCGCTCCCAAGGGATTGTGTATCCAATAGATGTCCATAAAGTCTGTTCCAAGCCTTTGTACGCTGCCCTCATACATTGCGGTAACAGCATTTTCGGCGTTCGGATCGGCACATTGCGGCGTGAATTTTGTCGATATCAGATACTGCTCGCGATGTACGTTCTTCAAGAAGTTACCGAGCACGGTCTCCGATGTTCCCATTCCATAAACAAACGCCGTATCCCAAAGATACAACCCTTTCTTCATAGCCTCATCAAATACCGGACGAAGTTCGCTTTCGGTCAAAGTACCGCCAAATGTTCCATCATTTCCCCAAGCCCACGCTCCAAGAGCTATTTTAGGCATTTCCAAGTTTTTAGTACTCATTAAGTTACCTCCTGAAAAAGTTATTATATTTTTTGATTGCCTGTAGACCAAACGTGCTTTTCCCGCGCAAGCTCGGGCTTGTTCTGCGCCATTACTCCGGCTAATGCGTGAGGAAGATAAGGTTCTTCGAGATACGTGATCTCCTCATCGGTCAGCTTTAATTCCACCGATTTTACAGCGGTTTCAATGTGACTTAGCTTTGTAGCGCCCACAACGGTGGAGGTCACCTTTGTAAGCAGCCACGCAAGCGAGACCTCTGTCATGCTTACATTTCTCTTTTCGGCGATCTCAATTACTCTGCGGATTATAACCTCGTCCTGTTCCTTTGTTGCGTCGTATTTGAATTTTGCGTAGCTGTCCTCTTGGAGACGTTTGCTGTCCTCACCGGGCTTTCGGGAGAGCCGTCCGCTTGCCAATGCACTATATGGTGTGAGCGCGATGTTATCCTCATAACAGAAAGGGGTCATCTCACGTTCTTCCTCACGGAATATCAGATTGTAATGACCTTGTACGGAAACAAATTTCGGGAAATTCTCTTTTTCGGCAAGAGCGTTCGCTTTAGCAAGCTGCCAAGCATAGCAGTTGGAAATGCCGATATAGCGGGCTTTCCCCGCCTTGACGGCATTCGACAGACCCTCCAGAATATCGTATATGGGAGTTTGGTAGTCCCACATATGATAGATATAGAGATCAACATAGTCCATTCCGAGATTTTGCAGGCTCTTGTCGAGCATTTTTGCGATATGCTGCTGTCCGGAAATGCTGTTATTGATCTCATCGGTCGTTCTCGGCAGGAACTTTGTCGCGACCACCACTTCCTCACGCTTTGCGAAATCCTTCAGTGCGCATCCAAGATACTGCTCGCTCGTTCCGCTCTGATATGCGATAGCGGTGTCGAAAAAGTTTACTCCCAGCTCCAAACCGCGTTTGATTATTTCGCGTGAGTGTTCCTCGTCAAGCGTCCAGCTATGCTGTCCTGCTCCTGCATTCCCGAACCCCATGCAGCCCATGCAAATGCGGGAAACATTCAGCTCCGAATTGCCAAGTTTTGTATATTCCATATCCTGCTCCTTCCTAAAGTGATCCTACAATTATTATAACACTATTTTTTTGAAATGTAAAATACTTATATTTGATGATTTATCATACCTAAACCGAATGATAAAATTCAAGCCGAAACAAAGAAAATCGACAATGAACAATCGATTTTCCTAACCAATATAAGAAAAATCCCGAACCGCATTTCTGCGGCTCGGGAAATATATTATCCTATCCTCACAAGTTCAATGCCCTCGCTTTTTCCGAGATTTCGGGAATACAGCTTGTGCTCGGAATTATTCCAATGCTCGTGTACTCCGAGATTTGAAACGGCGTGACCGTTCCCGTCCGTGTAGACCGTTCCCGACGGCGAATCGGAGACGAGCCCTGCTTCGTGCAGATAGTTCTCATTGGTAATATCAGCCGCCGCGTAGTTGCTGTTTGTGATCGACGGTTCGTTATTCAAGAAATCAGCGCCGACAGAGTCAATTGCAACGGGATCTTGAGATACAAAAATACTTGAGGTGTAATCGTTGTTGAACGGAGTTTGCTGCCATTTGGAATTTTGCGCGGTGATCGACGCGCCCTCGCTCGGAGCGCAGATAAGCGCGTCCAGCATATACAAAACCGTTTTTCCGCCGAGGTCGGCATTAGCCATTAGATCGACAAGCGGACTGTAAACGCTCATTTCCGATTTTGTAAGCCATTGGTGAAGATTTGCGCCCTCGGGTGGACGCATAGCGTTTCCGCTGATAAACGACCCGAAATGGTTCTTGCCGCATAATGTTATTCCGTAGCTGTGACCTTTCAGATTAGCGAGATTTATCAGATAATCGGCTTCGGTAGCGCATACGGGCAGGTAATTCACTTTTCCGCCGAATTCGTGCGACCAATTTATCGGTGCATTTTCATCGGCTATGCCGTTGTTTCGCCCGACAAACCGAACACCGTTCAGTTCTCCCTCGGTACACATTTTCATCATATAATCGGGGAAAAGCCGTGAAACATCGTAAACGGTTATATCGGACGGCTCCGCGCCTCCATCCTCGACAAGCGAAGTCAACAGCGCTTTCAAAAGCACGGGATTTGTATAGCTCATATTCGTTTCACCCGATGTGTCGTCATCGAACACCGCCGAGCCGTTGATATTCGCTTTAATTGCGATCTTTTCGCCCTTTGTATATCCGCCGTTCATACCGCGCGAATTTTTATTTGACGCAAACAGCGCGTTCCAGCCGTCTTTAGCGGTATCTTTACCTCCGAGAGAAGCAATGCTGTCGTTCACCATTTTAAGGATAACCGCCTCGTTGAAATGATCGGTCTCCCACCAATAGCCGTTCCCGTCCCATTCCACCGAATCGGGATCGTATGCCCAGACAACGTGCCCCGGCACAGTGCCTATTCCAACTCCTAAAGGTGAGTGTTGAGGATAGTTTCCGTCATACGGTATAGCTTGTGAATTATCTGTTGTACTTGTCTGCGATGAATTATTTTCGGGAGCGTTTATTTCCTCCGAACTTGTTTCCGAAGAAATGAAAGAACTTATTTGCGAAATGCTTTCCTCCACAGAACTTGTTGCCGTTAAATGATCGTCATTCATATTGCACCCTGTCATCATCACAATAAGCATTGCTATACATATTTTCAGTGATCTTTTCATTTTGTCACCATTATCTCAACGATTTCCCAAAGTTTTCAAGCTCTTTAAGCATTGCGGCTGAACCGTTTTCTTCGCCGTGCGCCGTGAACACTCCCATATCTTCAAGCCCGAGATAATCCAAAAAATCTCCTTTGTACGAGAACAGCGCGCCCTCATACATTTCGGGGTCTCCCGAACTCAAAAACATAGCGACCTTTTTTAGCTTTTCTGGCTTTTTCGGATAGGCAGCCGAGTAAAATCTGTCGATAACGCATTTGAGCTGCCCCGTTATCCCGTGGTAGTATATCGGCGACGCAATAACAAGCATTTCCGTTTCTTTGAGCAAAGCGTATATCTTAGCCATATCGTCCTTTTGAACGCACTCGCCGTGACCTTTTGTATGACAGTATTCACAGGCGATACAGCCCGATATTTTCATTTTGCAGACATCGACAACACTCACGGTATGCCCTGCCGATTCCGCGCCGCCGCGGAATGCCTCAACCATTTTCTTTGTGCTGCCATTGGGACGAGGACTTCCATTCAATACAAGAATATTCATATTGCCTCCGTTACTTCAAATTATCACCGAAGAATTTTTCGAGCTTGTCAAACGGAATAATATCCGTCCTGTCGTAGAGATCGGTGTGAACGGCATTCGGAATTATGAGAAGCTCTTTATTTTCGGGAACGGGATTTCCATTCATCATAGCGGCAAATGCGTCCTTGCTGAAATAGCACGAGTGTGCCTTTTCGCCGTGCATTATCAGCACCGCACTGCGTATCTCGTTCGTGTAACGCAGCAGCGGCATATTCATAAACGACATACAACCCGTTTTGTTCCAGCCGCCGTTGGAGTTGAGTGAGCGTGCGTGATAGCCGCGTTTGGTCTTGTAATAATCGTAGTAATCCTTAACAAAGAACGGCGCGTCTTCGGGCAGCGGATCGACTACGCCGCCGCCAAGCTCGTAAGTTCCGCTCTTGTACTCGGCAGTGCGCTGAGCATTGAGCGCCTTGCGCTTTTCATAACGCGCCTGTTCGCTGTTTTCCGCGTCAAAATATCCGTTTGTGTTGACACGGCTCATATCGTACATAGTGGATGCGACAGCCGCCTTGATTCTGGTATCGATAGCCGCCGCGTTCAGCGCCAGACCGCCCCACCCGCATATTCCGATGATCCCGATCTTTTGGGGGTCAACGTTTTCCTGCACGGAGAGGAAATCCACAGCCGCCTGAAAATCCTCGGTGTTGATATCTGGAGATGCCATATAGCGTGGCTCGCCTCCGCTCTCGCCTGTAAAAGACGGGTCGAACGCTATAGTTACAAATCCACGCTCCGCCATTGTCTGCGCGTATAGTCCCGAGGACTGTTCTTTGACGGCGCCGAACGGTCCGCACACCGCGATAGCTGCGAGTTTACCATTCGCGTTCTTCGGTACGTACATATCCGCTGCCAGCGTAATGCCGTAGCGGTTGTGGAACGTTACCTTGCTGTGGTTTACTTTGTCGCTTTTCGGGAAAGTCTTATCCCATTCGCTTGTCAAATTCAATTTTGCGTTTTCCATAATAAAAAACCTGCCTTTCTTACAGCTCCGACTTCTCGATTTTATATATCAGATGATCGAGACAGTCAATTCGTTTTTGATTTGTGTGAACCTCGTCAAGCAAATGCTTGCGGTGTTTCCCGAGAGTATTGAGCACAGACTGCATTTTTCCGTCAAGTATCAGCCGAGTGTACTCTTCCGCAAAAGAGTCGTCGCACCCTGCGTCAATAAGGTTCTGAAATATAATGCCGTATCTGTCCGAAAAATCAGCCATATCACCGCCTCCGTTGCTTGCTTTTGATATTATTATAAACCCTATTTTGCAATATGTCAAATATCTATTTTATATTTTTAATTATTCTTGACAGGAATAATTCAGTGTGCTATAATATAAAGGGGTGTTAATATGGAGATAAGAATTTTACGTTATTTTTTGGAGATCGCGCGCGAGGGAAATATGACCCGCGCCGCGGAAACTCTGCATATATCGCAGCCGTCGCTTTCAAAGGAAATGAAAGCGCTTGAAGAGGAACTTGGTCAGAAACTGTTTCAACGAAACCGAAGTGGACTAAAGCTAACCGACGCGGGAATGTTGTTAAGACAGCGCACGGAGGACATACTTGATATAGTAGACAAAACCGCCTCCGAGTTCGGCGCTCTTGGAGAAATGAACGGCGGCGAAATTCACATAGGCTGCGCGGAATCGGAGCATATATGTCATCTTGCGAGGGTAATAGGAACGTTCAGAGAAAAATATCCATTGCTCCGTTATCATCTTTCGAGCGGCAACACCGAGCAGGTCGCCGAAAAACTGGATAAGGGACTGCTTGATTTGGCGTTTATTGTTGAACCGCCCGATCTGTCCAAATACAATTACATCGAGATTCCGGGGGCAGACGTATGGGGCGTTGTTATGCGGAATGACAGTCCTTTGGCGCGTAAAAAGTCAGTTCGTCCGAACGATCTGTACGGACTGCCGCTTATCTGTTCGGGGCAGGCGATGAGAGCGGATATTCCCCGTTGGTGCGGAGAAAAGGCGGATATGCTGAATTTCTCGGGAACGTTAAATCTTTGTTACAACGGCTCGATATTCGTTAAAGAGGGACTTGGCTATATGCTCACATTTGACGGGCTTGTCGATACAAGCGAGGCAAGCGGATTGTGCTTTCGTCCGCTTGAGCCGCGGCTTGAAACCAAGATGTTCATTATCTGGAAAAAATATCAGATGTTCTCGCCTATCGCGGAGCTTCTGGTCAAAGAGCTGAAGAATTACTTTTCCTGAATTGTTGATGATACTAATTCACAATCTACGTATAGACATCTTTGCGAAAATCCCACACTTATCGCTTCGTCAAAACTCCCTGGCGTACATACAGTACGCCTGCGTCGCTTTTCCTTACGCTAAGCGCGGTCTCTCCGCAAATCTTGTCTATACTACGATTGCGAATTAGTATGAATCCCTTTAAGCGTCATAAACCGATACGTCATGTTTTCCGATACCTTTTAATTATGGGTTCCCATTTAATATACGTATTTGATATTTTTACACAGTTGTAGTATAATGAAGAAAAGGAGATGTTTGTATGACTGTACAAGACGTTATTGACAGCTTCAGAGAGGACGCAAAGGAAAGACTCGATGACGAGGAATTTACCAAAAATCTTTTTCAGGACGCTATACGCGTTACTATGGAGCTGAATAACAAGTATCATACCCCCGAAGAGATTCGGGAAATTATGACGGAACTGACGGGCAAAAAGATTGATGACACATTCAGAATGTTCCCGCCGTTTTACACCGATTTCGGCAAGAACATTACAATAGGGAAGAACGTGTTTATCAATTCGGGCTGTCACTTTCAAGACCAAGGCGGTATAGAGATCGGCGATGGCTGCCTTATCGGGCATAATGTGGTACTGGCAACAATCAATCACGATTTATATCCACAAAATAACCGCATAAATCACTATGCGCCGATAAAGCTCGGAAAAAGCGTGTGGGTAGGATCTAATTCAACGATTCTCGGTGGAGTTACTATCGGTGACTGGGCAGTCGTTGCAGCGGGAGCAGTGGTAACGCGCGATGTTCCGCCGCTGACGATAGTGGGCGGTGTTCCCGCAAGAGTGATAAGAACGATTGACTCAAAGGAGGAAAGATGTGAAGAAATTATGTAAAACCGCGTTGGCTATTGCACTTGTGCTTTCGCTTTCCTCCTGCGCGAATGAGCCTTCAAGCGTTTCAAACCCATCAACTATATCCGGTTCAACCAATATTTCCGTAAACTCGACAACACCAACAAGCAGCTCGGGTGACAATCCATATGTTTCAACGGAGAACAGCGGCGGAAATTCAACGGATAATCCCTCGGAAAGCAATCAGGAAACAAAGGAGAATCCCGGTATGTTTGATTTCACAACCAAAACCGTGACACTCAACAGCGGCTATATAATGCCGATAAACGGACTCGGAACATACAGTCTTACGGGCGATAACTGTTTTGAATCGGTAACGGCGGCTCTGCAAAGCGGAGTGCGGCTTATAGACACGGCATATATGTACCACAACGAGGATGAGGTTGGCAGAGCAATACGCGAATCGGGTATCCCGCGCGAGGAGATATTCGTTATAACAAAGCTGTATCCGAACCAGTTCTCCGAACCTGAAAAGGCTATCGAACAGGCGCTTGAAAAGCTTAATATTGATTACGTTGATATGATGCTGCTTCACCACCCCGGTACGGACGATGTAAAAGCGTACAAGGCAATGGAGAAACATGTCGAAAGCGGAAAGATACGTTCGCTTGGCTTGTCGAATTGGTATGTCAAGGAACTTGGTGAATTTCTTCCGCAGGTTACAATAAAGCCTGCCCTTGTTCAGAACGAGATACACCCGTACTATCAGGAAAACGATGTTATCCCGTATATTCAGAGCTTGGGAATCACCGTTCAGGGTTGGTATCCGCTTGGCGGCAGAGGGCATACTTCCGAGCTGCTCGGCGATGAAACCATCTCAGCAATCGCCGCCGCGCACGGAAAATCCTCCGCACAGGTTATTCTCCGTTGGAATCTGCAAAAAGGTGTTGTGGTGATTCCCGGTTCGAGCAATCCCGAACATATCAAAGAGAACACAGATCTGTACGATTTTGAGCTGTCCGAGGACGAAATGGAGCGCATTAACGCTCTCGACCGTAACGAAAAGCATGATTGGTATTGATTTATAGGCACTCAACGAAAGGAGCAATTGATATGAAAAAATTTCTTGCAGCGTTATTCCTCTCACTAACGGTATTTGTTGCGGGGTGTTCCGCAAACGATTCGGAAACGGTTACCGATAATCCGTCATTGTCGGAGGGGCTTATATCCTCAACGCAAAGCAATTCGAGCAGTGAGAGCCAAATGCTGGAGCAAAATTCCGCAAGCGGTTCGACAGAATCCACATCAAGCGAAAAAAATGATAGTGATATTTCGGAAAGCGTTCCCGAAAGCTCACTACCCGTTTCCGATTCTCAACCCAAGCCAACAGAGGAGAACAAAACGAAAACACTGGTGGTATATTTTTCGTGTACCAACACAACGAAAACGCTTGCCGAATATGCGGCGGATATACTCAACGCGGATATTTATGAGATAGTTCCCGCTGAGCCATACACCGAAGCCGACCTCGCGTATTATACCAACGGGCGCGCCGATCAAGAGCAGAACGATCCCTCGGTTCGCCCCACGATTTCGGGAGGAATCAACAATATGTCCGACTATGACACGATCATTCTCGGATATCCGATTTGGCACGGGCAAGCCCCGCGAATTATCAGCACGTTCATTGAAAGCTATGACTTTTCGGAAAAGACAATAGTGCCGTTCTGCACCTCTCACAGCAGCGGCATTGGATCAAGCGCTGATGATCTTCATTCGCTTTGTTCTGCTGAGTGGAAGAGCGGCAAACGGTTCGGCGGAAACACTTCAAAAGATGAGATGAACAAATGGTTGAGTGAAATTGGAATATCGGACAGATGACATATTGATTCCCCGTTAAGCTCTCGGCTTAGCGGGGAATCACTTCAACTTATGAAACATATACGTATACGTTCTATGGCTTGCTAACATTCTGCGTAGGCTTCTACGCAACCTTTTCAAAAAATATGAAATGCCCCTACGCAAAGCGTAGGGGCATTTCATATGGTTGGGGCGGAAGGATTTGAACCCTCGGAATGGTGGAGTCAGAGTCCACTGCCTTACCACTTGGCGACGCCCCAATATTTCAAAAATTGACGACAAGCTGTCAATCAACTTAACGAAAACTATTATATCACAAAAAACATTTTTTGTCAATAGGTTTTTCAAAATTTTTCAAAAATATTATGCGTATAC
>CAMWMN010000034.1 GCA_947175385.1 uncultured Clostridia bacterium | reverse complement strand
CCCCCCCCCCCCCCCCCCCCCCCCCCCCCCCCCCCCCCCCCCCCCCTCTTTTTTTCAAGCAGAAGACGGCATACGAGATCCATGAGCCTCTCGTGGGCTCGGAGATGTCTAGAAGAGACAGTTATAATGGTAAAAATGACCTTACTTTTGATGAGGTTATGGCATTGTATGAGGAGGAGCGCCCAAAATGGGAACAAGAGAAAGCGGATTATGAGCAGGAAAAAGCCGCTTATGACGCGTGGGTAGATTTTTTGGAAAAAAACGGTGTAAGTGAGCTTTGGGATCTCATATCTTCCGGTACGACAGCCAGATTTAAGGAGACGCTGTTTAATGTTACGCTTCTTAACGAGCCGATGTCCAAGGACGGGGATTCTCTTAATTATGTTCTTCCGGAGAAGTTTAGCAATGAAGTGGATATATACAATATAACCAAAACCGACAGCAGCGTTGAATCGGTTGATATTCCCTTAAAAGGCAAAGTACAAAAGGGAATGAGTTCTTATTATTATTACGACTTCTCCATAATGGAGGATAAGGGTTATGAATTTGTCGCAAACTCGCTTCTTGGAGAGAAGACGAATCGAACATACAGAAGTGAGAACGATATTGACGACCCGAAGGCTTCCGGGTTATACGGCACTACCACCGGAGAAACGCTAATTAAACAATATCCTGTTATCCCCACAGGACCTTTGGACGACTTGAATTCTACCTCATCGTCCAGCAATCCGAGCAGCACCACTACATCGCCGGAAAAACCTCCCAAACCTGTAAATCCGAGCAATCCGCCATCTCCGCCTCCGACCCCCAATACCGATGATCCTATTGAATCCGACCCCGAATCGAGTGAGCCGGAATCAAGCGACCCCGAATCCAGTGAGTCGGAATCGAGCGAATCTGACTCAAGTGAGCCGGAATCGAGCGAACCCAAATCCAGTACGCCCGACAGCAATCCAGAGAATAACCCTCCCACCGGAGCGCCCTTTTTAGCTCCGATAGCTCTCGTAGGCGCGGCTGTTGCAGTCGTTGCGGCAAGGCGCAGAAAAATGAAATAAGCCTTAGAAATCCCCTCCAAACTCGGAGGGGATTTCTTTTGCGGAAGTCGGATTAAACTTGTCGGGAATTGGTATGTGTTTTTGGTTAATTTAATGCATATTCCCCTTGACAAAGCGGTGAAAGTATGCTATAATATAAAAAAGTTTCGGAAATCTCGGATTTCAGAAAGTTAAATAAAGGTTGTGACGAAAGTTTGTGCAGTTTTCACAAACTTTTGCTTTTGCTGAGAAAAACTATTGACAAATCCGTGCGAAACGGTTTATAATTATATTAGACATACAAAAACTGCGCAATCTTTTTGAACAAATTTGAGGTGATTGTTATGAAAAAGAAATTAATGGCTGTTTTAACAGCATCGTCCGTTGCCGTTATGGCTGCGGGTGCAACCTTGGCAGCGTATGCTGAACCGGAGCAGGAACCACAGATTAAAGATGAAGACGGGACTTATGCTTATGGTGTCAATAGTAAGTGTCTGTATATCAACAATCTCAATGGATTCGAGAATTGGAAAGCAGACACAAGAATAAATCGTGACGATATTAAGATAATATCGTTTGATAATTTTTCCGATGCAAATGGGGGAGAAGTCCCCGCCGGAGCATTTGAGGGCTTTACAAGCATTGAGAGGGTTGAGTTTAAGAACTCAATATCCGTAATTGGCGAAAATGCGTTTAAGGGCTGCACATCACTTGTTGATGTTGTTTTCCAAAATGAGCATTGGGGTTCTTTGATAACGATTGGAAAGAGCGCGTTTGAGGGTTGTACTTCCATATCGCAATTGGATTTTAGTAGAACAATGGTGGGGGAAATTGGCGAGAGCGCGTTTAAGGGCTGTACTTCCATATCGAAATTAATTTTTTACTCATATGATGGTCCATCACGTTACGACTCATATGTGACGGAAATTGGCAAGAGCGCGTTTCAGGGCTGCACGGGTCTTATGGACATTGTCTTTGGTAATGCGTTGGAAGAGATTGGCGAAAGCGCGTTTGAGGGCTGCATAAATCTCGGAAAAACCGAAGAAAAGCCGAATGAGGAAACCAACAATACCGATACAATTATATGGCTTCACGGCATAAAGTTCGAGGACAAAAATAGTTCAAGCTTAGAGACGATTGGCAAGCGTGCTTTTTATGGCTGCGAGAAACTTGCGGCTTTTAGTTTTCCTGAAAAGGTTAAAACTATTGGTGAGTATGCCTTCGCAAACTGTGCGTCTCTTTACGGTGTGGATATGTCATCGTGCAATCAGCTGACAAACATTGAAAAGTACGCGTTTTTCAACTGCTTGTCGCTTATGGAGGTTCACTTTCCGCGTAGTGGAAATTATTCCAGTGGTTACAATTCCTCGATTCCAAAGCATACGATTGCAGAGGGTGCGTTCCGCAATTGTTCGTGGCTTGAGGGCGTTATCCTTTCGCCGTATGTGGGTAATGTTGCGCCGGGCGCATTTTATAAGTGCAAAAAACTTAAATACATAGGTTATTATGTTAACGAATCCCGTGGCATAGGTACGAACATTAAAATCGAGATTGACACCGAGCATAGCACGCAAGACCCTCCTAATCCGCCCCAAAATTCCAAATCCGCAGTTGACAAACAATCCTTGAGTTTGTTGGCGGCATCGAGTGGAAGTGGAGATTCGGAAACAGTCACAGTTTGGGTTCCGCCTGAGGTAACAGCCTTCTCGTATGGGCAGATGGAATCAAATGAAAAGTATGATTTTTTGAACGAGAAAACTGCTGAGATGTTTCAAGAAAAGTTGGCAGAAGAAAACTTGGATTTGACATATAAAGGTCAAATTATTGTAACCGAGTCCAGCAGACCCTATGAACCCTTTGAACCCAAAGAACCCACTAAAGAAGACGGTAGTTATTACAGTAATTATGAGTATCGTAACATAACTTTTAAAAATTATGAAGATGGAACCATTGATGAGGAATTATTTGCAGCCGGTCACAAGCTGTGGGAAAGAGACCACAAACTGTGGGAAAAAGAGCACAATCAGTGGGAAAAGGACTACGCTAAGTGGGAGCAAGATTCCGAGTCTTATATGGAGTGGCAAGATTTTGTAAACGACAATCACGACCCAAGACTAAGTGAACTTTGGTATGAAGTATTGAATTCCAATGAATTTAATGCTTTGAGTAACAGATGTTCTTTTTATAATACATTGTTTTATGTTACGCTTTACAACGAGCCGACATCCAAAGATGGGAAATCTCTTAATATTGCCATTCCGGAGAAGTTTATCTCTGACGTGGATATAGACAGAATAACAAGAGTCGATGGCAGCGTTGATATTGTTAATATCCCCGTAAAGGGCGAAGTATACTATAACTATATGACTCGTTATTATTATGACTTTTCCATAATGGAAGCTAAGGGTTATGAATTTACCGCAAACTACCTCCTTGATGGTACAAATCGAACGTATAGAGATGAAAGTGATATTTCTTCCCCAACGTCTTCCGGTATATACGGTAATCAGACCGGACAAAAGGAGATTCAAAATTATCCTGTCGTCCCCAAAGGAGAATTGGACGACTTGAATCCTCCATCATCGTCCAGCGAACCGAGCACCACTACATCGCCAGAAAATCCCACTCCGCCTGTAAATTCGAGCAATCCGCCATCTCCGCCTCCAACCCCCAATACTGATGATCCTATTGAATCCGACCCCGAATCGAGTGATCCGGAATCGAGCGAACCCGAATCCAGTGAGCCTGAATCAAGCGATCCGGAATCGAGTGAACCCGAATCCAGTGAGCCGGAATCAAGTGACAGAGAGTTGAATGACCCCGAATCAAGCACGACCGATAGCAAGCCGGAGGATAACCCCAACACGGGAGTGTGCTTCCTAGCACCCATTGCTCTCGTGGGAGCGGCTACCGTAGCTGTTGCGGCAAGGCGCAGAAAAATGAAGTAAGCGATAGAAAATCCCCTCCAACTTGGAGGGGATTACTTTTGCGGAAAAATTGCACGAAAACGTCTTGAAAAGTTGGGGATTTTGTGGTAAAATTATATATAGCGTTATAATTTAATTCAAAGAAAAGGGGGAAGTGCAAATTCAAAACGCGAACGCTTTTGAATTTGCTATTAAAATATGGAAAAAGTTACTTGGAAGGGCGGAACTCTTTTATCGCCCGTTCCGGCAGTGCTGGTATCCTGTGGAACGATGGAGAAGCCCACAGCGCTTACAATCGCGTGGACGGGGATCATCAGCTCCGACCCGCCACGAACGTATATTTCGATTCGTCCAGAGCGACACTCCTATGACATTATCAAGGATTCGGGCGAATTTGCGGTGAATATGCTGCCGTCAACGTTGGTTCGCGCGTTGGATTACTGCGGGATAAAATCGGGAAAGAACGAGGATAAACTCTCCGAAAAAAGGCTTATTGCCGCGCCTTGTTCCAAAATCTCCGCGCCGCAGATAGAGCAGAGCCGCATTACGTTGGAATGCAAGGTGTTTGATGTGATTCCGCAAGGCTCACACGATATGTTCCTTGCGGATATTGTCGCCGTGAATATTGACAAATCGCTGTTGGACGAGCGCGGACGGCTTAAAATCGAGCAGGCGGGACTGCTTGCTTATGCGCACGGCACGTATTTCGCACTTGGGAAGAAGGTCGGTTCGTTCGGTTTTTCGTGCAAGCAGAAGCGAAGCAAAAACGTGAACATAAAAAATCGTCGTAAATAAGATAAAGTCAATAACGAAGAAAGCAGATTAAAATAAGGAGGAAATGATGGTAAATATAGGCAACGATTGGGATTCGCTCCTCTCTGATGAGTTCAATAAGGAGTACTATTTGAATTTGCGGCAATTTCTGATTTCGGAGTACAATTCGCGAAAAATCTACCCGCCGATGAGCGATATATTCAATGCGCTGAGAGCCACTCCGTATGCGGACGTGAAAGCGGTAATCCTCGGGCAAGACCCGTATCACGGCGAGGGTCAGGCGCACGGAATGTGCTTTTCCGTGCGAAAGGGAACACCTCCGCCGCCATCGCTCGTGAACATCTTCAAGGAGCTGAACACAGAGCTTGGTATTCCGATTCCGTCGCACGGGGAGCTTACCGCGTGGGCGAAAAGCGGCGTTTTGCTGCTTAATACCGTTCTTACCGTGCGCGAGGGTTCGCCGAATTCTCACCGCGGGCACGGCTGGGAGATCCTCACCGACCGCATAATCGAGCTGCTGAATAATCGCGAAACACCAATTGTATTCCTGTTGTGGGGCGGAAACGCGCGGGCTAAAAAGAAGCTCATCAAAAACCCCGCACATCTGGTTCTGGAGTGCGCTCACCCAAGCCCGTTGTCGGCATACAACGGTTTTTTCGGCTGCGGACATTTCGCTAAGACAAACGAGTTTTTACAGAAAAACGGCATTGAGCCGATTGATTGGAGAATTACATAATGTTGGAATATTGCGTTTGTCCAAAGTGCGAACGTATGATAATGCTGGATTCGGAGTTTGACAGCGGATTCTGCTGCTACTGCGGCACGCATATTCTGTACTCCGAGGCGCGCGAGGAGCTGCTGAACGGACTTCGTGCATCAATTCCCGACGAGTATGTTCTGGAAGTGGATTTAAGCGAGTTGATTGACGAGGACGATGCTTACGAGGATACGTACGGCTTGGACGAATGCCAAAAGGAGCGCGCTGTGGCGCAGGAGTTTCTCGGGAAGTGGGATTTTTCGGGCGCGTTTCAGGCGTTTTCGCGCGCGTTGGATTGGTGTCCGAGAGATTTTGAGAGCCGCTGTGGACTGATGATTTCGGGGATTCTGCGGATTCGCGATACCGAAAACTGGGAGCGTTATCTTACCGAATGTACAGCGGAAATCCGCTCTCAAAGCGACTGGAAGATGGCAACGGCTGCACTGGAATACGCGCTGGATATTCTCAAGAAGTTTCTCTCGAAGGGCGGGCGGTTCGTTTCGCCAAGCTACACGGTCGGATTTTTCGAGAAACTCGCTGCGGGTTTCCCAGAACTTAAGCTCACCGCCGCGCAGATTTTCGCGCACTGTTTGAACGTGGAAAACGCGCCGTTTACGGACGCGGCGCGTTTGGATCACGAAACCACTCAATTCGCGGTGGGAAGCCGTCCGAGCGATCCCGACAAGAACCTCTCGCGCGGAATGCTGTTCGTTTTGCGAAATCACCTTGACGCGCGCGTTAAGGATTCTCTCTGCCGCGCGTTGTTTGTGTATGAACGAGCGGTGTGGCTGCGCGCGCGGGATTCGGCGCGTATCTCCGATGCGCTGCGGCTGTGTGAGGCGGTTACGAGCGGCGAATTTCCGCCCGAGGACGCGCGAATCGTATTGAACGCGATGTACGATTTTCTGATGATGGGCGGTCTGGAGAAAAACTCCACCGAGCGTGAGAAAATTATGTTTCTCACAACGGTATATGACTACCGTCAAATGCGCGAGATGGAGCGGTTTTTCAGCTCACGGCAATTCTACTGGAAGCTGCTCGGCGAGGTGTATCTCAAGCAGCGCGGCGCATCCTTGATTTCCGCTGAATATAAGAGGATTCAAGCGAAAATCGCTCAGCTTTCCGGCTGACTTTCGGAATTTTCATTGGGAATTTCGGGCGGGATTTCGGAATCCAAATCCGCTTCGATTTCCACCGGAACAGCGATATTGCCCTGCAACGTGTATGTCACGACAAGTCGAATGCCGTTCTCATCGGGGAAGTAGCACTCCTCGGCGGAGATTACCTCATAGTCCGCGTAGAAATTATCGGCGTAATTGTCGCGCTGTCTTTGCAACTCAGCGACCGCGTTTTCGGGGGAGCGTGTGAGAGTCTTTTCCACATACTCGGTGTAGATCCCGCTTTTGATTTTCATCGGCGTATCGTTTCCGAACAGTGTTACAATGCGGGTTTCCTCGGTATAGAGTGAATTTTCCGCGCCATTCTTTCCCCAGAAGAGCGGGTATTCGTCATCGCCGAGAATCAAGTACTTGAACGTCTTTTTCGCGCCTTCGGCGGATTTTATTTGTTCTGTATACGGCACATAAAATTCACGTGTTTCGGTAAATTCTCCGATGATTTCCGCGTCCGCGTGTACTATCAGAATGTGCTTTTCGCGGTCGAACATGGTACCCGTAACCAGCATATCCCCAGTGTTTACCCCGCTGCCGTTGCCCACCACGGAACTTCCGTTGCGGACGATTTGCCGCACGATTTTCGCGGGGCGGGACGCGACTATGTTGCACGGGATTTTGCTCTCCATTTCGGGTTTGGGAACACCCTTCTGCACTTGAACATTTACCCTGAATCCCTCGCAGGAAACGTCCGCCCACGCGCAGTCCTCGACTTCGAGCATAAGGCGGTGTTCGGCGCGGGACATATTCAGGTTTCCGATGGGCGCGCCCTCGATGATTCCGCACTCAGAGAGGATTTGCAGTGCCTGATTCTGCGTGACGTCACCCGTTACCGAAATATCCTGAACGCGCGTTTGCCACAACGAAATCACAAATACAAATATGAGGAATCCGATGTACAGACCCACGCGCGTTTTGTATTTCCGCAGAGTGAAGTACAGCCCGCGGCGTTTACCCGAGCGGATTCGCACTCCATGCTTCACCGCCGTCCGCGCGACTGTCGGGTAATCGAGTGGCGATACCTGCCCGGAAACACACCCCTCGGAAAACTTGATTTTCCGTATTGTTATGCCGTTTTCAAGCAACTCGGAAACCATTTTCTCCTGATAGCCGCCGATTCCCGAAAAACCGACTGTACCCCAAAGCAGGCTTGAATTTTGTTCACGCATAGTTTTCTCCTTATTTTAATAGCAAATCCAAAACCGTGTAAATGAGCTTCGCTCATCTACACTCGCCTGAGCATCGCGGCATACCGCTGCGCGATATGCCGCGATACTCGCGTTTTGGATTTGCCTGCATTATTATTGTGTTGATTTTAAGTTTAGGTTTCATCAAACGATAGCGAATGGATTTTCCCGGTGATTCGCACGCTCCCCACGCCGAAATTATTCAGCTCCAGCGGCGCGCCCGTCACGCGGATATCCATTCCGTAGACCGACAGCACTATGTAATTATCATCGCAATTTTTCACGCAGCGGCAGTTCTCCACAGACAATTCCGTGGTTTTGCCGTTTTCAGTGATAAGCGTTACCGTGCAGCGTTTGCCTTGGCTTTCCTCAAATTCAATCAGCTTTTCGCGAACTCCCATAATTTCCCCTCCGTAACAGTACTAGTCCGATTATATGCGGACAAGAGAGCGGAAATGACAAAACAATCCCCATTAAACTTCTTAAATTGCGTTTCTTCCGATAACCCGGTTTGGGTCGCCGTATGCGGGAAGAAACCGTTTGAAAAATCCCCCCGGATATTCGGGGGGATTTTTTTATTCAGCAATATAGCTAAGAACTTCGGAAGGGTCAAATTGTTTAACGTTTCCGTCCTCGTCTACTGATACGTAAACATCATTGTTTTCGCCATCAATGAGAGCTTCGTCAGGAATTGAAAGCTCTATATCGCGGTAGTCACCGTCCTCGGTTGCGTAGGAAGTGATTTTGACTTCTCCTTCAACCTCGCGACCGTTGATCATAAGCATAAAGGTCTTGGAAATTCCGTCCATAATCGCGCCGTCGGTTGCGGCATTTGCGGTTGCAACGGAAGCAACGGCTGTTGCGGATACTGCTGCCGCGATAATAAGCGGCTTTACACTGAAATGCTTTTTCATCGGTATGTCCTCCTCTGATTGGTTCACTTGTGACAGAACAGAGGATTTGATTGCAGAGATTCGCTCCTTGGAGATATTCTCTACATCGTGCATTTTGCAATGCTTAAAAAATTTATCCATAATCAAAACCCCTTTTCGTCAGATAATCTTTTAGTTTGGTTCGTGTCCGCGAAAGCTGCGAGCGCACGGAGCTTTCCGCAATGCCCGTTTCTTTCGCGATTTCGGAGGATTTTTCACCATAGAAATAGAACCGCAGGAAAATCTCGTGTTCCCGCTTTTTGAGCTGTTTAAGCGCATCGTCCAGAGCTTTCATCATCTCGTTTAGTTCGGCTGTTTCCTCGACCGAAAACATATCGGCTATCTCAAGTTCGGATATGTCTTCGGTGAACAGCTTTTGCGACCTGAATCGGTTCTTAACGGCATTCCGCGCGATTGCCGACAGGTACGCTTTCAGCGGGATCTCCGAATCCAGGGTTTCGCGATGTTCCCACAGATTAAAGAAAACGTCCGCGCACAGCTCGTCAATGTCCTGTTCGGACAGCATTCCGCGCGAGAAGTTTCGAATAACCGTACAGACATAGCCCGAATACGAGTCGATTATTTTGCCCAAAGCGACAGTATCGCCGTTTTTCAAACGCTTGACAAATCGCTGCTCCGTTGATTTCATGGTGTCCTCCATTGTGTTACTGCGCAGTCGAAGGGCGGAGAGTTTTTATCCTTTGTGCCTTTCACTCACATATACACGGATTTTCAAGAAACGTTGCAGGAATTTCGAAAAAATTTTTTGTCCGCAAAAAAACACACCACTCCTCCGATTGTATAACACAACAAGTCGCAAATGTCAAACGTCCCTCCGACAATGATTGATAGCGCGTTTGAGAGAATTTCGGACAAGCTTGTAAGCTGAATCAATTCAACGAGAAACGCGAAAATTGTAACATAAATCGAGAGGTATTTCGGTTTTTGAATCAGGAAAATCCTCGCGAGGAAATACACGCATACTACCGCCAGAACATCTCCGAAATACGGACGGATAAAGCTGTCGTGAACCCACAGCGCAATGCAGATTTCCACCATAAGAACCGCCGCGAAAACAGTCGCACAAAACAGCCGTTTTTTCATTTATTTTCACCTTTTGCCACTGCCTTAAACGCGCCGCTCAGCGTGGATGCGCCGATTATGTCGATTCCGTAGTTGTCGCCCTTGGACAGTGCCGAAAAGGAATTTTTCGGGATAACGCATTTTGTGAATCCCAAACGCGCGCCCTCTTTGACGCGCTCGCGGACGCGGCTTACCGAACGGATTTCACCGCCCAATCCCACCTCGCCGAATACCATCAGATTTTCGGGAATAACCTTGTCGCATAGCCCAGAATACAGTGCCATCGCAACAGCTAAATCCGCGGCAGGCTCGTCGATACGCAAGCCGCCGACTATGTTTACATATACGTCCACACCGCCGAACGAGAATCCCGTGCGCTTTTCCAACACCGCGAGAATCATATATAGGCGGTTGTAATCGAATCCGTTGGCAACTCTTCGCGGCGCGGAAAGAGAAGATTTCGTTACCAACGCCTGAACCTCCGCGAGAATCGGACGCGTGCCCTCCATCGTGCATACCACCGTACTTCCCGAAACATTTGCAAGCCGCCCCGAAAGCATCATCTCACTGGGATTTTCCACCTCGGTAAGTCCGTCGTCGTCCATCTTGAACACGCCGATTTCGTTTGTCGAGCCGAAACGGTTTTTTATCGCGCGCAAAATACGGAATGCAAGCTGTTTGTCGCCCTCAAAATACAGTACGGTATCGACAATGTGTTCCATAATTTTCGGACCCGCGATTCCACCGTCTTTGTTGACGTGCGATACGATAAACACGGGGATTTCCTCGCTTTTAGCCATATGCATAAACGCGCCCGTACACTCGCGGACTTGCACAATGCTCCCCGCCGCAGAGCTAAGCGCGGAGCTGGTTATCGTCTGAATCGAATCAATGATCACGCATTCGGGTTTGTTTTCGCAGACGGCTTTTATAATGCTCTCGCAGTTGTTGTTTGACGCGAGGAACAGATTTTCGCACGCTACTCCAAGCCGTTCCGCGCGCATTTTTATCTGCCGTTCGCTCTCCTCGCCCGACACATACAGAATCGTGTGATCCTTGCCCATAAATCCGCAGATTTGCAGCAGGAGAGTGGACTTTCCTATTCCCGGGTCGCCGCCGATAAGCACAAGCGAGCCTTTCACCAATCCGCCGCCGAGAACGCGGTCAAGCTCTCCGATTCCCGTGGAATACCGCGTTTCGTCCTCGTAGCTGATTTCCGAGATACGCGAGTATTTGAACTCTCCAATGGGCGCGGATCTGCCGCTTACCACAGCCACGGGAACGGTTTCCTCAAGGGTGTTCCACGCGCCGCAGCTTGGGCATTTTCCGTTCCATTTGGAGCTTTGCGCTCCGCATTCGCTGCACACAAAAACTGTTTTATTTTTAGCCATTTTACGACACCTTGTTACTCTTTCGCAGTTATTTATATATATTGTAACATATACAAGCGAAAATGTCAATCGTCATTATGCGTAACCTTTACCGAATCACCGCGTATTTCTACTCTGAGGATTACCCTCCCATAGCCGCGTGAAATTTCGATGTCCGCGTTTTCCTCCGCTCCTGTATTAACCTTTACAAACTCGGAATTTATCGGTGTTTTATCGGCATAGTAGAAGTCCTCGTTGATTATTGACTTGCCGTCACGAATTACGCGAAGATTGTACTCTCTGCCGTTCATATACGCGGCCTCAAACGGCTTTTTATCGCGGATTTCCACCGTGAGTTTGTCGCCGCCAAGCCTTACGGTATCCCGATATTCCACGGGTTTGTACAGGGTTATTGTCAAAACCGAAACGGCGATAACCGCTGCGATTACCGCTATCGGGATTATTATTCGTTTTTTCATAGCACACTCCTTTAATGCGTGGGGTAAATAAAATACCCATTATCATCGCTTGCAAGAGTAAATTCGTATCTTCCTCCGGATGCCGCCGACCACTCCCAGTAATAATTCGTGCCTTTGCTAATCAGTTTGTAATCCGCATTATCCGTCCGAGTTTCGGGAGCGGAAATCGGAATCTCCTCTCCGTTTTCCATAACCGCGGCGAACACGATTTGGAACGGCTTGGTATGCAATTCATCTGCGTTTTCAAAATTGTTGGAATCAAACTTAAACGATGCGTTTTCGCCGCGCAAGAACGCACCTTCCCTTAATCCGACAACTGTTCCGCCCATTGCGTCACCGTCGAGGAAATACTCGATATGTATGCCATAAATATCGTCGCAATCCATATTCACCATGACGGTGAACTTGTCGGATTTATTTTCGCAGCCGCACAAAATCAACGGAATTATTATCAAAGCTGCAAATAATCTTTTCATAATAAATCACCCCTTAATCCCATTATAGTGGATTAAGGGGTGATTTGCAATATCGGCGGTCTTACATTTGTCTTACAATATTGTAAGAACTGCAATGTACAAAATATCGGAAATCCCCCTCGACACGAGGGGGATTTGCTGTTATTCTGATGTGAGCGAATTAAACTCAGACGGCTTTTCGGTTGTCGCGTCTATGTACTCCAGCACACCGCCGTAAATCGTGAACGCGACCTTCTGCTGATACTCCCACGTGGAGAGATTCGCTTCCTCTTCGGGGTTGGAGAGGAAGCCGCACTCTATCATCAGACTGGGATTCTTGTTGGACTTCAACAGGAACAGCTCCTCGCCCGAGAGCTTGATTTCACGGTCGTTGTACGGCTGCAGCGTCTTAAAGCGGTTCTGCATAATCTGCGCGAGTGTTCGGTTGGTGGAATTGTTGTTATTGTAGAACATCTGCGCGCCGTGCGAATCGGGACTGGTGTAGTTGTTCTGATGAATGCACAGGAAGATACTGTCGGGATAGCTCTGAATGATTTTCAGGCGGTTGTCCATATCATTGAGTTTCTGATTGCGGATTCCCTCAATGCCGGGGTCGTAGATGGAGATGTCCTCATCGCGTGTCAGCACCACATTGAACCCCGACATCTCCAACATATCACGCAATGCAAGCACAATGGAAAGGTTGATGTCCTTTTCCAGTGCGCCTGTGACTCCCACAGCGCCGCTGTCCAAGCCGCCATGACCTGCGTCCAGAACAATGATTGGCTTTTCCGTTATCGGCGCGGCAACGGGCAGAGCGTGTTCGGTTATCCGTGCGCAGATTGCCAACAGCACAAAAACTCCAATCATCGACAGCGTTAATTTTACGGATTTTGCGTTTATCTTCATAATTTACCTCCGAGCTAAAATCTTTTGTACAAGATATGCGCTCGTCCGAGGATTTATGCAGAAAAAATTCGCCGTGGAAAATCCACGGCGATTTGTGCTCAACTATGTAATTACTTGAGAATCTTGATGTTTCCGATGATGGGCAGGGGTTTCATTTCACCCTGAGCGGCACTTACGATACCCATAATTGCCAATATTAACTCTGCAAGCCCCAAAAGTCCGCTTAAAGATCCGAGAATAATTCCTATGGGCGGAAGAAGTACCATCAGAACTCCGACTGCAACTCCCACAACGATGCCAACCGCAATTTCCGCTATTGCCAATACTAGACCCTGATTTGCGTGGAATTTAGAGAACTCTGTCTTTCCCGCCAGAATCGGAACAAGCACCAGCCAGCCCAAATACGCCAAAATGCCAAATACCTTCTCGTTTGAATCCATTGACTTTTCCTCCATAAAACTATAAAACCTCGGTTCACAAACGTTTCCTTGTATGGATTATTTATGTACCGAACCATTGCTCACCGCGAGTTTGGATTGCCACATTTCCGTTTCGCTCAATATTTATTATAACAGATTTTGGGCAGTTTGTCAAGTACATATGAACAAAAAAGACTTAATTTGTATGTTTGAACAAAAAAACCTAATTTTTTGTGGTTTTTTTTACAAAGCTGTCACAAAATCATCACAAATTACGCAAATACGGATTGTACGCTTTCTCCTCTTGGAGCGTGGAGCTTTCTCCGTGACCGCAAAGCAGCTTGTAATCGCCGTTTATTTTGCGGATTTCCCGCAGACTTTCGAGCTGCATTGATTCGCTGCCCGAAAAGCCGTCCGTTCTGCCGATTCCGCCTTGGAACAGCACGTCCCCGGTGAAAATCACACCGTAGTCCTCGCAGAACAGCAGACAGCTCCCCGCAGTGTGTCCCGGCGCACCCATCACGCGAAATCTCACTCCGCTTACCACAAACTCCTGACCGTCCGAGAACGGATAGTCGGGTGTTATCGGCGCAAACGGAGTACCTTGCATAAACCACGCCCAACTTTTGCTCTCGCTTTGGAACATCTCCAAATCCAAATCGGGCGCGAACACGGGAACATCAAACTCTCTTGTCAGCGCGGCAACCCCCGCAAAGTGGTCGAAATGCCCATGTGTAACCACGATTCCGCCGAGGGTAAGTTCGCGGCTGTCCAGAACCGCCTCTACCTCTGCGGAGCTTGCGGGGTCGATAACTACCGCGGTCTGTCCCTCAGACGGTATAATATAACAATTGGACGCAAGTGCGCCCAGCGGCAGACACATAATACTGTTCAAATTGTTCATAGTTACTGTTTTCCTGTTCTTTCCGCAGAGATTACTCCCGGGATTTTCTTTATTCTGAGCATAAGATTTGCAAGCTGTTCCACACCCGCGATTTCGATGGTGATAAGCAGATTGGTGTTTCCGTTTTTGAGGCGGTGCATATTCATTTCGTGCATGGGAATACGATTAACGGCGATAGCGGCGGTAATGTCCGCGATAGTAGAGGACTTCTGCTCGGCGATGATGTCAATCGTTGCGCGATAGGTGGTGTCCTCCACACCTGCCCACGAAGCCTTTATCCAACGGTCGGATTTTTCGTCCAGATTGTTGATTACATTAATGCAGTCCTGCTTGTGAATCGAGACGCCGAATCCGCGCGTAACAAATCCAATTATCGGGTCGCCGGGCAGGGGATTGCAGCACTGGGCGAACTTGATAAGGCAGTTATCCACGCCCTCGATAATGATTCCCTTTTGACGAGAGCGGCGATTGGTCTCCTCGGAGATTTCCTCCGCGCTTGGCAATACGGCGGCTTGCTCTTTCTGCTGACGTATTTGCTCTTCTTTGATCCGTTGGATAATCTTGGACATTGTAATGCCGCCGTAACCGACTGCCGCGTAGAGGTCGTCCACATTATCAAACCGCGCACGCACGGCAACATCTTTAAGCAGCTCCGGTTCAAGCGGAATCTGGTTGCGCTTAAATTCGCGCTCAAGTTCTTCTTTGCCACACTTGATATTCTCATCGCGCCGTTCCTTTTTGAACCACGAACGTATTTTAGCTTTCGCCTCGGTGGTTTTGGCAATTTCCAACCAGTTGCGGTTGGGTCCGTAATTCGGAGAGCCGCTGGTAAATATTTCTACAATATCGCCTGTTTTTACTTGATAATCAAACTGAACCATTCGTCCGCCGACTTTTGCGCCCGTCATCTTGTTGCCGACCTCGGTGTGAATTGCGTAGGCAAAGTCGATTACGTTCGCGCCCAACGGAAGCACGAATACATCACCTTTAGGCGAGAACACATACACCTCGTCCTGCGCGAGATCGTTCTTGATTGCGTCCGTGATTTGCTCCACATCATCGGCTTCCTGCTGACGTTCGAGAAGTTGGCGAATCCAGTCGAACCGCTTTTCGCCCGCAACGCTGCCTTTAAGACCCGCTTTGTACTTCCAATGCGCGGCAATTCCGTATTGAGCGGTGTTATGCATTTCCACGGTGCGAATCTGAACCTCAAACGGGATTCCCTCTTTGCCTATTACCGTGGTATGCAATGACTGATAGCGGTTGGGCTTGGGGGTAGCGATGTAGTCCTTGAAGCGGTACGGCATAGGGCTGAACAGGTCATGGATCACACCAAGAACATTGTAACACTCGATTACCGACTGTACGATGATCCGCACGGCATAGATGTCATAAATCTCGTCGAACGGCTTGTTTTTGACATACATTTTCTTGTATATCGAGAAAATGGACTTGACGCGTCCCTCAATATCCGGTTCGGGTTTAATGTCGGCAAGTCTGGGACGGATTCGCGCAACGATGTGGTCGATGAAGTTGTCACGTTCCTCGCGGTGGAGGTCGAGCAGACGCTCTATTTCCTTGCAGCCGTAAGGGTCAAGATAGCGTATGGCAATACTCTCCATTTCCTCTTTAACGTCGCTCATACCAAGGCGATGAGCAATCGGCGCGTAGAAGTTCATCGTTTCCAGAGAGGTTTTGCGCTGCTTTTCGGGCGGACGCGCGTAAAGGGTGCGCATATTGTGCAGACGGTCGGCGAGCTTGATGATGATCACTCGAATATCACGGCTCATAGCAATAAGGATTTTGCGGATATTTTCCGCCTGCTGTTCCTCTTTGGTATTCAGCGGCACTTGTCCGATTTTGGTTACTCCGTCAACCATCATCGCCACGTCCTCGCCAAAGCCTTTGCGGATTTCGTCCAACGTGATTTCGGTGTCCTCAACCACATCGTGCATAAGCGCGGCGCAGATTGTGTCGGTGTCCATACAGTAATCCAACAGAATGGACGCAACCGACAGCGGGTGGGTAATGTATTTCTCCCCCGAAGAGCGCATTTGCCCCTCGTGTGCCGCGTCCGCAAGCTCATATGCGCGCATTATCTTGTTTATGTCGTACGGCTTGTCTGTTTCCTTGATTTTATCTATCAGGTCGTCAATGGTAATCGTATTCATTCCCTATCCCTCGTATATCAGTTTTCAAAGAATCGTGATTTCAAATCTGCCAGCAGACCTACGTCGAACAAATCCCGTCTGCCCTCTACGGGGACGATTTTCGGTGCGCCGTCCGATGTGTATTCTATCATTCCCGCTTCGGCGAACGCGTCAAGCGTTACCAGCAACATACACAGATTCACGCTGCCGTCATACACCGCAAGCTCCTCGGGAGTCATCGCGCCATTATGCGTACGCACAATATCATAAATCTTCATAAGCTCCTCGCGGCTTTGCGGAATTATCCGCTTTCCAAGGCGTGGGTCTATCGGCTCATTGCGACAAAGCTCCTCATATGTACGCAGCGCGGCAAAATATCTGTCCTGACTGAAATCCGCCGGACGGTATTCGCGGGGCTTTAGCTGAACGCTTTCACGTCCGTTGTATTCGTTGATTTCCGCCGTGGCTATAATGTCGATTTTATCCCCGGATTTCGGGAAGAACTTCGCGAACGGTGTGGTGAAATCCACCGCGCCGAGCGTTACGCTGTCCTGTTCCACATCAAAGCGCGTGAACTTACCGTCCGAGAGAGCGCGTTTGGTTTTTACCGTGCAGTCTTTCAGCAGGAACAGCGGCTGAGAATTTCCCTCGCCGAACGGCTCAAGAAGGCTTAGTTTTTTCACGTTGTCAAGCGTCAAATCGCGCAGAGAAAGCTCCATATCGGGCGCGGTATGCCGCTCTGGCATTTTGGGGTAAAATTCCCGTGCGTAGCGGTAAATATCCTCGGTGAACTCATCGAGCCTTTCCTCCGGAAGTGAAAATCCGCCCGCGCCGGGGTGTCCGCCGTATTTCGTCAGCGTCCTGTTGCATTCGGTGAGCATTTTATGAACCGAAAATCCCTCCACGCTCCGCACCGAGCCGCGCGCAATACCGTTCTGTATCGAAATCACAACGGCGGGCTTTCCGTAACGCTCCACCAGCCGCGCCGCGATGATCCCGATTATTCCGTGGTGCCAGCCCTCGCCTGCGGCAACGATTACGCGCTGTTTCAGCAGCAGCGGATTGTTGCGGGACTGCTTTTCAATGTCTTTCAGGATTGTGTTTTCGGAGGATTTGCGTTTCTCGTTCAGCTCACACAACTCCTCGGAGATCCGCCGCGAGGTGTCCGCATCGTCCTCGCACAGCATAAGCCGCAGAGCGCGCTCGGCGGTATCCATACGTCCGGCGGCGTTGATTCTCGGACAGACAACAAATGCCAGATTCACGGCGGTGATATTACGCGCGGAGAGCTTTGCCGCGCCAACCAACGCAGAAATCCCTGCGTGACGTTCGTCCGCGATGCTGCGCAAGCCAAGTTGTACAATGTAGCGGTTTTCGCCTTTAAGCGGCATTACATCGCCGATTGTCGCGATTGCCGCCAAATCCGCATAATGTTCCAAAGCGAACTGCTCATCGCCGTCCATCAGCGCGATAATCAACTTCAATGCCACACCCGCGCCGCACAGATCCTTAAACGGAGAGGGGTCGTCCGCGCGGTTGGGGTCAACGCACGCTCCGCATACGGGCAAGGACGCTCCGGGTTGATGGTGGTCGGTGATTATCAGCTCGACTCCCTTTTCACGCAGAAAATCTGCCTCGGCAATCGCGTTTATGCCGTTGTCGACAGTGATTACAAGCTCCGTGCCGCGATTTACAATTCTCTCCAACGCGGAAACGCTCATTCCAAAGCCCTCATCGCGCGTGGGGATATAATATTCCACGTCTGCGCCCTGTGCTTCCAGAAAGCTGTACATCATCGCCGTAGAGCATACTCCGTCACAATCGTAATCTCCGAACACGGTGATTTTCTTCCCCTCATCCAACGCGGAGTTGATTATGTCCACTGCCGTGTGCATATCGCTCATCAGAAACGGGTCTGAAAGGCTTTTGCACGCGAAAAAGCTCTGTGCGGACTCCATATTCAAAATTCCGCGCCGAATCAGAATCTCGCCCAGAAAACCGCCAAATTCGCGGATAACTTCGTTGTTCTTATTCTGCAGCGGAATCGGGCTTATCCATTTGTTCATAAATTACCCCTTATTATAATAGCAAATTCAAAACCGCACTCTTGAAATGGTGCTATGCACCATTTCAAGAGTGCTCGCTAAGCGACCCGCCCCACGCTGCGCGTGTGGCGCGCCGCTTGCGTTTTGAATTTGCACTGCACCCCAAACAGCGGATTAAAGTTATAACCCAAATAACTGTCAACTATACCGACAGTTCCGCTTTTTCACCCAAATCGCCCTTATTCTCCTCAAGAATCGGATTGATAAACTCCGCCAGAAATTCTTCAGTTTGTTTGGGAGCGCGTCCTACATACAATTCGGGCTTGAGCAGCTCCTCGATTTCCTGTTCTGTGATTTTGAACGCGGGGTCGGCGGCGATACGCTGCGGCAAGTCACACTCGCCGCCCTGTTTTATCACGAGAGCCGCCGCCTGTGAATGCACGCGCAACTGCTCGTGAAGTTCCTGACGGTTTCCGCCATTCTCAACGGCGCGCATCATAATATTCTCGGTCGCCATAAACGGCAGCTTTGCCATCAGTCGACGTTTGATCATTTCGGGGTAAACCTCAATGCCGTCCGTGACGTTCATCATAATATTGAGGATCGCGTCAACCGCGAGGAATCCCTCCGCCACGGATACGCGCTTGTTCGCGCTGTCGTCCAGAGTGCGCTCGAACCACTGAGTTCCCGCCGTAAACGCGGGATTCAGCGAGTCGATCATCACATAACGCGCCAGTGAGGTAATACGCTCGGAGCGCATAGGATTGCGCTTATACGGCATTGCGGAAGAGCCTATCTGGTTCTTCTCGAACGGTTCCGCAAGCTCCTCGAAGTTTTGCAGCAGACGGAGGTCGTTGGAGAATTTCGAGCAGGTCTGGGCAATTCCCGAAAGAGTTGCCAGAATCTGGCTGTCAATTTTGCGGGAATAGGTCTGACCGCTTACGGGAACGCACGCGGAAAATCCCATCTCCTCGGCAATGGATTTTTCAAGTGCCTTGATCTTCGCGGAATCGCCGTTGAACAGCTCCACGAACGATGCCTGAGTACCTGTGGTGCCTTTCTGACCGAGGAGCTTGAGGTTTTCGATTCGGTAGCAGACCTCCTCATAGTCCATTAACAGCTCGTTGAGCCACAAGGTCGCGCGCTTGCCGACTGTGGTGGGCTGAGCGGGCTGAAGATGTGTATACGCCAGACAAGGCATCGATTTATACTCATCGGCGAATTTTGCGAGATTTGCCATTACGTTTACAAGTTTCTTTTTAACAAGCAAGAGCGCATCGCGCATAATGATTATGTCCGTGTTGTCGCCAACATAGCACGAGGTCGCGCCGAGGTGGATAATTCCCGCCGCTTTGGGGCATTGCTGTCCGTAGGCATAGACGTGACTCATTACATCATGGCGGACTTCCTTTTCGCGTGCCTCCGCAACATCGTAATTGATGTTGGTGACATTCTTTTCCAGTTCGTCCACTTGTTCTTGTGTAATAGGAAGTCCGAGTTTCATCTCGCCGCGCGCAAGGGCAACCCAAAGCCGCCGCCAAGTTGTGAACTTCTTATCCGCCGAGAAGATGTATTGCATTTCGCGGCTTGCGTAACGCGTGCAAAAGGGGCTTTCATACGAATCGTAATTTTTTGACATAGTAGTTACTCTCCAATCAATAATAAATAATAATTACATTATATCATATTTTGCCGAAATATACAAGTGGTTGATTCCACAAAAGTAAAAAAAATTTTGGGGATTTTTTGTAATACGCGCGGATTTTGCCTAAAATCCCCTTGACAAGCAGGAGAAAAATGTATATAAT
>CAMWMN010000033.1 GCA_947175385.1 uncultured Clostridia bacterium | reverse complement strand
TTTGATTCCACAGGCTGCATCGGCTTCGCCTACTATGATAATCAGCTCCTATTTTCTATTAAATATGCTGCATTTGATTTGATGATTAATCGGCTTTATTGATCAATGCCACAAGGTCGTTGTCCTCGGCTTCGTTAACCGACAGCCAATTTCTGGGGTGTTCGCCGTATAATCTAATCAGATGCAAATCTGCAAAGTAATTAAATTTGTAAAAATCATCGCTGTAATTCTTGGCGGTAAGCGACATTTCCGTTCCATTAACCGCAATCGTGCAGATGTCATTTGTTTCCGCCGTGACAAAATCACGCTTTATCTGCTCGCTGTCATAAGAATAGCTGTAATTTGGAAAAATACCTGACCAATGCGCCTTCAGCTTTGGAAAAGCAGCCGATTCGCCTTTGTCCAGTTCATCGGTAGCGTCGATAAGGAATCCTCTCGCGAGCTTTTCCGACAGCTCGTCCCACTCCATATTTGCCGGATGGTCGCCTAAAATTCCGCGCATATAGTCATACAACTGCTTGCACGCAGTAACGAAAACCGAAGTATTGCTTCTGCTGTGGCGTCTTGTTTCGTATCTTTTATCGTCTTTTTTAACCGTGTACTCCATTTCAAAGCTCAAATGCGACAGGTCGGGAATATGTGCTATCGCCATATGACCGATTGTAGGCAAATTCGTCTTAATGATACTCTTAACCCTCGCAATCCATTTTTCAATCCAGAAGTGATACTTTTCGGTAACGTCATCTCCGGTGATATTGTCGGTTGCGCTGATAAGTTTAACCGAATTAACCTTATTGTTATAACCCGTAAACAACTGATGTGCGTAAGTGTCGGCAAAAGTATGGAACAACATTCCCATTCTCATCAGTGCGTCATTGTCTGTAATCTTATGCGATGCTATTTCTGTTTGCAATTCTTGAAGCATTGTGGATATGTATGAGCCGTCGTTAAGTGTTGCCGGAACAGCCCTCTTATCACCTGCCGCCGCGCTTTCGCTGTCCTGCGGAATAAAATGAAACGCCGAAACGGTATATTTCTGGGGTCTGGGAAGAACCAGCGTCGCCATATCCACCCAGTCAATAAATCCCGTTGTAACGGGGTTTATCAGCTTAGCCGTTTCGTTGAACACTATGTCCAGCTTCTTGTCCTTTATATAATAGGGAATATTCGCCGCGCGGAAATATGAATACCAGTTATAATCGTCAATGAACTGCGAAAAAACTGCGATTTGCTGCGCCCTTAGCTCATCGTAGCCCGCCGCTCTGGCAACAGATTTGACCGCAAAATAGTGGAAGCTGATGTCCATTATATCACCCCTTTTTCGCCCAACCGACAATGTTTACATACACATCGTTGTAATCGTCGTCCGTTGAATCCTCAATGCAGAAGTCATAAACGTATCCAACCTTCCGTGCGCGCTGATCGTTTATCGCGCCTGAGGTGACACTCTGCTTTAATTGGCTCGATTCATTTACGGTAATAGTAAGTATGGGAGTACCGTTACAGTCGTGCGTTCGATTGCTTTGGTTGATCAGCTGCAAGCCTGTGCTGTGATTGGTTTTGCTCCCGCTGAAGTATACCGTGTTTCCCACTTTAAGCGTAACGGTCACAGTATTGGCACACTGTGTTGAAACGCTCCACGCAAGGAAGTACCCTTTAGGGAACTGCTCAAGTTCAAAAGTCAATGATGCCGCCATAATAAATTCCTCTTTTCTTTAATTTTTTATATAAAAAGCTGTCTTTGGAAAACAGTTTCTCATATCAAGTAATGTTGAGGATCATAAATTGACCTCTCCTGCTTTACTTCTCCTTTTATCAAGCAAGCCCGACCACAATTTTGAGAATTGCTGTTGCGTCCTTTGCGTTTACACGCCCATCGCCGTTGACATCCGCCATCTCAAGCGACTTCCCCGTGAGTATTTTCAATTCAACAACGTGCTTTAAGACAGCGGTCGCGTCCTTTGCGTTCACACGTCCGTCAAGATTTACATCTCCCTTATCGTATTGCAAAGTTGTCACGCCTGATGGAGTGGTTGACCCCGTTGGAGTGGTTGATCCGGTGGGATATGTTGGGCGTGTGGGAATGGTCGGACTTTCAGACGGCGGATTGCTCGTTGAGGTGGTTTTCGACTCGGTAACAAGTCGAGAACCGCATCCGTTAATACAAGTTGAAACGTCTGCCCATATGTATCCGCGGGTATCGTTCCACCAATACCATTCCTGTTTTGGAGTTCCGTAAACGCATTTGTGCGGCTCGGTTGCCGCAAAAGCCTGCACCGAACCAAGCGCGCCTGCCGCAATGATTGACACCATCGCGATTGATTTTGCCATTCTTTTGATGTTCATTTTGTTTTCTCCTATGCATTGCTTCTTGATTGTAATGCAACTTTGTCGAATATACAAACGTGATTCTTACCGAGAATTTCAGCATTAAAAGGAGATGTTTTGCTGAAATTCTCGGTCGTTTATCAGCCGCCGATGTGATGCTAAAGCCACTTCACATTCTCGTCCAAGTCCGCACCAAAAGCGTAAATGTATTCCAAAGTTGTTCTTGCAACAGGCATAAATCCCCTTGACGTAAATATTCTTCCATCATCGGAAATCGAAAAGAAACCCTGATCGTCCCAACCGATTATCAAAACATTTCTGCCGGCAAGTATGCTATGGTTGTGATAATCGTAGACCTCCGATTGAAAAAAATCCGGGTCTCCCTCCGCTATTGATTCTATTATATCTTCGGTGGTCAGAAATTCCTGATTGCGACTGGATTGGGAAAATGAAAACTCCAATCCGCTGAATTCGCTTATTGCAGCAAGCTGAATTTGCGAAAGCGTTATACCATACTTTTTCAGTTCACACTCAAAGTCGGTTGTATCAATGCGCCGCCCCTCGTACCAGCCGAAATGACGTAACATTTCGTATGTTTTCCCAGTAATTACAGGGTGAAAGTCATATTCCACCGTAAGTAGATAGTCAAACAATTCATCTTCAGTTTCAAATCTTAATTTGTGATTTTCATCCCAAAATCGACCGTCCTCGGAAAGATAGAAACTTTCGATATGGTGGACACAACTATAATTGAAGGTACAGCCATTTATATATACGACCATGGAAACATACTGCCCTATATCTTCCCAAAAACAAATAGACCAAGGCATACAGCCAATAGTAATATGCAGGATATCGTTCGATCTTTTTTCATATCGTGAAAATCCAATACGTCCCTTAAAACCATCTTCAAGAAGGAAATTCAATAAAAAATCCACATCAACAGTAATGTTGAATCTATTTCTAATACAGTCGAGCATGTTTTCTCTGGTATCCTCCAAGTTTTGGAAGTTTACTTGTTTCGCCGCCTGTTTAAGAAATTTCTCACGTGTCATAACGTACCTCCACAAAATAAATGTTTATTGCTATTGACTAAATAATATTCGCAGACAATTTCTATATAAAATATTCTATTAAATATAGGAATCGCCTACGAATATTATAACACAAATAAGCTAAGCTGTCAATTTAAAGATAAATCATCAATATCAATCATGCCCATGTTCACCATTCGCATGAATTGTTTCTCAAATACTCTACTACAATTTTTGCAAGGATTGTGTAATACACCCCTATTGTTATTATAAAAAGTTGTAAATCCCAAATCATCAAAATTACCACCCTGTCGTATCATCTCAAATGCCCCCCAAATCTCTGCACAATTTGCAATTGGCCAGTTCGTGTAAGAACAGTCATTGGGAATACCAGTTTTCGTTTCATAATTCTTCATTGTGTCCCGCAGTGCATTGATACGTACTTTTTGAATTGCCTTGACAAGTTCTTTTAGTTCGTCAGCAATTTCATTTTTATTCTTGCCGTTAATGCCTTTAATTTCACCCCTTTCAAGCATACCATCAATACCCTCTTTCGTTAGGAGTTGACTATAGAATTGTGGATATGTACGTGTATCACCACTAGGACGTTTAATTGAAATAGACGGATTTTCAAAATCAATGTTGCATTTTGTGACAATACAGAAACTGTCGTCGATTTCACCGTTTGGCTTTATTTTATATGTAAAGCCTAATGCAGGGGAATTGTTGTCAATAACTTTCTCCAACCCTCTGAACTCTTTGAAAAGAAGGTTTTTCTCAGCCAGCACATCAAAGTTATCCCCAAACCTTTTGGCAATGGACAAATATTGCTTAATTGTATTAACGTTGTCACATTTTTCCAACGCTTTAAGCATAGTATCACTATGATTTGTCAACGTTTTAAGAAGCCCATTCAAAGTGACACTGTCATTGCCGCAAAGGCTAATTCCCTTAGACACCACATCTAACTTGTTGGTATTATTGCAGTATAGTTCAATAACTTTTGTTGTTAAGCGAATATTTTTGTATCCACCTGCGCTGATGATACTAACTGCATCGCTACCATATTTATTGGCCAACTCAGTCACACGCATAGCATCCACTGAATTTAATGTTGATAAAATGGATTTACCGGAATCGACATTTTTGCCCGCTATTTCCAGTATATTCAGCGATTTGCTGTAATCGGCTCTTGTAATATTCTTGGTGCTCTTGAGAGAATCCGCAATATTGTCTATTGTTTTAGCATCAAATTCTTTCACTAATGCCGGAAGAGCATCAGTGCCTTTTGAAAACTGTTTACTGGTCTGCGTAATTGCTTCAACGACCTTAGGGGCATCATTAGCATTTTCAGAGATAAATTTCCCTAATTTCGAGGCGGCTTTTGCTATATCTGTTGCGATATCCCCACCATAAGTTGCTAAATCAACTAAAAAGCCACCAAGATCCAATAATGCCGCCAGTGTGTCCTGGTTCTTAAAAATATCCGCAAAATAGTCCCGTGCACCGGAAAAGGGCACAAACGAACCTACTATTTGTCCTATAAGCTGTGGTATATTATCCGCTGTACCATTCCAAGCTCCAAGTTCCACACCCTTACGGAATTCATCATATTTCTCTGCATTTGTGTAATCATACACATAAGGATTTGTGCCGTTTCGACATTCCTGATAATCATCATATTTGTCGCCATCAGGGTTTGGATTAAGCGGGTCAAACCACAAATCCACCTCAAAACCATCGGGCAATCCATCGCCGTCTGTATCAACAAAAAGCGGATTGGTTCCTATGTAGCATTCATCACCATCCCAAAGTCCATCACCATCAGTATCGCAGTTAAGCGGGCTAGTACCTAACCTTTCTTCATCAGCATCGTCAAGTCCATCCTCATCGCCGTCTGCACTGGTGGGATCTGACTTAATCGGCAGGATTTTGAAATCAAGAATTTGGGAAAATACATCCGCTTTTACATAATCCTCCAATTCCCCCGCGGCCTTAAAAGCATTTTCCACATAAAAAGGCACATTGCCGAGTGATTTAATACAATCCCGTACAGTGGGGAGGGTATAGTTACCCTCACTGTCACGTTTCAAAAGCTTATTTATGACCTCGTCCCAGTCTGTTATGCCGTCCTTATCAGTGTCGGCGTCCTTTCTATAAGGATTGTTCCTGTTGGGATACAGCTTGCTGTCCAAAACAACATACTGAAAACCTGTTGAAAGAAATACGAGCATAAGTTCCTTGGGCACATATTTTTCTTTGTACACATGCTCATAAACTTCCTTCACAAAATCAAAAGATTTTGTGTGCTGGATACCATTAGTATTATCAATCAACTTATCTTGAAAACCGGTCAGTTCATTCTTGGATCGTGAAATAATGCTTATGTTGACACCATTTTTCTTTGCATTTTTGCACAACTCATCTGCAATACCCTGCTCAAATACAGCGTTTTGTTGATTATAGATATCAAAAACAAAGTTTTGAGCCGATTTGTCGTAATTTTCAACAGCGTCGGAAAGAGCATCTGTAATTACACATACTCCGCCCAAAAAGCTGTCTTGACTTGTTGCAGCCAAAATGCCTGCATTTATGATGCCCGAAAACAATTCGTTTGGCGTTTGATAGTCGCCTAGGGTTATATGTTTTACTGTTCGGAAATTAGCCGCATCCTGAGCCACAATACGAATAGTGGTATCCCGTTGTTCCAAGTACGAATTTGCCACAAATTTGTTTATTTCATTCAGTATCGTACTTAGTTGTTCGGAGGTAAACGCACCCTTGCGCACATCAATGATAAAGGTAACGAAATATTTATCGCTCTTGGACGTGTCGTTGACTGCTGCCGGTGCGGCAGAATACATCTGTCGTGTAACAGTTTCGGTGACTACTTCATCCGGTTCGATACCGAAATTGCGCATAAGGACTTCCATATCGAGGACACAGTAAGTTCCCAATTCGTCGGTTTCGGCGGACAGGGTATTGTTCTCCTCATCGACTTCCGTCGCCACGGGGAGCAGCATATTTATTTCCTCAAAGTACCTAAATATATTATACCGATTAATTCCTTGTAAGTCAAGACTTTTTTCAGAAATTTCGTCAGAATTGGGAATATACTCATCCGCAATTTTATAGGTGAGCTTAACCTTGTCAACCTCGCCGAGATAGAGCAGCTCAACAGCTCCGCCAAGCCGTGCGTCGCTTTCGGTAACGGCGGAGTATGAGCTGTCGTTCGCGGAAAGTCGGGTAGACGCGTTGCCTGTCGCGGAAATCTCCAGCGACAATTCATACGGGGATTCCTCGGTGTTCACACGAGACATAGCTTCGTTGTCTGCGGAAATCGTCTGCTTAACCTTGTACTCCGAATCGGGCATACCAAAGGTTTCGGGTCTGTTCGGATCAAGCCCGATTGCAATTTCTTCACTATCGTTCAAGCCATCGCCGTCACTGTCCGCCTTTAGCGGGTCGGTTTTATGCTTGTTTATTTCATCGGAATCCGACAATCCGTCCTCGTCCGTGTCGGCGGAAATCGGAGAAGTACCGAGAGAAATTTCCTTCTTGTTGGACAGTCCATCGCCGTCCAAATCATCGTCCGCGTCATTCACACCATTGCCGTTTGTGTCGGATTTCAGCGGATCGGTTCCTGTTATGTAAAGCTCCTCATAGTCGGTAAGCCCATCACCATCGGTGTCGGAATTTTCGGGGTCTGTGCCGAGTGTCTTCTCCGCGAAATCTGCCAGACCGTCATCATCGCTGTCAAGCCATTCGCAGACTATTTCCCCATCTTTATGCGTAACGACAAACGGCTCTGATTCAAGCGTTCCGTTCGTTGTTTCCTGCACCGCTTTTATCTGTTTTTCAAGAAAATTCTCACCTGTTTTATGCTTGTAGGATTTTTCATCGGTAAGCTCCACGAGATTTTCCCAACCACCATCATCGGTATTTTCATAGAGCGATACTGCGCCCTCATCAGTCGAATACCAATAAATTTCAAGAGATTTTTCTTCCTCGATATACCCACCGAAGCAAAGGATCATATGAACTTGCTCGTCGTTCGAGTTTGACACAACCGACATCAGAACGAAATCCGACAGCACCGGAGTTTCCCCCGGAGCGATTACACCTTGGAACTCAAACTTTTTCGTCTCGCCCTTTGCAATCGGTTGATCCGATGCATTGCTCTCAATGCGGAACTCGTTCTTGGAAGACAGATTATTTGCGTTTTGAATGCTTGAAATTCCGAAATTACCTTTGAATGAGAGCTGCCATCCGCTTATCGGCTCATCGGATTTGTTCGTAATCGAAATCTCCGCTGTAAAGCTGCTGCTCTGTTGCTCGGTTATTTCATAGCTTATGTCTACCTTGTTCGTGCAGTCCACGGTTACATACGATGTTTCCGCGTGCGCTTCGCTCACTGCCGCGAATGTTTCCGCGCCAATGCTGAACAGTAGCACTATGCTTAAAAACAGGGAGATTATCTTTTTCATAACAGAAGTCCTTTCTTAATCGTCATTCTATATTTGACTTTAATACCATATCGTTCCCATAATACTTTCGCCCGGTTTGAGGGTTCTAAGCTCAAATATGTCCACATCTGCGTTCATACCCACGGGTAAATAAATCGTGCTTTTAGTTTTGGTTTTGCTGCTATCTGCCCATTCAGTCTTTTCAATCAAGCCGCTTGGATATTTTGCAACAACTTGTATTCCATCCTTAAATTCCCCATGGCTGTCAACACTCGCCTTTACATTATAAATGTTATCGGGCGAAACATTGGTAAGGGCAAATTCTGCATATTCGGGCAATGAATTGAGAGTAAGCAATAAGCCGTCGCCGCCTATTACTTTAATTGGCCGGCTATTTTTAAATCTTGCTTCAACCGCGCAGCCAAATGGCGTGAGTTCACCCTTAAAATCTACATATATGTTGTATTCGCCTTTGCGATCCCCTTTAATAAACCATTTAACCGTTTTAGTTGTACCGCCTTCAATCGTATTCAATGTACGAGATGCAGTATTTAATGTGTTAGTGCCTGCCAATGATAGTCCATCCGGAAGATTAAGCACCACCTCGGGATTAAGAATATCGAACCCCTTTTCGGCATTATTTTGAAAAGTAACGCTTACCTCGTAAAAATCTTTCAGCCACGAGAATTCTGTGACCGACAAATTCACAATTGTTGTAAGCTGCGGCGTTTGACGAACTTCTTTGGAGGTTATGTTGAATTTTAAGGTGGAAGTACTATTTCGGGTTTTTGTTTTACCGTTATCTACATAGCTGTCTATGCTACCGCACGTTGTAAAACTATTATCCAAATTGATACGAATCAATTCACCATTTTGCTTAACAAGTGCCTTAAATACGTCCAGGCTTCCGGTTTCAACATTATCTATCTTAATTTCAATCTCGTTGATAAACTGATTTTCCGGAGCCGTGACGTCTATACCGAGATTGCGGATCTCTTCAATATTCAATTCTCTTACATCAAATTTGGCGGATACCAACTCGGATTTTGTAAGCGTAACTGTTTTCCTTTCCGAACCTGTGCTAACACCATTAAAGGTGATTTTTTGCATTACAGGGAGACACCCATTAACGAAGAAGCAGAAATCGTATGTTCCCTCTTGGGCAACAAGTGTGATTATCCCGCTTTTCTCGCTATAAAAGAACTTTTTCTTAACACCCGGGTTTTCACAGTATGCGGTAGCTGATGGCAATATATTTCCTCTGTCATCCTTAACCTGGACTTCGATAATGCAGTAATCTTTATCGCAAACATCTACTGTTGTTGTATCGCTATTGGTGTTTCCACTTTCATCGGTTACAATAAGAGTTGCAGTATAGATTCCGGGTTCGGAGTAAATATGTGAGCTGATTTTTCCACTGCCCGTGCTGCCGTCGCCGAAATCCCAAACGTAATCCTTGATTTCAAAATTATCCAACGAACCCGAACCGTCAAATTCAACGGCGTAACCCTCGATTGTTACGCGATCATAACCCGCTTCTGCTGTTGGAGCAACTGTGTCATTTCCGGTAATAACAACCGTCGTGTTGCTCTTGACGGAATACAAATTCTCATCGTGCGCGATTACAAAGTAAGAGTATTCCGAAAGGGGACGTAGGTCGACGTCAGTATAGCTAAGCTCGTTAAGGTCGGTCATAGCGACATATTTTTCTGTTCCGTCGGGATCTACCCTGCGAATCTCGTAATAAATTTCGGAACCCTCGGACGCGGGAGTCCAACTGAGATTTACAGAGCAGCCGTCCGCTTCCGCCGAAACCTCAAATTCCGACATTTTATTTTTGGCATATGTAAACCCGGACTCGACGGTTTCCGTGTTGCCCGCCGCGTCTGTTACACTGATTCTGACATCATACTCGCCGCTGTCGGTCAGATAATCTGTGAGGTCGAGATTTACAATCCGGCTTCTCTGATTCAATGCCTGAGATCCGACAGAACGCCATTCTTCGGAATCGGAAGGCTTAACCTCAGCTTTAAAATCGGCAAGCATAATATCGTCCGTGCATACTACTCTCAAAGTCTTCCCGTTTTCGGTAAGCACCTGATCGGATATACCGATTTGAGGCTTTTCCTCATCGTTTTTAGCGGAGATTTTTTTGGTGCTGCTAGCCTCGGACTTATTACCCGAGGTGTCAACCGCAATTACATAATACGAATATTCCTCGCCCGCCGTAACCGAGGTGTCGGTATACTCTTTGGATTTGGTGTTGACGAAGTGCTTTCCATCCCTGTATATTTCAAAGTGGTCAATTTCAATGTTGTCCTCCGAATCCCACTTGAACGAAATACGCATAGGTGTAATCTGACTTATATTCAGAACAGGCTTTTCGGGCGGCATATTATCCGCAAAAACGCTTCCGCTGTACAGAGAATTGTTGCCCTCGTTGTCGAACGCCTCAACATAATATTCATGATAACCCGGCTCGGTGGTCTTATCGTTATACACAGTCCCGAAGGCATTGCCGATAAATTCGCCGTTTCGGTACAGATTATAACCGTCAACGCTGACATTATCGCTTGACGCAATCCATGTGAGATAAACGCTGCCGTCGGCGCGAATCACCGCTTGCAGACCGGTCGGAGTTGTGGGAGCGTAAGTGTCAACATCAGTTGCCGCTTGAATTACGTTGCTTGATTCCGAACGAACACCGTTCGCTCCAAGCGCGACAATATAATATTTATATTGCGTATGGGTGTTCAAACCGTTATCTATAAATTCATTTTTATTGGTTGTTCCGACGAGCTTTCCATCGCGATAAATCTCATAATATTTTAGATTTTTAACATCGTTGGAATCCGTCCATCTCATCATAACGGAAGTCGATGTAGAGCGTACAAATTGAAGATTTGTCGGCGCGCCGGGCGCGGAATTATCCGAATAATTTTCAATCAGCTCGTTCCATTGTGTGTTATTGTTAAACACATATCCGATGTCTATCGGCTTGGTTATTTCGACAATATTAAACTGCGACTGAATGCTTTCAAAGGAAATATTTTGTACGCTCTTACCGCTAAGGATAACCTTGTGGTTTTTACTGCATAAGAAATTGTTTTTGTAATTGCTGCTATAATTTTTTTGTGTGAAATTGCCTTTTATCTCGAGAGTCCCCGCAGCTAATGTATTATTGTACGATGCAACAAAGAAATTCCCATTAACAATAACATAATCCTCAGTGTTTTTCATGTTAAGATGTCCGCTGCTGCCGTTCCTGTTTGTATCACTGAGGTTCATACTGCCGCCAACATACAGTCTGCCCTTATTAATATTTAAGGTGCCGCTTACAATCCATACATTACCATCAACAGCGAGGGAATAATTTTCAGCATCGCTTGCAAGATTAATTGTTGAATTTATGTATACGGAGCCGCCAATGCTGAGCCCCTCGGGAACCGTTCTCTGCTCGACGAAATTCGCGTCAAGATTCCACCTGTTGTCGGGAAACTCGGTCGTTGCGGTAATATACAGATTTGAGCTGTTGGTCACAACGGAATCCGTATTATACAGTTTGCCCAATATGTATACATATTTCGCAACATCCACACCCTCCGCGGAGGTGTTCCCAATTTTCAGATTTGTAATCCGGGAGTTGCCCTTGCTGTTGTTGTATATGCTGACAGTCTGCTTTTCCAAGCCGTTCAGCACAACCGTGTGAGTTCCCGATGTGTGGAAATTTTGATACGCGCCGCCCGAAAGCTGCTTCAAATCCCCCGCGATCTCCAGAGTACCCGCCGACAACAGTCCGTCATGGCTTTTGGTTGACTGCATGATGAAGTCTCCGCCTACCTTTACGGTGTCGGAGTCGTCCGTCATTGTAAGTGTTCCCGGACTTACGGTGTAATTTTCGCCGTTAAGTGCCTGAACACGGTAATCCCCTTGAACATCCAGCTCGCCGCCGTTCACCAGAACATTTCCGCCCGATTGAATGAGATTTCCCGTTACAGTCAGCTTGTGTCCGTTGAGGTTGAGCGTTCCGCGCGAGAGGTTCAGATCGCCGTCAATGGTTTCATCTTCCTCGAGCGTCCAGCCCGAACGCTCACCATTTGCAAAGGAGATGTTGCAGCCGTTGTCCAGAAGCTCAACGATGGTCGCCGCCGTTGTGAACACAACGCCGTCCTCCGAGAAATTCCTAACGTCCAACGTATTGAATTGAGACTGTGTGGTCGCGAAGAAGACAGTCTGCAAGCTCTCGCCGCTAAAGATTACCTTGTGAGTTCCACTGCAATAGAAATTGTTCTGGTAGCTGTAATATTTTTGCGTAAAGTTGCCCTTTATCTCAAGCGTTCCCGCAGTATAGTTGCTTCCATAGTAAGCAGCTACATACATATCCCCGTTTACAAAAACGTAGTCCTCGTCATTCTGCATATTGAGGTATCCATAACTGTAATTGTCATTGGAATATTTCAGATTGAGATTGCCGCCAACATACAGCTTGCCCTTGTTCACGTTCAGTGTTCCGTTTGCAAGCCATACGTCGCCGTTGACGGTGAGGGTGTAGCCGTTCAAATCCAGATTATTATTAATATTTATGTTATTTTCAACTGTTGTATCTCCCGAAAGCGTAACCGAAGCGTTCACATAAAGCGAACCTTCAACTGCGAATCCATTTGGAACCGTTCTCTGCTCGACGAAATTCGCGTCAAGATTCCACCTGTTGTCGGGAAACTCGGTCGTTGCGGTAATATACAGATTTGAGCTGTTGGTCACAACGGAATCCGTATTATACAGTTTGCCCAATATGTATACATATTTCGCAACATCCACACCCTCCGCGGAGGTGTTCCCAATTTTCAGATTTGTAATCCGGGAGTTGCCCTTGCTGTTGTTGTATATGCTGACAGTCTGCTTTTCCAAGCCGTTCAGCACAACCGTGTGAGTTCCCGATGTGTGGAAATTTTGATACGCGCCGCCCGAAAGCTGCTTCAAATCCCCCGCGATCTCCAGAGTACCCGCCGACAACAGTCCGTCATGGCTTTTGGTTGACTGCATGATGAAGTCTCCGCCTACCTTTACGGTGTCGGAGTCGTCCGTCATTGTAAGTGTTCCCGGACTTACGGTGTAATTTTCGCCGTTAAGTGCCTGAACACGGTAATCCCCTTGAACATCCAGCTCGCCGCCGTTCACCAGAACATTTCCGCCCGATTGAATGAGATTTCCCGTTACAGTCAGCTTGTGTCCGTTGAGGTTGAGCGTTCCGCGCGAGAGGTTCAGATCGCCGTCAATGGTTTCATCTTCCTCGAGCGTCCAGCCCGAACGCTCACCATTTGCAAAGGAGATGTTGCAGCCGTTGTCCAGAAGCTCAACGATGGTCGCCGCCGTTGTGAACACAACGCCGTCCTCCGAGAAATTCCTAACGTCCAACGTATTGAATTGAGACTGTGTGGTCGCGAAGAAGACAGTCTGCAAGCTCTCGCCGCTAAAGATTACCTTGTGAGTTCCACTGCAATAGAAATTGTTCTGGTAGCTGTAATATTTTTGCGTAAAGTTGCCCTTTATCTCAAGCGTTCCCGCAGTATAGTTGCTTCCATAGTAAGCAGCTACATACATATCCCCGTTTACAAAAACGTAGTCCTCGTCATTCTGCATATTGAGGTATCCATAACTGTAATTGTCATTGGAATATTTCAGATTGAGATTGCCGCCAACATACAGCTTGCCCTTGTTCACGTTCAGTGTTCCGTTTGCAAGCCATACGTCGCCGGAAACTGTAAGGGTATGTCCATTCAAGTCAAGCGTACCGCTATTAATATAGATGTTTGCCGCGTTCAAATCCTCCTTTAATGTATAATTGGAGGAAACGGTGAGGTTTGTATGAGCGCGGAGTTCATTGCTTTCAAGCAAGAGACTGCCATTTTGGTCATACGCTCTTACAATAATAAAGTATTCGCCGGCACTTTTCAACCCGTCTATATTGTATTTTGTCGCTTCAAGATTGTCCGCAACGCTTTTACCATTCACCAAAACGGAGTATTTCAACGCTTGATTGGAGGTATCCCATTCAATAGAGATGGAGGTGTCTGTTTGCCCGACAACTCTCACTGATGACTCAAAGTCAATTTTGTTTACAGATTCATCGGTTGGCTCCGCGGACATGGAATCACCCGGAAACGAATCCATAGCAAACGCGCCCGGATTCGTTGTTGATAGTGCCAATCCGGCTGCCAATAAGGAACTTGTGATTTTCTTCTTCATTATGTTATACCTCCAAAATACAATCTAAAATGAGCAAATGTATAGATTTCTGCTTAAACTTTACCACATTCTCCGCAAAAAATCAACACATTTCGGACAAAAGGCCCTTTTTTGGGAACGAAATGTCTTTTGGTAAAAAATGTAAGCCCAAAATCTTCAACCAATCCCTTGTCCTACTCATAAATATGGGTACAATTTATCCCATTATTTGACATCACTATACCACAAAATCCTCAAAAAATCAATGGAAATCTAACAACAGGTATAAAAAATCGCATAACAGGTATTTCACCCACATTTTTTGGCAAAAACTGTAAGCAGAAAGGCTTCTTAAATGACCTTCCCTCTCACACTTTTTCACTGCTATCATGACATAAACTTCCGAATTTTTCAATCCATAACGGAAGACGTGTAGCATTTAGCGGAAAAGAGGTAAAAATGATTGATTTCTTTGAGTGTAATGATGTATATTTAATATGGTATAAATTTGAAAATAGTGCAAAGAGCATGACTGATTATGAAAATTGCCATATTCAAAGATGAAAAAGTAATTGTTTAGCCTATTTCGTCCTTGTCCTGGGCAATCGTTTCTTTTCCAAGAAATCTATGCTGGGATTATCAAATCCATCCGAAAATTCAAAAGGCGTTGGTTTCGGCGGATATTTTTGAACGATATTTCGTTCCACCTCTCGGCTGTCGGCGTACTGCACCTTGCGCTCGGACTTTCCCTCAATTGAGTACGCATTTTCAAATTGGATTCCCCACTTAAAGAACAGCTTGAGCCGTGTTTTCATCGGATGGCAGCCTGTTTTCATCACAATGAAGTGACCTTTCGGCATGGATTTCAGCTCGTCAACGGTCATAAGCGGTCACTCGATCATTTGCAAGGAACGCGATGAGCCGTCTTTGCCCGCCGAACGCGATACAGAGCCGCTTAGAACGGTCTGCTTTCCGAGGTTTTGGGACATCGCCTCGGCGGTCTTGGAGTTCGGCGCGAACGCTCCGAACAGAGTGCATTGGCAGTTGTCCACGATAATCTCCGCGCCCTCCTTGCCGTAGGTTTTCTCAAACTGCGCCAACGATTGGATTATTGCCACAATCGAAATTTTCCGCGAACGCGACGCGGAAAATATCATCTCCAAACCGTCGATTTTCGGGAGCGTGCCGATTTCGTCCATATAGAACATTACGCGCTTGTCAAGTGTACCGCCTTTTTCATCGGCAACGGTCAGTATTTCACGGTAGAGCTGCTGAAAAATCAGCGAGATCAAGAAGTGCTTAGTGGCATCTTCCTCGGGGAGTACAAGGTATATCGCGGATTTGTGATTACAGAATTCCTCGACATCGATGGAAGTATCGAAGCACAAAATCTGCTCCAATTCCGAATCAATGAACGAGTTCAGTCGGGACAGCGCGGTAGACATAACACTCGCCATCGCTTGATCGGACGAATTGAGTGCCGCGCCCGCAAACCATCTCGCCTTATGTTCACCGGGCAGTTTGTCGATTAACATTTGAAACCGCGACACTCCCTTTGTTCCCGATGGCGCGAGCAGATCCTGTATCAGCTTGAACACGCTGATAATGTGCCGTTTCTCGGGCGGACAGAATTCCACTATCAGCAATATGACCGCCGTCAGCAAGCCCTCCGCAGCCTCGTAAAAGAATGCGTTTTGCCCCATACTTGACACATCACCGTCCGCCGAGATTATGGTCTTCGCGGTTATTTTCGCGAACTTTTCGGACTTCGCTTTGTACGCTAATTTCCCCTCAAATTTGTACAAATCCATGTATTTATTCACGAGGTAGAGCATATTGTAGCCGCTGCTACGCGTGGGATTTCGGAGGTCGATAACCGAAATTTTGTAGCCGTAATATTTTTCGGCAATGGTGGCGGTGTTGCGGTAGAGGTCGCCCTTGCTGTCGGTGGTGACGAAACTCATTCCCGCCGCACAGCAATATTCAATGTTCGGATACAAAAAATTCGCGGTCTTTCCGACACCGGACGCGCCGATCATCAGAGTGTGGATATCCGCATCATCGACAAGTGCGGTCATGCCGCCAGCCGTTTCGTGACAGCCGACTATCAGTCCGTCCACGCTCGGGAGCTGCTCTCCGTTGCGCCATAACCGCGGCGTGTAGGGGATTTGTTTGTAGGTTCGAGTAACCTCGCCTTTGGTTGCAAACCGCGCCGTACCGTGCTGACCGTTGCCCACAGGTTTGTTCGGGATTCCCTTGAGGGAATAATAATCGCCGACTGCGGCGATTATCGCTATAATGAGAAAAACTGCCCCGCAAACGCAGAGCAGTGTGATTTGTGTTGAATTCATAATTGTCCTTTCTTTCGCTTCCGGCGCTATGAAATAAAAATGTACAATGCTCCCAAAGCCGCCAGATAGCACACATTAAATATCGAAAATACCAAGATATATTTTTTCGGATAGCTGCCCTTTGTTCCGGCATAAAATTTATAGGTGATAAGGCTAGCCATTGACGCAATCAGCGTTCCAAGTCCGCCGAGGTTTGTGCCGATTATTAGTCCGCTTGCGTTGTCCGAAATTCCCGAAAGCAGTATCGCCGCGGGAACATTGCTGATTATCTGTGATAATGCAACGGAAATTACTATTTCGTTGCCTTGAAATATGCTCTGTAAGCTCTCCGAAAGCGCGGGAATCGAGCCGAGATTGCCAACAAAAACAAAGAAAAACACAAACGTCAGCAGCAACGAATAATCGGCTTGCAGAAACAATCTCCTGTCAATGATAAGCACCACTCCTACAACAATCAAAAGCAATATTTTATCGTCCAGAACACGCAATATCGTCAACATATTCACAGCGAAAAGTATCAAGAAAATAACGGGTTTGAGCCTCCCTTGTATTTTCGTAACGCTGTTTGGCTTTTCCGTTTGCAGCTTTGGAAGGAACAGAAAAACGGAGCATATCAGCATTATCAGCGATAATGCTGAGTAGGGGAAAATTATTCCGAAAAATTCTCCGATTGAGAGATCGAATTTCGAGTACAGATATAAATTCTGCGGATTGCCCATTGGCGTTAGCATACTGCCGAGATTCGCCGCAGCGGTTTCCAGAACCAGCAGAACGATCTCCGCGCGAGCCTTTTTCTCGTCCGTAATTTTCTCAAACATCAACAAAGTGAACGGCACAATAGTTACAAGCGTAACATCGTTTGTGAGCAACATACTCATGAAAAAGCTCAACAGCACAAGCACCAAACCAACCGTTTTTATGCTGCGGAATTTCTTCATCAAAGCCTCACAAATCACCGTAAACGCGCCGGTCTGCCGAATCCCCGCGACCACCAGCATTAAGCAAAACAGAAGTATCAGCACACGTAAATCGACATATCCCGCATATGCCGCAGACGGCGGCACGATAAAGCAAGAGATCGCCGCCAATATTCCCGATATGCAAAGCACAGCTTCTCTCTTGAAAAAATTCATGATACTTTTCAATGTTACTCAACTCCCAACGATGTCATTTTCAATTATAATTATATCACAATTTGACGCTTTTTTCAACAGTTTTTCGATTCATAAACGAAGTATTTTCAATCACTGTCGTTCGGCGTATCCTACCGTATAGAACGTTCCTCCGCGTTGTTCCCGCAGATAGCAGATGAGGTATGCGCTGTTGTACACCATATGTCGATTGCGGTCAAGCATACAACTGTTTGTGTACTGCGGCGACAGAATCCGCACTTTGTCAGCCCGATCAAGTATTTCGTAGTACTGTTTTTTCTGTTCATCGTTCCACTTCAGTCACTGCTGTTCGGGCGGACAGGGCAGAACCATTACCAGCCTGATGTGCGGATAGTCCTCTTTCAGTTTCAGAACCGTCGTAGCCGCGAGCGCATCAAAACCGACCGCGCCCCCATTGCCAAAGAATACGACTCCGCGCTCAATAAGCGTTATTATTGCTTTTTCAAGGTTCGCTTGCAGTTCCGTACAGTCCTGCGGCAGATTGCGATGTCCCGAAAAGCACGCTACTTTCATTTTGTCAACCATATTTATTTACCTCCGTTTACGATATATCCCATATTATTATACCACTTTTTCTTTGTTTGTGGGATATATCCCACACATTTTTTATAAAAGTTTGATAATATATAATTGAGGATATATCGCAAAGAGGTGAATATACATGAACGCAAAAGAAGCCGTAGCCAAAAGAATAACCGAGCTATGCAGCGAACGTGAAATGACGGTAAATGCTGTTGCAAATAATGCGGGAATTTCTCCGTCAACGATTTATAGCATGCTTAATTATAAAAGCAAAAATCCAGGTGTTGTTTCGCTTCATAAGATTTGCTACGGTCTTGATATGACGCTGCGTGAATTTTTTAACTCCGATATATTTGATGATATCGAATTTGAGGACGATTAACCGACAGCTAAACGCTCATCGACATTTGAAACGACTCGTCCGAGGGAGCTTCCTCGGACGTTTCTTTTTGCTCGGCGCATTGAGCGAGCGTTTCCTCTGTTGCCAATCGAAGTGCGTGATCCGCAACATCGTACAATTTCCGCGCGGCTATTTTTAATTCCTCGACCGTCTGCGAGGGCTTACGAAGCTGCTCCAGACCTGACATTACAGCGGTTTGAAGTTTGCCGAGCTTTACGGAAACGCTCCCTTTATTTTGGTAGCATTTGTATTCAGTGACAAGTCGGATTTTCATCTTGTCAAGCGGAAATTTCTCTCCAGCGATTTTCAAAAAATGCTCACTCGCCGCAAGAGAAAACTCAGCCAATCGAATGAGGTCGGCGGAGTTGTAAATTGAAATTAAATTATCGGAAATTCGATTCGGATTAATTTTAATTTCACTTAATTCCGAAATAAATTCCAGATATTTTTCCTTGCGGGAGTGCGGAACAGAAGGCAGAAAATCCGCGCCGTTACGCGCTTTCAAGTCCTCGTTCCAATCTTTATTTTGCGGTTCTATCCGGAAAATATTTTCGTAATTTTTCTCGCGCAAAATATCCCGCAGCCGTTCCGCGGCATCAATTCCTCCTTCGTCATTATCAGTACAAAGATAAATTTCTTTCAAATCAGAATGACACTCTAAAGCCTTTAGCAGCGCGGACTCGTAAACTCCGTTCATCGCGATGTAGCTATGATTTTCCCAATCCTTTTGGTACAATGTGATAAATGACAGCATATCTATCGGTGCTTCAAAAACGAACAGCTTCTCGTCATTTCCGAAATGCGAGAAGCTGTATTTTGTATCCGAATTTGCGACCGTTATCCGAAACGTTTTTCCAAAACTCAATGTGGAGCGCACCGAGGCTTGTCTCGCAATACCGTTTTCATCCGTTCCAACGAAAACAACATTGTGGTATTTTTTATCCTCGTAAATTTTGTTCTCCCGTGCGAAATGCGAAATTATTTGCGGCGAAATAAATCTTTGCTTGGTCAAATACGCGAACACTCTCCGCATATCCGAGTTTGGTTCCGGCAGTTCAAACGGCTTTGCAACAGGCTTTGGAGCGGGTCTGACAATCTCCGCGTTGCAATGTCCATCGAGCAATTCCAAAACGGATTCTTGAAAAGAAAAACCCAAAAATTCCTGCAAAAATTTAATCGCGTAACCGCCGCGCTGATTCCTGTGGTCGTACCATTTTCCGCCCGAAATTGTAACGCTGTCATGTGTTCCGCCGCCGTCCGTGTAAACATATTTGTGCGTTGAGCCAACCCGCTGAACGCGCTCCCCGTGCTGCTCCAGATAGGACACCAAATCCGCGGTATTCGCGCGAAATAAATCATATTCCGAAAAATTAATGTACGGCATAAAAAATTCCTTCCTCCAAAATAAAAAATTTTTATAGTGGTTACTTAACATTATAGGCTCATCGTGAACCTATCCTGAGTTCATCGCCAAGACAAAATTATCCCTTGTCAGTGAACTATATTTTTTCAAAAAATTAGGGCGGTCGCTCAACGAAATACAAATTCGATGTGTTCCCGCCAGATTGTCTGTATCTGCGTTCGTGCCGAATGTAATGCGCTTTTTCGAGATCGCCGAGTGCGCGTTTCACGGTGCTTCTGGACATTTTCAAATCCGCCGCAATTGTGCTAATCGCGGGAAAACACGCGCCGTTTTTATCCGCTCGGTCGCGCAGATACATATACACCGCAATGGCGCGGTGCGGTAAGTTTGAAGAATAAATTTCACGGTTATTAAGCAAATCATCCCTCCTTGAATTGTGGATTCTCCAACGGATTGTCTTTCAAGCCGAGCGCCTGTTTCTTGCGGCGGATCGCGGCGCGTAATTTGCGTTCTGTGCGCAATTTCTGACCACGCAAATTGCGGTTGTAATCGTCGGAAATAAGCTCCCCGAACAATTTCAGAATATTAAAAATCGTGCTTTGCGTCCGTGTGGAATTACCGGCGCGTTCGGTTTGAAATTCGTTTACAAAATCCATCTCCAGCACAGCACGGATAACCGCGTTCTTAATCAGTTTGAAGACTTTGTTTTCCTCCAGCGGCGGAAATTTCTGCACCGCACTTGTGTAGGTTTCGTATTTCTGCTGCTCTAACGAACACCATTCGTCATACATCTTTTTCAGCACGGGGTTCTTGGCAAGTTCCGTTACGATTTGGTCAACGGTTTTCTTGACATTCGGCTGCAAATATCCATACACTTTCTTGCATTTGGAATTTTTTAATTGCCGCAGCAATTTCAAAATTAATTCGCCAAAAATCGGATTGAAATTATCTGTATTTTTCAATTCGGATAATAATCTCCGCATTTCAAATTCCGCTTGAGAACACAGTTTGTCGCGTGTTTGCGTCTGCTTTTCATATACTTGATACAACTCATTGTGAAATATATCGTTTGCGAGAGCACTCTTGATCTGCTCAAACCCGTTCTCGGTTAGAAATCCCTCTTTGATGTCGGTCGAATACACGAGCAAGTGAATATGCGGATGATGAGCCGTGTTATGAAACGCCGCGTACCAACGCAAATTTTCCAAGCGGATATTCTGAGCTTTGGCGATATCGTCCGCGTGCCGCATAATAAGACTGCGCCACATCTCGGAAGTGGTATATCCAAGCCGTTCCGCGTCCTCGCGGGTCAGCGATATGACATGCGACCAGACGTTCCCCTGATGCTCCGCAATATTTTTCTGCGCCTGCGACAAAACTATTTCATCATCGTTGTCGGAAAACAATCCGTGCTTTCCGATTTTTTCAACGCCCGGGCGCTCCGCAACATAGTTCACCAGCATTTGTTTGTCGGAGAGCATAGCCTCACTCTGCTCGAGCAGCTCCGAGAGCGGTTACGCAGCCGGGT
>CAMWMN010000032.1 GCA_947175385.1 uncultured Clostridia bacterium | reverse complement strand
ACATATGCGGGAGAAATTTTATGCATTTTGACCGCGAAGGAGGAACTATGAGAGCAGTAGTAGCTGTTATCGGCAAGGACACGGTGGGTATTCTCGCGAAAGTAAGCGGAATCTGCGCGGAGTACAAGGCGAACGTTATGGATGTGACCCAAACGATTATGCAGGATTTGTTCGCAATGACAATGCTGATTGAAATTTCGGAGCTGACCATTGATTACATTGACTTCGCCGAAAAGCTCAAAAACACGGGCGCGGAGATGAATCTTCAGGTTCACGTTATGCACGAAGACATTTTCAACAGTATGCATAAAATTTAAGGGGGATTTTTGTACAATATGCTGAATACAGGCGACATTTTAGAAACTATAAAGATGATTCAGGAGGAAAACCTCGATATCCGCACGATAACTATGGGTATTTCACTTCTGGACTGCATTGACAGCGATGCCGACCGCGCGTGCGGCAAAATCTACGAGAAAATGATGCGCAAAGCGGAAAACCTCGTTAAGACCGGTGAGGATATCGAAAAACAATACGGTATCCCGATTATCAACAAGCGTATTTCCGTAACGCCAATCGCGATCGTATCCGCGGCGGCAGGAAATCCCGTAAAGTTCGCCAAGACGCTCCAACGCGTTGCCGAGGGCACGGGCGTAAACTACATCGGCGGATATTCCGCTTTGGTTCACAAGGGATTCTCGGCGGGCGACAAGGAGCTGATAGAATCAATTCCAGAGGCGCTTGCCGAAACCACAAATGTGTGCTCGTCCGTTAATATCGGCTCAACAAAGGCGGGAATCAATATGGACGCGGTGGCGATGATGGGAAAGATAATCCGCCAATCTGCCGAACTTACCAAGGACGACCACTGCTTCGGCGCGGCGAAGATTGTCGTATTCTGCAATGCCCCCGAGGACAATCCCTTTATGGCGGGAGCGTTCCACGGCATGGGCGAGTACGACTGCGAAATCAATGTTGGTGTTTCGGGTCCGGGAGTGGTTCGCGCGGCTCTGGCAAAGCACCCGGACGCGAATATCAGCGAAATCGCGGACGTTATCAAGAAAACCGCGTTCAAAATCACGCGAATGGGGCAGCTTGTCGGCACGGAGGCCTCAAAGCGGCTCGGAGTACCGTTCGGCATTGTCGACCTGTCACTCGCGCCGACTCCCGCTGTCGGAGATTCCGTGGCGCATATTCTTGAGGAAATCGGCTTGGAGAGCTGCGGCGCACATGGTACGACCGCGTGTCTTGCACTGCTGAACGATGCGGTGAAAAAAGGCGGCGTAATGGCTTCCTCACACGTTGGCGGACTGTCGGGCGCGTTTATCCCCGTTTCCGAGGACGCGGGAATGATTGACGCGGCGAACCGCGGCTCTCTGTCGCTGGAGAAGCTCGAAGCGATGACCGCCGTGTGCTCGGTGGGTCTGGATATGATCGTAATTCCCGGAGATACGCCCACAGACACGATTTCGGGAATCATCGCGGACGAGGCGGCAATCGGTATGGTGAACTCCAAAACCACCGCCGTGCGCGTAATCCCCGCTATCGGAATGAAGGAGGGCGAAACTTTGGAATTTGGCGGTCTGTTCGGCAGCGGACCGATTATGAAGGTCAGTCCGTTCAGCTCCTCAAAATTCATCTCGCGCGGCGGCAGAATACCCGCGCCGCTCCAGAGCTTGAAGAACTGATGACGTCGGACAGCATCATATACAATTCGCGAAAGAGGTAACACACAATGAAATTTATAGACCATATTCAGCGCCGGAAGACTGGTGTTCGTCCTCGCCAAATCATCTTTGAGAAGGAAAACCCCGAAAACACCTATATTACATGGGAAGACAAGATGAAGCCCGGAATCAAACTTGATGACGGCATTACCACGGAGGAGTACAAGGCGCTGGTTTCCCGTTGGGAGGAAATGTTGTCTTTGGCTGAGGAGATCATTTGGAATAACTACTTGAATCCCCAAAGCGATGACCTCATGTCCCAGGTGGATTCCTTCCCTGATATCCGGTACCTCACCGGAAATTATTACGTGGGAGATGTGACTTATGGATATATCTATCGGGACAAACAGCACAGACCCTACCATATCAAGGATGGAAAGCTGCGGCATAAGCACCACAACGGCAAAGAGTGGGTAGCGGAATGGCTTCCCCCGGACAGCCCGGAAATAACACGGTATTATCAAATTCTTCTATCCCTTCGTCTCACCGGTGATGAGAACGGCAAGGAAGAGGATTATATGGGACTGGATTTAGTGGCAGAATTTGTGAGTCCGAACGATCCTTTGGAATTTGAGATACTTTCCCATGATGTGATTTAATTCGGCAAATTCCGGTTTGCAGAATTGCAGTTCGATGATGCTTCACTAACCAATACCAATTTATATCGGAGGAAATACACATGAAAAAAAATCATGGCAATAATTTGCGCATTATCGATGCTCACGGCGCTTACAGCTTGCGATAGCACCGTGTCCGAAAGCAGCGCACAGCAGAGTGTCGTTGAAAGCGGTGCGACCGAAATCAATACTTCCGAAACAAGCTCAAACTAAAGCCTTGGTGCGCGTAATCCCCGCTATCGGTATGAAAGAGGGCGAAACTTTGGAATTTGGCGGTCTGTTCGGCAGCGGACCGATTATGAAGGTCAGTCCGTTCAGCTCCTCAAAATTCATCTCGCGCGGCGGCAGAATACCCGCGCCGCTCCAGAGCTTGAAGAACTGATTCGCTTGAACAAATAAGAGTTATATTACGTAACGAACCGCCTCGATTTGCGCTGTCTGCACAAACCGGGGCGGTTTATACTTTATTTCGTAATTGAAGCGAAGCCGCTTTGAAATCAGAGCGAACAAACTCTAATTGCATTGTCCCGCTCTTCCGAAAACCGATGTGACCGTGATATAGTCCCCGGAGATTTCCGCGAAGATTTCACCGTTCATTTTGTGCATAAGCTGTCGGCAGATGTACAGCCCTAGTCCGCTTCCGCGAATATTTTCGGAATTTGCGCCGCGCCAAAAGCTCTCGAAAATGTGCGCAAGCTCGGACTTGTCTAGAGTGCAGCCGCTGTTCCTCACAGAAATCAAAACACCCTCGTCATCGTCCGGGAACATAATCTCGATGTGCTTGCCATCGCCGTACTTTATCGCGTTTTCAATCACGTTTTGCATAACCTCAACGGCGCGATTCAAATCACCGAAAAGCAGGCAGTTGTTGTATTCCCCGACAACAAATTCCGTTTTGACAAGCGACATCTTCTCGCTGTAATAAGCGGCGATGTTTTGCACCAGCTCCGACAGATAAAACTCTCCGTTTTCCACGTCAAGGCTGAGGAAATCCTCGCGCGAGGCGGTGACTATCTGCGTGACATAGCCCTCTATTTCGTCCGCTTTTTCGTTTATCGATTCGGCGATCTCACGCTGCTTTTCCGCGTCGGGATAGAGATTTTTCGACAGCGCTTTTGAATACAATTTTATCGCGGAGAGGGGTGTTTTTATATCGTGCGAAAGCGACAGCAGCAAGGTTTTCCTTTCCTTTTGCAGCTCCAATTCGCGTTGCTTTTGCTGCTCGATATTCTCGCGGAGCAGGTCTATTCCCCACAAAAATCTTCCGAAAAAGCGATTTTTGTTTTCCTTGACGGGCGAGGTGAGATTCCCTTTGGAAAGCTCGTAAGGAACGCCTGTCAGCCTGTCAAACGGTCGCAGGATTTTCTCGCGAATGTAAATCAAGACCCCGAAGGTCACCGCCGTCATTACGCCGAGAATTGCGTTTACAATGACGATTGTTTCCGTGTTTGACGAATCGTTTCCCGTTCTGTAATCGAATCTGTACAGTTCGCCGTTTATCTCGCGAATGGAGTAATCTCCATCGGTATTGTAGAAATCCTCACCGAATTTGGAAATATTGTAAACAAATTCGCATTGTGACAAATCTGCGCTTTGCAGCCCGCCTTGCTTGATTTGGAGCGCGAGGCGGTTAATTTCCACGCGGTAGGGTCTGCCGTTTTCCGGTGCGTTAAGATTGCGCAGCAGCAAATACGCTGCAGAGAAAATCAAAATAACGATTACAGAAACAACCGCGAAAATTTTATTCCAGGCTCTCATAAATATTTATACCCCATGCCCCAGACCGTCAGGATCTTTTGCGGATTTTTCGGGTCTTTCTCGATTTTACGGCGCAGCCATTTTATGTGGACGGTCAGCGTCTGCTGCTCGGATTCGCTGTCGCTGCCCCATATTGTGTTGAAGATGTATTCCTTGGAGAGGGTGCGCCCCTTGTTCTCGATAAGCAGCACCAACAGCTCAAATTCCTTGGCAGTCATTTCAATCGGAATGTCGTTTTTATACACAACGCGGTGGATTTTATTCACGCGCAGATCCCCGTCACACAACTCATCATGCGCGTATCTTCGTTTGAAAATACCGCGTATCTTTGCCAGCATAATGTCGATGTCATACGGCTTTTCGATGTAATCGTCCGCGCCGAGGTCAAGCCCTAAGAGCTTGTCGTTTTTGTCTGTTTTCGCGCTGACGATCAAAATCGGAGTGACGCTCTCCGCACGGATTTTCTCCAGTACATAGAACCCGTCCTTGTCGGGCAGCATTATATCAAGCACAATAAGCCTTGCGCCGTATCTTTGATACAGCGACAAGGCTTTCTCTGCGTTTTCGGCAACGGACACCGTGTAATTTTCCGCGCGGAGAAAATCACACAGCACCACCGCCAGTTCTTTGTTATCCTCAACAATCAAAATATCTATCATTCTTACCTCTTAGCCTCTGAATCACCAGCCCATTTCCATAAGCCAGCCGTTAAGCGCGCGTTCACGGTCACGGAGCTTGGTTTTATCATACTTGTCGAGCTTGTATTCGCCCTGAATGTTCCCGTCAACAATGTACAAAACCCTTGTGCATTTTGCCGCAACTTTTACATCGTGAGTTACAAGCATTACGGTAGTTCCCTCGGCATTGAGCTTGGCAAGCTCTTCCATAACCTCGTCCGAGGAGGAACGGTTAAGCGCGCCCGTAGGCTCATCAGCAAAAATCATCTTCGGCTTGTTTATCATACTCCTGCAAATGCACGCGCGCTGGAGCTGACCGCCCGAAACCTCGTTTATGTCGTTGTCGGCAACCTCGATAATTCCCATTTTGCGCATTAACGCGTGACCTCGTTCGGTCGTTTCGCGGCGAGATTCTTTTATCTTGCCGGACTGGCACGCCGGAAGGATTATATTGTCGAGAACCGAGAGATTCTTCAGCATATACATTTGCTGGAAGATGAATCCCATTTCGTCCAGGCGCAGATTCACAAGCTCCTTCTGATTCATCTTGGCGATATTTTTTCCGCAGAAATCCACTCTTCCCGAAGTAATATGGTCCATTCCCGAAACCGCGTATAACAGCGTGGATTTACCCGAACCGGACGGACCCATTACAGCCACCATTTCGCCCTCGTCAATGCGGAAGTTCACATTCTTGAGAACGTTGTTCTGCCGCTTGTTTACCACGTAAGTTTTGCAAAGGTCTTTGACCTCTAAAATGCTAGTCATAACATAACCTCCTATTTTAATTTGCAATTCACGAACCGTACAAACCGCCGAAGGCGGTTTGTACTCGCTTTCGCGAATTGCCTGCGAATTTCGCAGTTTATTCATTATTCGAGATTTCCGAAGAGGAAATTTTCCTCAGTCCCTGCGCCGAGATAAATGCCGCAAGTGCCGTGATTCCGAGCATTATCAGCGGATACACAACATAAACCTCGACCGCGCGTATATCGTATGTGATACTGTACGCGCCCATCATTTTGAAAATCGGCGTGATTATCAGCGGAGTCAGCGGCGAAGAAATCAGCGCGCCAACAATCACGGAAATCAGCAGCACGATTCCGATTCGCATTGTCTGAATAACCGTAAGGGGATTGTTTTTGAAACCGATAGCTTTCATCAGCGCGATTTCGCTCTTTTCCTTGGTGATAAAGCTCTTTACCATAAGCAATGCCACAAGCGCGTTTATTCCGAGAATTATGCTTAAAATAAGCACTTTCATACTGTCAAGCTGCTCGGCGACATTGCCTATCATGTATCCGATATACTCTCCGCAAGTGTAAATTTTCGCATCGGGATAGAGCTTTTCGAGCAGAGATTTTCGTTCGGCAAGCGCGTCTTTGTCGGGATTATCCTTGTAGTTTACCTGAATTCCGAAGCAGCCCGCCGCGTAGTTGTAATCAAGCTCCGCGTCCTGGTGAAAACGCACACCCTCGCCCATATTGTTCATACTCTGATATATCGCGGTGACGGTGTATGTCCTTGTGTCCTCGCCGACTTTGATTTCCACGTCATCGCCAATCTTCGCGCCAATCTGCCCTGCCGTAAGATATGTCAGCGCGACCTCGTGAACGTTCTGCGGCGGTGTTCCCTCAAGATACGTATACATATCGGCAGTCACTCCGCCCATTCCTTGGAACGAGACTGAATTGGTTCTTTTTTCTCCCTTTGAGATATTTGAGCGGAACATTATCTCTTGGAAAACGTCAACCTCAATCCCGTTTTCGAAGAACATTTCCCTCACCTCGGAGAACTTCCGCTCTACCATCGCTTTGTTGTCCTCGTTTGGATTGAATAGCAGCTCCTGTGAAATAACATGGTCGCTTTCGACCATATTGAATGTTGTTATCAGATGGTCGGAACGTATCGTGTTTATCGTGTTCACGGGAATAATTACCAATAGCGTTCCCAGAATGAAAATTATTATCATCGAAACATAGCTCTTGATACCGCTGAAAATGTCGTTCAGTGACATAAACGTAACAGTTGGGATACGCGATTTCCCGAGCCGCAAAAATCCTTTTTTCTTAAATCGCTCGCCTGTTTCGCCGCTGCGTATTGCGTCTATCGGTGAGAATTTGCGTATTTTCCGCGTGCAGAGATAACTGAACAGAACTACCACAAAGCCCGCCAGAATTGCCGCGCCGATATTTATCAGGAAATTGTCCTCGCCCGAAATAACTATTTTCTGCGTTACTCCGTTCAGCATTATCCTACTGAACGGGAAACTAAGTCCCAGACCAACCGCCGTGCCTATCACGGCGATAGCGAAGTATTTCACTATATACAGCCCTCGAATGGCGAAATTTTTGATTCCGATAGCTTTCATAACGCCAATCTCGCGGAATTCCTCCGCAATCGTAAAGTTGATGATAAACCGCAGAATCACCATCGAGATAAGTATCAGGCACACACTTACCACAAGCAAAATTGCAGCTATAAGTATATCCATAATATAAACCATTTTGACCATTGAACGGTCTACGGACAATACGGTGTTTATGCTCAGCGCATTGAATTTGTCGCTGTAATCGGCATCCTTTGTATGGACTTCGACTGCGCTGCAAATCGTCGCTCCATCGCCGCCAAACAGTGCTGCGTCGTTTTCGCTAATGAGAAACCTCGTCATTCCAACCATTACTGAGCCGAAAAGAGCGTCCTTGGTGTAGCCTTTAAGAGTGAATTCCTTTTCAATTCCACCTTGGCTTATAAATATTTTTCCGCCCTCGTGAAAGTCGTTTTCCGTTGACTGGAAAATCTCGCCGGTGACGTATATCTCGCCATCGTTTATATGGGTGATTTCCTCGTTGTTTTTATCGAAAATCTTTATTCCGCCAAGGGTGGACAGTGCTAATGTGTTGGAATACTCAAACTTTTTGCCTTCCACAAGAACATTTTTCGGTTCGATTTGGATAAGCCGCGATATGCTGTAATCGTATCCGTTCTCCTCCGCAAACTCCTCGAACCGTGCCATATCCGGGGCATTGGTTGTGGCAAACCAATAGTCCGGCACATTTGACTTGTCAAAGAAATTATCCAATGCGCCGCTGACGGTTATCAGATTGTTCGCGCTGCTTGCTATGAACGTCGCCGCCAGAATTACAAAAATCAGCAGTATGACGTTCATCGTTTTCTTGCGCTTGAGGTCCTTTTTCAGTATTCGTAAGTACATTTCCGATTCTCCTTTCCTTTTTGTGATTTTATTATAGCATAGAAATTATTAAATAATCCTTAAATAATTTTAGTTGACAAATCGATGTTTCCGTGATATAATAAACGTAACAACCGTACAACGAAAACATTTGACTAAAGTCAACATAATATTGGGAACTAAAAAGGAGGGGTTATATGGAAACGAGAGTTGCTGTAATAAGTATAATCGTAGAAAATTCGGAGACCGTAAAACGGCTTAACGAGATACTTCACGAGTATGGGGATTACATAATCGGAAGAATGGGGATTCCGTACAGGGCGCGGAAAATCCACATCATAAGCATCGCCGTTGACGCGCCGCAGAACACAATATCCACGCTTGCGGGGAAAATCGGCGGGCTTCCCGGAATTACGGCAAAGACTGCATTTTCAAGCGTCAAATACGATGAGCAATCCGATTGAACAATCAATCCCCCGCGGGAAAATTTCCCCGCGGGGGATTGGTCACTTCCGAAACAACGACTTGATTCCACCGAGCAGTCCGCCGCCGCTCTTTTCATAATGTTTCCGAACGGTTTCCAAAGCGGCTTGAAGCTCCGATATATCCACCTCGGATAAAATTCCCTCGTCCGAGCCCTTTTTTTGCTCGGATTTCGCTTTGCAGTCCCGCGCGAGAATATCCGCGACATTCCGCTTGACATTACATTCGTCTAGCCACTCATTTAACGTGGAAATTACTTCCGTGTATTTCCGCGCGAGAGCAAACTTTATAACAAATGCCGCCGCGTCTGAATTGTGCTTCATCTCCCTCAGCGCGGTTTTATACATTGCCGTGAAGATTATGCGATGAACCTTGTCTGAATCTGCTGAATCGCACTCCACCGGCGTCCAGAACGTTGGGAACGTGTCGTTTCTTGCCCAGAACAACCCACACAGCTTACCCACGGAGCAGATGTAAATTTCACGAAGAGCATCGTCCTCAATCTCGGAAACATTAATGGGGGTAAAGGTGAGATTCTCCGCCGACCAGAAACAGGTTGATTCCATCGGCGCCTCCAGCTCATCGGACAGCCGCGCCAGCGATTCAAACAGCCCGAAAACCCCGTCATAAGTATCTCCGTTCGTTTTGGCAACCATCTCCCGAATTTCAGAAAGCGCCGCCATATGCGATTTTCCGATGATATAGTCGGGAGCGTTTTCCTGAACTGCGCAGATATATTCGGTGTAAATAAACTCAAAGTCCGCAGCCATAATCTGCCCGGGGCAGTGTTCGTACATCGTTTTCAACACTCCGAACGCCGAATAGATAGTCTGCGGCTTCAAATCTCCCGACAGCTTTGGAAGATTCGTCACGGAATCCTTGACGATATTTTTAATGGAATCGCAGTATTTCGCCATCGCTTCTCCAGCATAATAGCAGAAATCATCGGACCCCGAAATCCGCGAGCGAACGTCCCTTTCGGAGGAAATCCGCGAAATAATCTCGGTGATATAGTCCTCCGAAAACGGGGATTTCGCGGAAAAAACCGTGCGGCGAACATCGCTGTCACCGGATTTGTACATATCCGCGATGATTCCGCGAACCCGCTTTGTGCAGCGTTCCAGTCCCTTTGAAATAACCGCCGCCATCACGGAATCGCACACGCCGATTTGTGATTCGCAGTCCTTGATGTAGTCCCAACATTGGTGAATATAATCCTCCGTTTGTTTCGCGGATTTTTCCGAATCCTCGTTGATCATACGCGCAATCGTTACGGTTACGATTCTGCCCTCATCGGTTTTACACCCAATCGCTATGTTCTCCTTGGCAGCGTTCAGCAGCACCGCGTTATTGATGTACATCAATCTCCGCACGCTTTTCGTGGACTCGGCAAACCGCGCAAGCTCCGCCGTGCCGTTGACCTTCACAAACAGAATCCCCAGATCCTCGTCGGAGATTCCGCACATTTTCATACATTTGTTTTCCGCCGCCTGAAGAACATCATCGGGCGAATCCGCGCGGAATATTTCGTTGTATTTTTCCACGAAAAATTTGTTGATCTCCTCACGCGTTGAAACCTTGTTGTCACAGCAGAATTTCATATACCCGTGCGCGGTATGGAGATTCTCGGGGCTTTCGCTTATGGATTCAAAATCTTTCAGAATCTTAATCAAAAGCTCCTTTTTATCGTCATTGGCTGCGTATTTTTCCGCGAAATCCACCGCGTCCTCGAGAGAGTACTTCATCTTACCCGTCATAAACGCATAGAAACTGTATCCCTTTGCGTAATAGGAATCCAAGCCGCGATAATTCGAGTGCCGCGCGATGAACGTCTTGTAAGCCTCCATCAGCGGCGCGGCGCTCTTGCTTTTCAGCGCGTCTGTAAACAGACACTCACGCGGATTCACTTCCGAAGCGTATTCGCCCTCTCCGAAGTCGTAAACCGCGTATGCTCCGCGCGCGGAATTATAGTCATACCCCGAACGCGATGACGGAAAGCACCCGTTTTTCGCCGGGACGAACACACCGTTTATGTCAAAATCCGCCGGGTCATGTGTGTAAGTCGAAAAGCTGAGTCCGTATAGATTTTCCTGCGGAAAAACAAACGAAATCGCCGCAATCCACATCATAACGTTCTCCGGCTCATCCGCAATAACGATTCTCCGCCGAATGTTTCCGTACTTGTTTTCCATCAGCGCGTACACCATCGAGCAGAGAATCTCGCGGTTGTCATCGTCCGCAATAAACCGTTTAATATCATCGGGCGAAATCCGTTCAAACCCCGCCGAATATTCCACGGGCGCAACATCGTATTCATCATTGAGAGAATTTGCATATTTGAGAAAATCTGGTCTGGAGATGCTCTTTGTTTCGGGGCACCGCCCGGGCTCCGGGTAAAATTCGCTTCTGGGAATATCACAGCACACCGTTGGAGAGGAATGGTACATAATCGGCGCGGATTTGATATCCCCCTTGCCGCAGATCACGGTATACAGATAAATATTTCCGGGACGCGCTCCGCTCCAGTCGATGCCCATCAGCTTACCGAACGAGAACACACCCATCTCCGCACCGCTAATCTCTATCGGTCTGTAAGAAAAAGAGTATGGATTGAATCTGCGCGCACGGATTTCCGCAGCATTCGCCGCAGCCACGCTTTCGGGGATCGTCACGCGAAAATCGTTCTCATTTACCGTGTTCATATCACAGTCGAGAGGCAGATCCGTCAGCCATTCGTTTCCGCTATGCTTGGTGTATCCGTTTTCAGCCAACCCGCGGATAATCCCCGAACTATCTGCGTCCAGGATATGCAGAAACCCCTCGGTGTACGAAAAAAATTGAAATCCCGCGCTGTCCTTTTCGATTCCCAAAGGCAGCGAGGCATAAATTGCGCGTTCAATAGCCATAGATTTTCTCCCCCTCCCTTCGTCACAAAAGTCCATTTCGGTTCAGTATCCACAGAAACGGATCCTCTACCCGAAACGGCGCAATCGCGGGGATATTCCGTCCGTCCTTACTGCCCATACCCCATGCAGAGAACCCGAAATACATCACGTCCTCGAATTGCTGTTCAACGGTCGTAAGGAATCCGGGCGCCCACTGCCGCAGCAGCGAGCGGATCTCTTCGCCCGAATTGCGGATAATATCGGGATTAAATCCCCGGAATGAAAACGTGTTTGGATTGTTGATCATAAAGTCCGCCGGAAGAAGATTCGGCGTGTTGATAAGCAAATCCCACTTGGAGAAAGCCACGCACACCGGGACTTTAATCGCCTTTTGCGAATCCAGACGCTTATTATTGCGGATAACGTCCGCCACACTGTTTACGGTGTTTTCGTATGTATCGTCCGACACGGGCGGCAGCTTCGGCATAACCGCCGAAACCGCTTTGTTCACCTCGGGAATCTGCCGTGGGTCGAGGATAAAGATAATCGCCTCGGAGTGCGCGATATACGGAGTGATGGACGCAAGCACAGCCGGGTCGGAAAAGCTCTCGCCCGCCGCGTCAAAAAACGAGTAGGTGTACGACACGAGACTCTTTCCCTTGCCGAATCCGCGCGGCTTTGCGGAGGTAATCTGCGCCAACACCGGAGGATTATCCCGCACGATATTGGTTACAAGCCGCGTGCCGTCCAAAGGAACTCCATCGTCCATATTTTTTTTGTAGCGTTTGTTGTAGATCTCCCGCCCATCGGAAATAAACATTGTCGAGGAATCGTTGATGTAGGATAATAGCCCTTCCTCCATAATCTGGCGCAGCAGCGCCGCCACAAAGTAGCTTTTTCCGCTGCCCTTTGCGCCGATAATCGAGATTATCTTGGTTTCGCTCTCGCGAATCGTATCGGGCAAGTCATGCCCGCAAGAATCGCAGACGAGCTTATGGGTCGTTCGTCCGCAGATGTCGCACGTTCCGAAACCACGGCGGTCAACATGTGCCTTTTTTCTGTCAATAATGTGAACCTCGGTTTTTCCCGGCTCAAGACAACTGATAGACGAGCAACGCATATTCAAAGTTTTCAAATTTATTTCGTTAAAGCAAAAAGGACAAAAAGCCATAACCGATACCTCTCTTAGTTGAGTTTCATACTTCCCTCGGCAATCAGCGAATACCTTGAATCCGCACAGAACACCTTTCCGTAAGCGTTTTTAGGCAGCTTGCACTTGACGGCGATAAGCTCTGAACGGCGCGCGTTGGGAATTTCGGGTAATTCCGCGTATCCCGCCGCGTTTTCCTTGCTTAACGGAACAGCTCCCTCCGCGTAAGCGAACGTAAGCGGCGGAATGTAGCGACTCGTGGAATTTTCGGATTTCAGCGTGATATTCACTCCCGAGAGCGTTTTCGTCATCGAATACACGATAGTCGCCGTTTTTGCGAGTTTCGCCAGCTTGTTCGCAATAAGCATCTCATCGCGGCCGCTTTTCGCGAACACGGAAATATAATAATCCCCCTGCTTCACGTTCGGAATCCGCACAATTTTATCCCGCAGATAATTCACCTTGGAAACGCTTATCCTGTGTCCGCGTTCGCAGTCGGTTGAATCCATAGGATAACCGTCAAAATTGTAGCAAATGATAATCTGATCCATTCCCTCGGGAAATTCATGGAGCATAATGCACAGCGAGCTGCCCGAAACGCTTACGTCCACATCGGACTGCTTGATATATTGCAGCGTGAGAATATTTCCGACCATTAATGAGCCGGACATCACGATCGCGGGATAAACCAACATTGTTTTCCGTCCCGCCATATCCACCATAAAGCTTCCATCGGCGAGCTTTGACGCGTCCAGACGTTTCGCCTTGCTCTCCATTTCGGAAAAGCTGATAGCCGCATTTTCGGAAATTCCAACGCGCGTTTCCGAGTAAAACAGAACGATGTCACCCGATGATTCCGACTCATCGCGCAGAATATATTCACCGTCCTTGTTGCCGCGAGAGATGCGGAATCTCGGCGGCGAAACGGGCACGATCGGCGTAATCTGCGGATAAATCGCCAGTCTTGAGCGATATTCCTTTCCGCCGCATAAAACGTATTTGTAAACCGCGATCCAATAGGGCTTATCGTTGGTTAAACCCTCGATAAGCGCGCCTGAGGGCAGAAGATTGCTTACAGGCGTACCCTCATCATATTGCGTGATCTCCTTGTCGGAGGAGAACACACGCATTTTCCCGTTATCCGCGCCCCACGAAAGGTCGATACTCCTGTCCCTCGGAGTAATCGTGACATTGGGCTTTTTCAGAGCGATAACGGGTATCACCCCGGTTCCGGGTTCTGTCATCGTTGCCATAGCGGACACAATCGGACCACGCACGGCATAAACCGCATAATAATACACCACACCCTCGCGGATAGTGTTGTCCCCAAACGAGAGCATTTGCGTCCGCGCGATTTCATTGCCGTCCGCAGCGTTCGCCACAGGAGTATCGGTCTTGCGCCGAATCACATAGAATACACTGTTCGGCTTGTTCTCGGAGTGCCACGAAAGCGTAACGATCCCCGCGTTTGAATCCATATCCGCGCGTAAATCCGTTACGGGCGAAATCGGGTATTTCTGAAGTTCCGTGTTCAGCTTGGGGAAATCCGCCACAATGTCGTTAATCGCAAGTAGCAGATTAATACGCGCCGAAACATTGGGATTTTTCACCGCCTCGGCAAACTCATTCTCGGCATATTCCACGGAGCTGTAAACGTTCCCGTACCCTCTCTTGAATCCCGGGAACGAGCGGTCGATGCGATCAATAATTCCGCGCGCGGAGTACAGCTCGTTGCGGCGGCAGTGCTCAGCGATTTTCGCGATGTCCAAACCGTATTCGCGCTCCAGTTTTGAGAGCCGCTCCTCCGCCTTATCCGCGCCAGGGAAACCATTCCACCGTGACTTAAGGTCGTTCAGCTTATCGCGCGCGGATTCAAGACTCAGCACATCGCAGTCCTTGTTAATGGATTCCAGTGTCTTCTCCAGCAGCGGGAAACTTCCGATGTTGATTCCATCGCATTCCGGCTCGATAATGATATGACGGAGTTTCTTGCATTTCGGGCATTGCACCATCAGCGAGTGCCCACACACGGGGCAGTTTTTCTGAATTGGTTCCGTGCGCTCAAAATTGTTCCCACAGAACGGACACATAGCCAGCATAGCGCGCGGCAGGGGATACCCGATACCCTTAGAGGAGCAAAATGCCGCGAGAATGCTCCGCGCTTTGTTTTGATCCTCGGTGAACTCAAAAAGCTGCGAAACCTTGGTGTTAAACGCGATTTCGCTCAGCTCGCGAACCTTAAGCGCAGTAAGCTCAGAAAGCGCCTCTTTTGCCTTAGAGTATTTCAGACAATCGATATACTCCGAAAACGGAATGGTTTTCAGATGCTTTGTAAACCCGGAGTAAATTTTGTCCAGATGGGATTTCTGCGTGGCTTTATCGCCCGTTGCAGATACATTCATCCATTTCTTGTGGACTTGTTCGAGCGTTTCAATGACTTTCGCGTTCGGAGAATTTGCCCCGATGGCAACACCCAGAACGTCCGTTCGCGCAAGAAGCTCCATAAGATTCTTGGAGCCAAGCTCCTCGATGAGTTTCTGTACGCTGCTGAACTTACGAAACGATGTCGGCTCCATATTCTCAATGGTATATTCCGGAACAGGCACCGCCGAGCTTCCCCCGACCTTGTATTTCAGCGAATTGCAGATTTGCTTTACATACCGCGCGCTGACGCTGTTCTGTTTCGCGATGGTTTCCACGTCCTCTGCCGCGATTTCCAGTTTATCGTTCACAAACAGTTGGAGTTGGTCGGCTATGTTGTCATCGACCTGCTCCTTATATTCGCGATAGATCTCCTCCCACATTTCGGGATTTCTTATGGCTGCGCGAATCTGCGGACCGTGTATATACGCCCTGTTAGTTATTTCAAGCTTCTTGTGCGACTGCCATTCGACAATCTTCTTCTCAACAATTTCCGACAGCACCGTGGGGTCGTTTTCAAAGTTCTCCACAGGCAGCCCAAGCCATTCATAATAATTGTTAGCCATAAAAAATCTCCCAAAACAAAATCTCTTCGTTTCTTCTTGCGATAGGCGGGCAGAAACAAGTATTTATTGGTTCAGAATCTCCTTAGCGATATTGGACAAATTCGCACCGAGATGAGTAATATCGTCCACATTCGCAAGCTCCTCGCGCGTGGAAATCGACTTTAGGAACTCATAGTCCGCATCGCCAAACCCCATACCGATTATGTCCATTCCGTGACTTATGAAGTCCGCCTTTTTTGCAATTGCGCCGCAGCAGGCATTGGTGTACCATTCGCCGTCCGTGAGGACAATCGCGTATAAAAACGGGTCGGAATCAAACCGCCGCAGCTCCTCAAACATCGCAGTCAGCGGATTGCAGTAATTGCCGCCGCCCGTCATTCCGATTGAAAGCTCGTTTATCGCCGCAAAAATTTTTTTCATATCGGTGGTGGGACGGCACAAGACCATATCCGCGTCAGAAAAACCGATGATTCCGATTGCGATATCCGTTCCGCGAAACTTCTCCGCAAAGCCCTTCATAGCCACTTTTGCCGCGTCTATGGACTTCACCCCCGCGATTTCCCTGCGCATACTGCCCGAAAGGTCGAGCGCCATAACAAGTGCCCCCACAGCCGCTCCGCGCGGAGATTTTTCCACCCACGACATATCATCCGGAATCGGCTTCTCGCAAAACGGTAGCTCCAGCCCTGTTTCCGTCTGTACCGCCTTAATGTCGATCGTTCCGTTTATGGTGTGCGCGAATGTGATTTCGATGACGGATTTTCCGCCGTCCACATAGTCAATATCGCGGAATACATATCTTTTCGCAACCGTGCATTTCTCCGGGGAACTGCTTTCACCTTGAAGAAGATAGATATCCAGACGATTGCGGCTCTTTTCGCTGCTTACGGAAAGCTCGCGGCGCTTGGTTTTCCGCGCGTCACGGCATTTTGTGTTGCGGGGAATCATAATATCGTTGATATACCGCGTTCCCTCGGCGTTTTCGATAATCATTCCCAGTGAGTGGGGAATAACATCGCTTATCATACGCGCTCCCGGCATCAGCGTGAGATTAAGCTCCTCGCGCTTCATTCCGAGGGAGCTTTTCGGACTTTCCGTGCCGGGGAGAGTCGCGCAGACACGTCCGATATTCGCCTGAACAGCCGCGCCGATCGCTACTGCCTCATCGGGGTGAACCCCGCTAAGAATTTTAACCCCATTTGAGAGAATAAAGTCTTTCACCATCGGCATCTTTGTAGAGCCGCCAACCGGCACAACTCCGTCAATGTCGTTCCAGCTAAGCCCCGTGTCCTTAAAGAGCCGAGCAATAAGGTCGGTCGTAAGCCCCAACTGATACACTGTGAGATCCTCAAATTCACCGCGCGTCAGCTTGAATTTGCGTTTCCGTGTTCCGTCATCTACCGTAATATCTGTTTCCATAGAGGCTGTAAGCTGTTTTTTTGCATTCTCGGCTTTCACCATAAGCTCCGCCGCCATTTCGGAATCCGCGCTCAAATCCACGCCCGTTTCACTCTCAAACCGCTCCGTCAGCCAGTCCGCAACGGCGGAATCCCAGTCGCGTCCGCCAAGCCGATGATGCCCGATCGTTCCGATAACATCAATCGAATCTGCGGTTACTTTCGCAATCGTGACATCAAATGTCCCGCCGCCGAGGTCGTAAACCAGAACATTCTTGTCACTGCCGCTTAACCCGTAAGCCACACACGCCGCGGTCGGCTCGTTGATGATGTTCAGAACCTCCAGTCCCGCGGATTTGCCCGCCTTAATGGTATCGTTCCTCGCCGCGTCCTCAAAATACGCGGGAACGGTAATCACCGCCTTGGAAATCACGTCCACGACGGTTTTTTCGGCGTCCTCAATAAGCCGTCTCATAAACATCGCCGACAGATCCGCCGCCGTGTATTCTTTTCCGAAAAAGCTGTATTTGTAACTATGGTCGCCCATATGGAGTTTGTAAAATGACGCTGTATTGACGTCGCCCATTTCCTCCATAGCTTTCGCGTCCTCGCCGATGACATACCCGTCCTCGCGGAATCCGATAACCGAAGGTGTAACCGATTTCCCGTATTTGTTCGGGATTATTTTTGGCATTTTGGTGACATCATCAACGCACGCAATCACAGAATAGGTCGTTCCAAGGTCGATACCCACTATACGCGGCATAATTTGTTCCTCCATTGTGACGCTGAAATACAGTATCGCGGCAAGCGGTGCTGCTTGCCGCAATACATATTATTGCGTTAATTTTTGGTTCCTACGCCCTCCGCGTAGCTTGTATTCAGGCAGCCCTCAAGCGGCGTGCCCTGATACGAGCCGGTAATATCGATAATACCCTCTTTGCTCAGTTCAATGTGAATCAGCACGGGGGAGTTTTTCGGGAGATTATCAGGCAGACCCGACAGCACCGATTCGCAAATCAGCGTGCCGCACTCCATATCGCAGGTCGTATCCTTAACCTCGGACTGATACAGCACAATGCTAACGTCCTTCATATTGTCGGTGTGCGTGCCGAATTCCTGCTCAAATGTTGCGGGAAGCTGCTGGTCTTTGATAATGAGATTGGTAATCTTCTCCTCATCGCCCACAAACGTCTGGATTCCGAAGCTCTTTGTGGCAATGGTGATGATGTCCTTGATACTGCCGCCCAGCGTTGTGGGAACAACAACCTCTCGTGTTCCGCCGTCTGTTCCCGCGAGGGTGATAATGGTTTCGCCAGTTTCCTCGTTGGTGGAAGTACCGATAACCTCTCCGGGGAGAGTTGCCTCGCCCGATTCCGAAGACTCCGTTGGTGTGGAATGAAGCAGGCTCCACGCGCAGAAAATGCACGCGCCCTTGGAAACGGATTCATTTGGGTCATTCACGAGAATCTCGTCCACACGGCTTCCGAAAGCCTCCTGAACAGCAGCGTTTACCTGCGGCATAATACTCGAACCGCCCACCAAAAGCAGCTTGTCGATTTTCTTTCCCGAAGCCTCTACTTCGTCAAAAACCTTGGAAGTAAGGTCGATAGAGGTTTGCAGCAGAGCCGAGGTAATGTCCTCAAATTCCTCACGCGTAACGGTGATGTTCGCCTTGTGCTTGTTGTCCAGCTTCATGGCGATGGAAGCGGTCTGCGAGAATGTAAGCTGCTTTTTCGCCTCCTCGCATTTGAGCTGCAGATCCTGAATGAAGTCAACATCAAGCTCCTCTTCGGGGTCGAGATTGGTTTCCTCGCGGAACTTCGATTCAACATAGCTGATAAGCTCCGCGTCCCAGTTTTTACCGCCGAGATCGTGGTCGCCCTGAGTTGTGAGAACGCGTATCTCCGTGCCTTTCTTCTCCAATGCGGTAACATCGAACGTACCGCCGCCGAGGTCATATACGCACACGGTCGCGTCCGTATCGTCACGTTCACAGAGGTAGTAGAACGCCGCCGCGGTAGGCTCTTCCACAATGCTGATAACGTTAAGACCCGCGTCAATTCCCGCCTGCTTTGTAGCGGCTTTTTCGTTGTTGCCGAAATACGCGGGAACAGTAATGCACACGTCCTTAACGGTCATTCCCGTGTACTGAGAAGCATCCGCAGCCAGCTTTTTGAGTATCTCCGCCGAAACCTGAACCGGAGAAACGGTGCGGCGGTTGCTTTCATCGCCGATTTCAAACGTTTCCACCTTGCCGATTTTGCTCTTTACAAACTGAATCGTGTCATCGGGGTAAATAATCGAGGTATCCTTTGCGGTCTTTCCGACAACGGGTTCGGGGTCGGATGTAAGCATTCTCACCACAGAGGGTGTGGTACGCTCGCCCTCAACGTTCACGCAAACCGTGGGGTGTCCGTCTTTAAGGTAGCTGATGCACGAATAGGTCGTGCCGAGGTCAATGCCGAATGTGGTTGTTGTAGTTTCACTCATTAGATTATCCTCCAAAAATAAAATATCGAAATTCCCCATAGGGAAAATGTGGTTTAACAAGTCGGGAAATTACCCGAGCTTATATGCTGTAACCTTTGCGGGACGAAGTACGGTCGTTCCGTACATATAGCAGTCGGAAAGCACCGCCGCTATTTTGCCGTTTTTCGCGAGGTCGTCAGTCTTGACGGTCTTGGATATCCGCTGCTGCCCCGTGATGTAGTCTGAATCCGACTCAAACGAGATAATATCCACGCCCTGAATCTTCATCTGATTCTCAAACGAACCAATAAAAAATTCAAGCAAGCCGACAATTTCATTATAGGAGTTCTCGTTGTTCTCGGCGATAAACTCCTCCTTGTCGTCACGATATTGGGACAAGGATTTCTTCATCTCACATAACATATCCACAAGGAACATCAAAAACGGCTTGATATTCGTGAAATACGTATCTTTCTTGTACTCCTCGACCTCCTTGTAGAGGTTCTTCTCGGAGTTCTGATTTGCCGCGAGGGATACCTTCAGAGTATCCACAGCCTTGTCATAAGCCGCCAGCCGTGAGATCTCACGGCTCATCGAATCGAGCTGCGACATTATGGCAGAGAGCTTCGCGTTTGACGCATCGTTCGCGCAGTTCAGCTCGTCAAAGCATTCCCACATACGTTCAAGACTGTTGTCCTCTTCGGATTCCGCCGATTCCTCCGGGGAGACCGCCGAATCGTTTCCCTTTGTCGGTGGTTCCTCAATAGGGGATTCCTCGCGCGGAGTTTCTGTTGAGGATTCCGCCGGGGATTCCGTTTCATTCATGGGCATCGGCACAGACTCCGAAATCGGACTCTCCGCCTGAATCGGGATATTTATCACGGGCATTCCTTCATTATCCGGAAGCTCCTCGCCCGCGAAAATCGCCTGAAATTTCTCGTCCATAGCAACCTCGCTTTCTGTATTTTTAATTCATGATGAGCGGCTCGACAAACTGCTCATAATATTCGGGATGTGTTTTATAGAGCTGCTTTTCGGATTCGGTAAGATCCCGAATCGGAACCTCCGGTTTCCAAACCCGCGCTAGCTCCGAATCCGCCTTGCGCATCATCCATTGCATTACCGGCAGAACGTTCACGGGGCGAAACCGCGTAAGCGTGCTTTTGGGAATATATCCCATCGGCGAGCTGAAGAAGAAATGCACCGTGCTGAAATTGTGGTCGAGGTTGGCAATAAATCCCATTCCGTTGTTCTTTGCGAGAAAACAACGGCACACATAATCCACCGCCATAAAGTAGTCCTCGCCAAATACCTCGGGACAGCCCTTCATCAACGCCTCTACCGCATCGCCGCCGCACATACGCTTCAACGCCAGCGAATCCACCTTGTTGATGGTAAGAGCCACGGGAATCGCGAATTTTCCGCCCTTTTTCCGCACTTTTTCATTTCGCAGGGTATTTATCAGTGAGTTCACCAGATCGTTCATACCCATTGTGCAGATACCCATACTGCCGCCTACGATTTCGTCCGAATGATTCGATTTAATTTCCGGCATCGAATACGGGTCGATAAGGAACACCATACCCTCGGTGAATTGGTAATTTCGCCAGCCCTCTTTCGCATCGCCCGTTTCAAAAACCTCTCCCGGCATATCATAGATATGTATCATTCTTGACGCGGTAAAGCCTTTGTTTTCCAGCGAAAAGCTGAATGTGGAAATATCCGTCTGCGCTCCGCGGTTCGTTGCCGGGATTATATCCAACCCCTTGAAATACCGTATGGATTTCTCGTATTCGTCCTCGCTCTGCTTATCGGGAAAGCTGTAATCCAGCCCCGCCGTAACAGCCGCCTCGTCCAGAAAAACATAGCTGAACGCCACCTTAAACGTGGTCTTTCCGGCGGAAGCCCCGCCGATAAGCGCGATACTGGTGGGCTTGGTAAGCCCCGCCGTGTAGTCTACTCCGCACAACGGGCATTTTCCGGGAATATCACGATATTCCAACCGCCGCCGATGTTTGGATTGCCCCACCATCGGCAAGTCGAGGATATACGTATCGTAAATCGCCCCTCTAGCCCGCGCCCTCAGCGGAAGGATCACACGTCCGCAGACGCATTTCCGCTTGCGGATACCATACAGCCCCGGGCGCAGTCTTTTGTGAACGATTCCGCAGTTGGGATTCGGGCACACGTAGCGCGGAATGTTGTACTTATTTTTGCAGGAGGGACAGCGATAGGTAATTCTATGTGATAAATAGTACAGATTCTCGAAAAACAGTGAGATTCCCGCCAGAATCAGCGCGGGCACCTCGATTGCAAGAAACACCACCAGGAAGAACAACGCCAAAGCCAATGTTGCTATGGAACCGAAAGTCGCGATGATGAAGATTTCAACCGCCGTCCAAATGTTCAGCGTCACTTTCAAAATCCCGATGCTGCTCTGACTGAACTTCGGCAAGGTTCTGAAGTTGTATTGAAACGCGGATTTAATGATCGTCCAGGTATCCTCCACCGCAGGACCGAAAAAGTAGGATTTCGCTGCGATATCCTCATAACAATAAGAGTCCGCCGTTGGAAATTCCGAACGCAGCTCGCGCGTTTCCAAACCGTTGATCTGCCGATACTCATCATCGACCTTGAAAGCGTTGTGAAGCGTGTCTTTGCGTTTCATAGTGAATATAACCGGGTGATCGCGTATAACCAGATCCGCCGTATAAATGCTCTTAAGCTGATACAGCATTTCGCGCCGCGTGGAAGTATACTTAATCGCCTTGCTGAAGTTGATAATCGCCTTGACAACGCCAACACCCAATCCAACCAGCGCGAAAACCACGACCAATGACCCCGCCACGGTAAGCAGCGCGGGAATTACATATTTTACCAGCGGGTAAAATCCCACAATACATATCAATATAACACAAATCCAAAAACCAAACCCATTGTTCACTCGTATCACCACACATATCTAAAAGCAAACTCGTACATTATAATTATAACATAATCAGAAAGTTTTGTCAACAGATTTTACCGCTTTTTAATTAAAAATATAGAATGGAAAATTATGGTGTATGCTTTATAC
>CAMWMN010000031.1 GCA_947175385.1 uncultured Clostridia bacterium | reverse complement strand
ACATAGGCACGCTGCGCAATTACAAGAACTTCTACTTTGTGCCGATGTCGCAGGCCGACTGTATGTCAAAGCCGTTCTCGATGGTCGCGGATTTCAAGCAGATTCCGCAGACGATTCTGGAGGCTCTGGACGGTCGGCAGATTCAGCCCGTTTTCACGCAGAAATAACAAAACCCCGCGTTTCAATCGGAACGCGGGGTGCCTTATTGAATGACGGATTAATTACTATATTATGTTGCAGTTGGGCAGAAAGAATTTCAGAGATTCCAAATCGCTGTCGCTGATTTGGTTTTCATACAAATACAGATCGGTCAAATTTGTAAGCCCGATAAGCGGTGAAATATCGCTGATTTGATTTCCCCTCAAAGACAATTGTTCTAAATTTGTAAGCTTTGCAAGCGGCGAAATATCACTGATTTGATTCCAGTGCAAGTCCAAAGTTTTCAAATTTGTAAGATTTGCCAGAAACGATATGTCGCTGATATTGTTGGCGTGCAAACTCAGTTCTGTCAAAGCGGTAAGCCCCTCAAGCGGTTTTAAGTTGCTGATTTCGTTAAAACCCAGACTTAAATATTTCAAATTTGGAAGCTCAGCAAGCGGTGAAATATCGCTAATATTATTTCCGTTCAGTCTCAGTTTTGTTAAATTTTTAAGTTCGGCAAACGGCGAAATATCACTGATTTTTGTAAAGGTCATAGTCAACTTGGTCAAGTTTTTAAGTTTTCCGATTTTCTTAACATCTTCATTCGTTATAGTTTTTGTTAAACCTAGCAAATCGATGGAATCAGTCGTTGCTATATCGTACTTTACACCCTGAATTGTTACATAGCCCTCATCAGTGTCACCGCTCGTTGGCAGACCCACAACCTTTTTAAGGACCAGCGTTGCGTCCTTGGCTGTAATATGCCCATCGTCGTCCAAATCGGCGGCATCAAACTCTTCGCCGGTAAGCGTCCGAATGCCGGTAACGTGCTTAAGGATTGCTGTCGCATCAGCGGCGGTGAACTTTCCGCCCTCCCTGAATGTACGTGCACTTGCCGTAACCGCGATTGTTCCCATCAGTGCCGCCGCTGTAACCGCTGCTGTCATCTTCTTGATTTTCATACTTCCTCCTTGCTTGAAATCGGTTATGTACATTGCAAATTTATTATAGCATATTATGGCAGGTTTGTCAATGTTTTTTGAAATTTTTCAAAAAGTACTTAACAAACGCGAAATTTTATGGTATAATAAAAATATAACGTAATAACCTTACAGTGAAAACGTTCGACTAAAGTCAACGTAATATTGGTGGCTAAAAAACCAACGCTATAACCTTACAGCGAAAATGTTCAATTAAAATAAACGTTTCATTGGGAACTAAAAATAAGGATAATGAGAAAATGCAAAAGATTTTAGGATATATCCGCCGCGCTTGTCAGGAGTTCGACCTGATTGAGGATGGCGACAAAATCGCAGTCGGGGTATCGGGCGGCAAGGACAGCCTTGTGCTGTTGGCGGGATTGGCGCGAATGAGGCGGTTCTACGAGAAAAAATATGAGCTGTTCGCCGTGACGCTCGACCCGCGCTTTGGCAAAGAGGATGGCGACTACTCCGCCGTGGAGCGGCTCTGCGCAGAACTGGACGTGCCGTTCACGCTTGTACCGACCGACATCGCGGAGATTGTGTTCGATATTCGCAAGGAGCCAAGCCCGTGTTCGCTGTGCGCGAAAATGCGCCGCGGAGCGCTCCACGATGCGGCAAAATCTCTCGGCTGCAACAAACTCGCTCTCGGTCATAACTACGATGACGCAATCGAAACCTTTATGATGAATCTGTTCCAAGAGGGCAGAATCGGCTGCTTTGCGCCTATGTCATACCTCTCGCGCAAGGACATTACGGTAATTCGCCCGTTGGTTTTCGCGCCCGAACACGCGGTTATCTCCTGCGCGAAACGCAACGGGTTTGAAATCGTGAAATCCAAATGCCCCGCTGATAAACACACCACGCGCCAGACAATGAAGGAATTTCTGAGCGCGCTGGAGCACGAAAACCACGGCGTAAAACAGCGGATTTTCGGCGCAATGCGCAAGGGAAATATCGACCGCTGGGGATACAGATAGTTGATAGTTTTTAGGTGAATCAAATGCGAAAGAATATTAAACTTACATCAAAAAAAACCGCGAAAAAGAAACAAAAATCGCAGTTTGACGGATTCTTCTTTTTCGTAAAGGATCAAGGCACGGGAGCGGCGCGTGTAATCGTGATAATCCTGAAGGTTCTTGAGCTGATTATGACAACGATTTTCGCGTTGGTGTTGGGAATTTTCGGTCCTATAATCATTATGAAAAGTGATTTGGTAGACTCGGAAATCTCACAGTCGCCGGGGTTTGTGGTGTGGATTATAGCGTCCGCGCTGTACATAATCGGAATGTTCGTACTGATGCTCGGACGCTCCAAGACCGCAAGTGCAATCCATATTGGAGCGATGGTCGGAACGCTGATTACGCATATGATTATCGGCGCGCTGTTCGCGGATATGCGCAACAATCTCGCGAATCTGTATCTGCCGTGCGTGTTCATTACGATTATGACGCTTGCGGTAATGCTGTTGATAAATATTCCAAAGGTAATCGAGCATAAAATTCAAAGGGATAACGAGGCGGCGCCGTCAATTTTCGATTCTCCTACGGAAAAAAGGAGGCGGAAATAACCGTGATTGACATCGGCGAATGGAGTAAAAACTACCTTGCTGCGTTGGGGAAAACCTTTGGGGAGAGGGTGTGGTTTGTCGGACTGCAAGGCAGCCGCAGCAGGGGCGAGGCAACGGAAACAAGCGACATTGATGTTGTGGCGGTTCTGGACGAGCTTTCCGATGCGGATATACGAACCTACGGCGAAATACTGGATACATTGCCGCACAGGGAGCTTATCTGCGGATTCATTTCGGGAAAGAGCGAATTGTTGAACTGGGAGTCTTCCGACTTGTTTCAGTTTTATAATGACACAAAACCGCTTAAGGGCAGCCTTGACGAGTTACTCCCGCTGTTGGACGCGGAATCCGTGAACCGCGCAATAAAAATTGGATTGTGCAATATTTACCACGGGTGCGTACACAATATGCTCCACGAAAAAAGCATTGAGATTCTGACGGGATTATATAAAACCGCGTGCTTTACAATACAGGCGATTCGATTCGCGCAAACGGGGAAATACATATCCCGACTGAGTGATTTGTTGGTTGCTTTGGACAGTGAGAACGGCGAAATCGTCCAAGTGTTTATAGCACTTAAAAACGGACAAAATGCGGATTTTGACACTATGTCGGAAAAGCTGTTCAATTGGGCAAGGGCTTTTCTTGTCAATCCGCAGGGTTGCAATCCAAGCGCGTTATAACCCAAAGCAAACTATTGGCGGCACGAATTTAGTGTGTTATAACTCAAGAAAAGTTATTGGTGATTAGTGCAAATTGCGAAAGCGAGCGGCGCGGCATACGAAATCCGCAAAGCGGATTTCGTATGCGCGGTTCGCAATTTGCCATTAAAATATCGCAAATTCAAAACGCAAGCGGTGCGCAACACCGTAAAACAGTGTTGCGGCTCGCTTAGCGAACGCAGACGAGCGTTAGTCCGTCTGCGTGGTTTTGGATTTGCTATTAAAAATAAGGAGAAGATCATGGCTACAATAATGAATGATGAAATTCGATTCCATTTGAAGATTCGTAACGGCGATGTCGGGCGGTATGTGATTCTTCCGGGCGACCCAGGGCGCGTTCCGAAAATCGCCGAGTATCTGGACAATGCCGTGCAGATCGCGCAGAACCGCGAGTATAATGTTTACACGGGTTATCTGAACGGCGAAAAGGTGAGTGTCTGCTCCACGGGAATCGGCGGACCCTCTGCGGCAATTGCCGTAGAGGAACTTATTGACAGCGGCGCGGATACGTTTATTCGCGTGGGTACAAGCGGCGGCATTGACTTGTCGGTGTTCGGCGGGGACTTGATTATCGCCGAGGCGGCAATCCGCGCCGAGGGAACGTCCTATGAGTATATGCCGCAGGGGTATCCGTCTGTGGCGGATTTCGAGGTGACAACGGCTCTCTCGCGGGCGGCAAAGGAGCTTTCGGGGAACGAACCCGGCACGCGATTCCACGTTGGCGTGGTACACTCCAAGGACAGCTTTTACGGCGAGGTGAACCCCGAGCGTTCGGCGGTCGAAGATAACATCAAGTCGCGCTGGGAGGGCTATATGAGGTGCGGTTGCCTCACCTCCGAGATGGAGTGCGCGGCGATTTACGCGGTGGGTTTAACGCGCAGTGTGTTCCCGAAGAAGATTCGCTGCGGCGCGGTGTTGACTGCCCTCTGGAACGCTGAGCGTTCCAAGCGCGGAATGCCCGACACCATTACCGAGGATTCCACACGCGGAATCAAGTGCGCGATAAGAGCCGTTAAATTGCTGATAGAGCAAGATAAGTCCGAATAAAAAACAGAGTCTTGTATAAAACCCCATTTCCGGTTTGGAAATGGGGTTAAAATTTTCGTTTTATACTATTTCTTTATCAAACTGTAGACAAAGTCTACAGTTTGATTCCGCCGTGCGTAGCACGGCGGTGGCGGCGAAGACGCCAAGAAAGATATTTCAATACTAATTGTGTAAAAATCTTTGATTTTGACTGCCGCCGTTAGGCGGCATCAATCAATGGACTTTTGTCCATTGATTGACAATTAGTATTATTTCAGGAGGTTTTCAAGACGCTTCATTGCTTCCTTTGTCGCTTCGTGAGTGCCGAATGCGGTCAGTCTGAACCAACCATCGCCGTTCTTTCCGAAGCCTGCACCGGGAGTTCCCACAACCTGAATCTCGGTGAGGAGCTTGTCAAAGAAGTCCCACGAACCCATTCCGTTGGGGCATTTCAGCCAGATGTAGGGGGAATTTACGCCGCCCGTGTACTTGATTCCCAACTTGTCGCAGGTTGCGGCGATAACACGCGCATTCTCTTGATAGTATGCAATGTTTTCTCTGCACTGCTTTTGACCCTCGGGGGAGAAAACCGCCTCCGCTGCGCGCTGAACGGGATACGAAACACCGTTGAACTTGCTGCCCTGACGGCGCTGCCAGATGTCTGCGAGCTTGACATCGTTGCCCGAGCTGTCTTTCTGAATCAACTCGTTTGGAACTATGGTGTAGCCGCAGCGCGTTCCTGTGAAGCCCGCAGTTTTGGAGAGCGAACAAATTTCAATTGCGCACTTCTTCGCACCCTCAACGCAGTAAATTGAGCGCGGAATATCAGCCTCGGTGATGAATGCCTCGTATGCTGCGTCATAGATGATTACCGCGTTGTTTGCCAGTGCGTAATCCACCCACTCTTTGAGCTGCGCCTTGTTGTAAACTGAGCCAGTGGGATTGTTCGGTGAGCAGAGGTAAATCAAGTCCGCTTTGACGTTGGGGTCTGGCATTGCCGCGAATCCGTTCTCCTCGGTGGAATCGGCGAAAATGACTTCATTTCCGTTCATAATATTGGAATCCACATAGACGGGATACGCGGGGTCAGTTACAAGCACGGTGTTTCTCGCGCCGAAGATGTCAACGATATTGCCGCAGTCGGATTTCGCGCCGTCTGAAACGCGTATCTCGTCCGGCGAAACCTCCGCGCCGAAACTCTTGTAGTAGTCTGAGATGGCATTGCGCAGGAAGTCATATCCCACACCGAGGTCATCATAGCCGCGGAAGGTCTCCTTTACGCCCATTTCGTCCGCCGCCTTTTTCATAGCGTCCACAACCGCGGGCGCAAGCGGGCGGGTAACGTCGCCGATTCCCATTCTGATAAGCCGCTTTGCCTCTTCAGGGTGGCTTTCGGAGTATGCCTTAATGCGCTTTGAGATCTCGACAAACAGATAGTTTTTCTTTAATTTCGAGAAGTTTTCGTTTAACTTTGCCATAATCAACTTTCCTTTCCAATCATCAAATTTCCGATTTTTGAGAGAATCACTCACTACTATTTAACCACATTTTTTGTTGTTTGTCAAGATTATTTGACGAAATTTTGTTAATAATAAATTTGATATAGTGCGGTATGCGCAAAAGCTCCTACTTTTGCGCCCGGTTTTTAGTGAAAAGTCACAAAAAATTCAAAAAGATAAATTTTTTTCGTTTAGGTACTTCAAAAAAAATAACAAATGTGGTATAATGTAGAAGTATGGGTGTAATCTCATGCAAAAATTACGAATACCAAAAATTTACATATATAAATGTTTCCGATTTGGGGAACAGGGGGAAGTGTTTAATTGGAAAAATATGTTGTTAAAGGTGGCGGTAAGCTCTCGGGGGAAGTTACCATCAGCGGCGCTAAGAACGCGATTGTCGCGATTCTGCCCACGACTATCCTTTCCGATGAACCGTGCGTCATCGAAAATATACCGAATATCAGCGATGTGAACATCACTTTACAGATTATGTCCGAAATGGGCGCGGAAATCCGTATGCTGAACAAAAATACCTATCAGATCGATACACGTCCGCTGCGGAATATGCCCATTCCGTATGAAAAGGCAAAGCTGATGCGCGCGACTACTTATTTCCTCGGAACGCTGCTCGGAAGATTCCACAGTGCGCACGTTTCAATGCCCGGCGGGTGCAATCTCGGCGACCGCCCGATTGACCAGCATCTCAAGTGTTTTGCGGCACTGGGCGCGGAATGCGAGATAGATGGCGGTATGATCAACCTCCACGCGGATAGGCTGACGGGAAATCAGATTTTCTTCGACAAGAACTCCGTGGGGGCTACCATCAACGGAATTATGGCGGCGGTTAAAGCCGATGGACTGACTATCATTGAAAACGCGGCTAAAGAGCCTCACGTTGTCGACCTCGCGAACTGTTTGAACTCTATGGGTGCGGATATTATCGGCGCGGGTACGGACGTTATCAAAATTCGCGGTGTGAAAGAGCTTCACGGCACGACTTACAGCGTGATTCCCGACCAGATTGAGGCGGGAACGTTTATGGCAGCCGCCGCAGCAACACGCGGAAATGTCTTGATTCGCAATGTAATCCCCAAGCACCTTGAGCCGATTACCAACAAGCTGTTGAAAATCGGCGTTCAAGTGGAACAGTTTGACGATTCGATTCGCGTAATCGGCGGCGATAACTATGTCGGTACGTCAATCAAGACAATGCCTCACCCCGGTTTTCCGACCGATATGCAGCCGCAGATGAGCGCACTGCTGACTTGCGCAAAGGGCGCGTCTATGGTAACGGAGAGCATTTTTGATAACCGTTTCAGATATGTTGACGAGCTGCGCAGAATGGGCGCGAATATCTCCGTTGAGGGCAGAGTAGCCGTAATTGAGGGCGTGGAGCGTCTTAAGGGCGCGCCCGTCAAGGCTACGGATTTAAGAGCGGGCGCGGCGCTGATTATCGCGGCGCTTTCCGCAGAGGGAACGTCCGAGATTTTCGATATTTTCCACGTTGAGCGCGGATATGAAAACATGGAAATCAAGCTGCGGAATCTTGGAGCGGATATCGTCAAGGTGGAAGAGCCCGACCCCATTACAGACGCTCCGCAGAAGAAGGCGGTCTGATGGCAAGAATCTACCCGATTTGCTCTTCAAGCGGCGCAAATTCCACGTTTGTCGGCACGCGCGGTCACGGAATACTTGTGGACGCGGGCTGCTCGTTTCGTGCGCTGAAAAACGCACTGGAGCTTATTGATACGCGGTTTGACGGAATTGAGGCTATATTCATAACCCACGAGCATTCCGACCATATCAAGGCTTTGGAGCAGATAATCAAGCATACGAAAATCCCGATTTTTATGTCAGAGAAGTCCGCTGCGGAGGGTATACAAAAAGGACTGATTCCCAAGGGGGCGCAGTTCTACAATCCGCGTGACGGATACAAGAGCGCGCACTTTGAGGTGAGCTGTTTCAATACATCTCACGATTCGGCGGACAGTGTAGGATACAAAATCCGATTCAAAGATGAGATGTTCGGTGTATGCACCGATACGGGATTCGTCACCGATGAAACGGAAAAAGCTCTTCTTGGCTGTAAAACCGTATTACTTGAAAGTAACTATGACGAGGATATGCTGCGGCGGAATCCAAATTATTCGGCGGATTTGAAACGCCGAATCACCGGAATGCAAGGGCATCTTGCCAATCCCGACTGCGCGGCATTCGCGGAAAAACTCGTTAAAAGCGGTACGCGGAATCTTATTCTCGGACACTTGTCGCGCGAAAACAACACTCCTGCAACGGCGGTGGGCTGCACAAAACGACATCTCGAACAGTGCGGCTTGACGGCGGAAAAGGATTTTACGATCTGCGCTGCGCCGGTGGTTACCGAGGGTGAATACATAGCGGTTTAGTTTGGTGGTTTTTATGGAGAAAACGTTTTCCAAATCCAATAAGTTTAAGCTCTTATTTCTGGCGCTTTATTTTGTGATCCTGACCGTGGAGCGCGTTATCAGTCTGGTGGTCTGCTTTGCGGGGGATATGTCGCGGCTTGACTGGTTGGATTATTACATGATAGCTTTGACGATTCTGGCGATTTTCGGCGCTTATATATTCATAGTGGTGAGGTTCTCTAAAAAGAGCGACTCGGCGAAATCAGAGAGTGCGTTCGGGGATCTCGCGATTGCAGCGGGAATCCTTTTGTTGGGTGGAATGGTGCATACCGAGGGTTCGATCCCGCCTATACAATTCGCGTCCTACGGAATGATTCTGGTTTCTATGGCGATTCATACAGCACAAAACGTCAAGCACGAGAAAAATCCCGACAAAAAGTGGCTTTCTTTTGCGTATATTGTCGCGTTTTCAATGGCGATTCCCGTGGTTTATCACACCTCAATAGAGCTTTCGTACTTGTTTATCCCGATTGAAATCATCGTTTCGCTGGGAATGGTTCTGCTGTTTACGGATATGTTGCGGCGGTTCTACCTCGGCAACGGCGAGAGCAGCTTTTCGATGCTGCCGTTTATGATTGCGCTGTTCGGGGATTTCGCCGTTCTTGTGCTGCGCTGGCAGGAATATGTCAATACCTTTGTGCTGATTTTCATCTGCGTAACTACAGTGCTGTGGTTCGCGGGGAATGTATTATGCATTAAGAGAAAATAGAATCCGCATTTGGTAATATAAACGCGCTTTTCCACATTATGAGGAAAAGCGCGTTTTTTATTCATCGTACAAACCGTCCTTAAGTCGATATGCCGTGTGGGGACTGACATATATGGGAAATTTTCCCGTAAGCTCCGTGGTTTGACCGTTTAACATTCCCGTATGAATACTCATATGCCGAAACTGTATGAGTATCAGGTCCATTCGCGTAAATTCGCAATTTTCGGGGTATTCGTACAACTCCTCGTCTGTAAGCGCGTCAAGATAATCGAACGTTTTTTGCCTTACCCTTTCGAGATACTCCAAAAGCTGTTCATTGCTTAACTCGATTGTACAAGGATTATCCGGATTATCCATACCGTCCTCGTGAAACAGCGGTTCTTTATAAATGTTCGGATTGAAAAACCACCTATCCATCGAGTGCAGCGCGTGATAGACATATCTCCACGCGGGCGCGCCGCAAACGGGCGCATTTCTGTTATATGTTTTGATTGCCGTTTCAAGATTGAGAAAATTCGCCCCAACCTGATTTTTGATAATTTCACACAATGTTTTCATAAATCCTCCATATGCGCCAACAGCGTGGAAATAATCTCGTTTGAAACGAGAAACCCCTCCGCCGTAAGTGATAAGCGCTCATTTTCGATTTTGTAATATTTCTCGGGAATCAGCGGAAACGCATTTTTTACGCGCTCCCAATGCGGCTTTTCAATGCCCTCGGAGAGCCGCAGCCCCAACATTATTCGCTCTTCGATCTCATCGGGATTCTCGTCTGTAATCACTTCAATTTGTCGCGGACTTTCAATGAACTCCCGCAGATTTCTTGCGACAGCAAAACGCTTTCCCTTGTAGAATGAGTGCGCCGCAGGACCGATTCCGAGATACTCCTCGCGCCGCCAATACTTCAAGTTGTGCTTACTTTCCATTCCGCCCTTGGCGAAATTGCTGATTTCGTACTGCTTGAATCCTATGCCCTCTAGCATACGCGCCGCCGACAGATACAGCCCCGCCGTTTCGTCCTCATCGGGGAGCGCAGGCGACCGGAGTCCGGCTGCCAGACTTTTCCCGAACACGGTATTCGGTTCAATTTTCAGCAGATACGCGGAAATATGTGTAAGCGGCAGTTCGCAGAGCTTGGTAATATTGTAGACCAATGAAACGTGGTCTTGATTTGGAGTTCCGAGCATAATATCGGCGGAAATGTCGCAGAATCCCACCTCGCAAGCCGTGAGAATCGCGCGCCTTGCCTGTTCAAAATTGTGCGCCCTTCCGAGGGCTTTAAGCTCTCGGTTGCTTGCCGATTGCACTCCCACGGACAGGCGGTTCACTCCCGCGTTAAACAGGATTTCCAACGTTTCCTTGTCCATTTCGCACGGGTTGCATTCAACAGTAATTTCCGCGCTGCCCTCAATATCACATTCCGTAAGTATCCGCGGAATATGCCGCGCCAAGAGTATCGGAGTTCCGCCGCCGAAATACACCGTATCATAACGCTCATTGTAATAACGCAGATTTCGCAGAACCGCGTCCGCGTATTGCTCCGCCAAATCCTCGCGGAATCCCACGGAGTAGAAGTCACAATACGGGCATTTTTTTCGACAAAACGGAACGTGAATATACAGTCCGGGATTACTCATCGTCAAGTTTCAGGACAGCCATAAACGCCTCTTGCGGCACTTCCACCGAGCCGAATTGACGCATACGTTTTTTGCCCTCTTTCTGCTTTTCGAGCAACTTTTTCTTACGCGTAATATCGCCGCCGTAGCACTTTGCAAGCACGTCCTTGCGGAGTGCCTTAATCGTTTCACGTGCGATGATTTTTCCGCCGATGCACGCTTGAATCGGAATCTCGAACAATTGCCGCGGAATGTGCTCCTTGAGCTTTTCAGCCATCTTCCGCGCGCGTTCGTATGCCTTGTCTGCGTGAATGATAAACGACAGCGCGTCAATAACCTCGCCGTTGAGCATTATATCCAGCTTGACGAGCTTTGACGGGAAATATCCCATAATTTCGTAGTCATAGCTTGCGTAACCGCGTGTGCGGGATTTCAGCGCGTCAAAGAAGTCATAGACAATCTCGTTGAGCGGCAACTCGTAATGCAAATCCACGCGGTTTGTGTCGATGTATTGCATATCCTTGAACACTCCGCGCCTATTCTGGCACAGCTCCATAATGTTCCCCACATACTCCGAGGGGGTGTAAATATGCGCGTTTACCACAGGCTCACAAGCAGTATCGATAAGCGTTGTGTCGGGGAAGTTCAGCGGGTTGTCAATCATCTTGGTTGTGCCGTCCGTGAATTGGATTTCATAGACTACCGAGGGCGCGGTGGTTACAAGGTCGAGGTTGTATTCGCGTTCCAGACGCTCCTGAACCACGTCCATATGCAGTAACCCCAAAAATCCGCAGCGAAAACCGAATCCCAACGCAACAGAGCTTTCAGGCTCGAATGACAATGACGCGTCATTGAGCTGGAGCTTTTCCAGAGCGTCACGCAAATCGCCGTATTTCGCGCCGTCTGCGGGATAAATTCCGCTGAACACCATCGGCGCGACCTCGCGATAGCCCGCCAATGGCTCGGCAGCGGGATTTTCCGCGTTGGTGACCGTATCGCCGACCTTGGTATCCCCAATGGACTTGATAGACGCGGCGATATATCCTACTTCGCCCGCTTTCAGCTCGTCACACGGAACAAGCTCCACGGCTCCCATATAACCGACCTCAACAACGGTGAACTCCGCTTTGCTTGCCATCATACGGATTTTGTCGCCCGGCTTTACCGTACCCTCCTTTACGCGGACATATACGATTACGCCCTTGTAGGAATCGTAATAGCTGTCGAAAATCAGCGCTTTCAGCGGAGCGTTCAAATCGCCTTTTGGCGCGGGGATTTTTTTGACTATCTCCTCCATAACCGCGTGGATATTAATTCCCATTTTCGCGGAAATTTCGGGAGCGTCCATTGCTTCGATTCCGATTACGTTCTCGACTTCCTCTTTGACCTCTTTCGCGTGGGCGGAGGGCAGGTCGATTTTGTTTATCACAGGAACGACCTCCAGATCGTTCTCCACCGCGAGATAAGTGTTCGCGAGGGTCTGCGCCTCAATTCCCTGTGACGCGTCAACGATAAGAATCGCGCCCTCGCACGCAACAAGCGACCGCGAAACCTCGTAGTTGAAGTCCACATGACCGGGCGTGTCGATAAGGTTGAAGATGTATTCGTTTCCATCGTCCGCCTTGTATTTCAGCCTCACCGCGCGCGCCTTTATCGTAATTCCGCGCTCACGCTCGATGTCCATATTGTCGAGCAATTGCTCTTCCATATCGCGCTTTGCAACGGTTTCCGTCTGCTCGAGGATTCTATCCGCAAGCGTGGATTTTCCGTGGTCGATATGCGCGATAATGCAAAAATTCCTGATGTTGTCTAAATATTCCAATTCATGCCTCTTTCTTCTGTTGTTCTCCCCGCCTGTGGCGGGGAGAACAACAGATTTTAGTCTTCGTATTCCGCGTCCAGATACCACTCGATTGTTTCGAGCTTTTCCAGAAACTCGTCCGATTCTTCCCACTCGGGCAGGTCGAAAGCCTTCCAACGGTCGTTCTTCATAAGCTGTCGAATCACATAAAGGTCGTTCTTCCGCTTTGTAGCCGATTCTTTGTATTCACGTAGCGGAGCAATTACACCGTATTCGCCCTCCAAGCGGTAAATAATAAACTCTCCAAACTGAAACGCGTTCAGCCCGTTGCTTGAAATCAGCGTTTTGACGGTTACGTTGTTCATATTCAGCGGAGTTTCGTTCAGCGTGAAAATCGCTAACGGCTCGTCCGCCATATGGATTTTGTCATGCTGTGACGCAACATTGTTATAGTGGCTTTCATCATATTCAAAATCAGCGGGGAGCAGATAATAGTGACTGCTCGGACGCTGATAGCACTGGATTACCGTGAACTTTTCGTTATCATGCTCGGTGTGGTAAACTGTGTCTTTCGGCTCGTAGAAAATGCCGATAACCAGCTTGACCGCGAATATAAAAATCCCCGTGGATACCAATACGATCAGCATCGGCAGGCATTTTATAAAAGCGTTTTTAATTTTTCCCTTTGTCATACATTCCCCTTTGGATAGTCCTGAAACCACGCGTCATCGGTAAATTCGTTCCAACAGTACACTATACCTTCGCATTTGAATTTCAGTTCACAAAAACAATCTCCGTGCTCGGTTCGCCACGCGTCACACTCCAGAATCACCGAATCGGCGGTTCGTTTCAACTCAAGGATTTCAATCTCCAATCCGGAAAAATCCGCCTCAAAGAGTCTTTTTTCCTCCGTTTTGGTGATGTAAAGCGTTCCCGAAACAAACTGTCCTCCCTTTAATATAACAGCAGATTTTCCCGTTCGCTTGTGCCGCCCCGTATCATTCAGCGGATTGGCTCTGCAAACGTCAAATCCATCCTCGAAATTTAGCGTGATGTCCTCGCCGAATACCCACTCCGTTACCAGACAGTCGTGGAGTGAAACCTCATCGCTTTCTGTTATATATTTCCAGTTCATTTTGTCCTCCGTCTTGTACGATTTTTACAATCAATACTATTATAACATATTTTTTCGCGTTTGTTAAGTACTTTTTTGAAAAAAATCATCGTTGACAGGGAATTGATTATGAGGTATAATTAAATTACGGAGGAATACGATATGAAAATACTTGAAATCAATCAACGGGTTTTGAAGTCGCCGCTTGTGGACATTGAAATCATTGACGAAAACGGCGGAAATATAGCGTTTGATATTGCGGAAAGCTCCAACAAATCGCATATTGTTTACATCGACAACAATCCCGATAAAATACGCGAGGTGGAGAATTACGGAGAGTGTGTAATCCGAATCCGCACCGCGGAGCTTGAAATCGGGCGGAAATACCGCGTGAGAGCGTCCAAGCCTCTGGAATGGCGGGATTCGGACGAGAATCTGTTCACCTATGGATACACCGAGGGAGAGATGACGTTCGCAATCAGTTTTCCCGACCCGAATGACGAGTATAAAGTGTTTGTTGAGTACCGCAAGCCCGATGACAAGATGAAGTGGTTCGATTTCAACGCCGTGGAAAACCCCGGCACGATTCCTGCGGAATTCTGTCTTATCGACCGCGAAAAGGAATTTATTTATATATCAGCCGCGTGGATTTGGAATATTCACGACCATATGGAAGATTATGAATCTGCCGCAGAAGTCTTTACATGGATAATATGATTGTTCCGCTTATAGCACGGTTTGCAACCCTCGGTTGACAAATTGAAAGGCGGCGGTTGGTGGTGTGCAACCGCGAAAAATGCTAAAATATAACCAAGCCCGGCGGAGAGTGCACAATCTCCAATAGCTTGCCGGGAAGCAGGGCAAATTCAAAAAGACTCAAAATTCGCGTCAGCGAATTTTGAGCGGTTTCGCGAGGCTGGCAGAGCAGAACGAAGTGGAGCGGAGCCTAAGCCTCGCGAAATTTTGGATTTGCAAATTCAAATAAGGAGAAGAATATGATTTTTGCGGACAAACTGATTAGGTTAAGGAAGAAAAGCGGAATGTCGCAGGAGGAGCTGGCGGAGAAGATGAATGTTTCGCGTCAGTCGGTTTCAAAGTGGGAGGGCGCGCAGAGCGTCCCCGACCTTGAGAAGATACTGCAGCTTGGGAATCTGTTCGGAGTGACTACCGACTATCTTCTAAAGGACGAGATTGAGGACGAGGAGTACTCAAAGGGCGACTATTCCGAAAAGGAGCGGAAGATTTCGTTGGAACAGGCGAACGAGTTTCTTTCTCTGCGGAAAAAAGCCGCGCCGCGTATCGCTCTGGCGACGTTTATGTGCATTCTCTCGGTGATACCGTTGTTGGTGCTTGGCGGGCTCAGTGAGTACGAAAAGGTTTCAATTTCCGAAAATTTCGCGGGCGGAATCGGTATGATAATCCTGTTAATCATCGTGGCTGCCGCAGTCGGAATTTTCATTCACACCGATTATCAAAGCGAGGCATACAAGTTTCTGGAAAGCGAGCCGTTTGAAACGGAATACGGCGTCGCGGGTATGGTTCGGGAACAGCAGAAAGCTTTCCGCGATAAATATATAAGGTCGAATATTATCGGTACTTGCTTGTGTATTTTATCGGTGGCTGTGCTGTTCGTGGGAGCTGTTTTCGACAACGATTTTTTGAGTGTAATTATGCTGGGAGCAATGTTTTTTATTGCAGGCATAGGAGTATGCTTTTTTATAGCGGCGGGTGTTCGCCAAGCGAGTATGCAAAAGCTCCTTAAAGAGGGCGATTACACCGATGAACATAAGAGCCGCAGTAAAGTAAGCGGGGCTGTCGCCGGAATATATTGGTCTGTTGTTGTGGCTGTCTACCTCGCGTGGCTCTTCCTCGAAAAGAACCCCCTGGACGGCGGCTCACGCTCGTGGGTCGACGGCTCACGCTCTTGGGTGGTGTTCCCGGTAGCGGGAGTGCTGTTTGCCGCCGTGACAGGGGTTGTTCACTTGTTGGATAAGAAAGGGAGCGGGAGAAATAGTTGATAATGAGCGGTGGTTATAATAAAAAACCGCGCTGCATTCGCAGCGCGGTTTTTGCTGTCTTCTCGAAAAATCCCCGGAATGTGAAATTATCCGATATGAGTAATGTAATCGCAGATAATATCCACACTTTTCTCTACACCAACGGAGCTGTCAACCAACAACTCATAGTTGTGGCGATCTCCCCAATCCAAGCCGGAGATGTTTTTGTAATAGGACGCTCTCGCCGCGTCGGAACGGCTGATGTTCTCCTTTGCGTGCTTTATGTCGTCGCCGTAAACCTCCATTACGCGCGAGATTTTGTAGTCCTCATCGGCATATATGAAAACCCGCACAACGTCCTCATAATTCCGCAGTACATAATCCGCGGCTCTGCCAACGATTACGCAGCTTCCGTTGTCGGCAATCTTGCGGATAACCTTGTCTTGGGCGGTTATTGCCTGCTGAACGACCTCGGTGCTTAAATAAAGCTGATGGAAGATGTCGGGAGAGTTGGTGTTGATTTCGGAAATAAACTCCTTATCAAGTCCGCTTTCCTGCGCGGCGAGAGCTGTCATTTCCTTGTAATAGAACGGAATACCGAGCTTTTCGGCAATCAGCTTTCCGATCTGTTTGCCCGAAGAGCCGTGTTCCCGCGCAATTGTGATAATAACTCCTTTTTTGGAGGGTTTAAGCGCAACAGCGGATTCCTCCTCGGCTGGCATTTTCTTGATTGTCCTCATAAATCTTACGGTAAGCGCCGCCGCAACAATCATTGCGATGAAGTCCGCACAAGGCGCGGCATAAAGGATTCCCTGAATTTCAAAAGACATAGGCAGAATGATGATAAGCGGCACAAAGCAGATAATATCGCGAATCATTGACGCGACAACCGCGCTTATCGGCTTGCCGACCGCCTGGAAGAAGATTGAAGTCATCTTGATTGTACAAGTGAAGGTTACGAGGCTTAGGAATATGCGAAATGTAAGATTGCCAAATTCCCAATAATCCGCGGGATTTGCAATGTTGGTAGGCGTTCCGAACATACCGACAACCGCTTGCGGAGCAATCTCGAACAGCACCGTGGACAGTAATCCGATTGCGATGGTGCAGAACAGGATTTTCCGATACAGCTCCTTAACACGGTCAAACCGTTTTGCGCCCATATTGTAGCTGATAATCGGCTGACAGCCGAGTACTATTCCGACTACGATGTTTATTACTACCGTGAATACCTTGCTCTCGATTCCGATAATCGCGATGGGTATATCAACACCGTATTTTGACATCGCGCCGTATTTCGCCAGCATGATGTTGCAGACAAGCGATATAATGACGATGGTCATCTGGGTGATAAAGGACGATGCTCCGAGTTGCAGCGCGGGCGCGAACGACTTAAAGCTTGGGATAAGGCTCTTGAATTTCAGCTTGAAGGTCTTGGTGCGGAAGGCAGGAGCTGCCCCCAGGAAATAAATAAGCGATACAATGAACGAAATGGTTTGTCCGATTACGGTCGCGAGAGCCGCGCCCTTCATTCCCCACTTTGCTCCAAAGATGAATACAGGGTCGAGAATGATGTTGGCAATCGCTCCCGCGAGCATTGACGCCATAGACCATGCAGGTGTGCCGTCCGCGCGAATCACCGCGTTCATCATATTGGACAGCATAAAAAGCGGGAAGAACGCGAGGATTATGTTAAAGTATTCAACCGCGTATCCGATGCTGTTCTCGGACGCGCCAAACAGCGATAAAAGCTGCGTTTTCAGCGGATAAAACACCGCCATCAGTATAACCGCAGCAATCACCGTGATTGTGATTCCCGTTCCGACGGCTTTATGCGCGTTCTGAGAATCGTTGCGTCCCTGACAGATGTTCAGGTATGCCGCGCACCCGTCGCCAAAGCACCACGCAAATGCCTGCGCGATAATGAAAATCGGGAATACCACTCCCGTTGCGGCATTGCCGAGCGCGCTCAGTTCGCTGTTTCCAATAAAAATCTGGTCAACGATGTTGTACAATGCGCTTACCAAAAGCGAGAGTACACAAGGAATAGAGAATTTAATCATCAATTTGGATATTTTCTCTGTTCCTAAAAAATTGCCATTCTCTTTAGTCATAAAATCCTCCTGAAAAAATTTAATTTATGGAGTCTTTATCAGAGAAAAGCTACCTGAAAACTGCGCCAAATAAAACAAAACGCGTAGAATCGCCGTAATTCTACGCGTTTAAGCTGTTCGACTTTTATATTTTACCACATTTTTTCGGATTTGTCAAGCGAATTTCCTCGGGAATTTTTAGACAATAAGTTTACACCAAATCCGAATTTCATGCGCACAACTTATAAAATCGACAATAATTGTGCGGTATTGCCTTAGTATTATGTACTTATTGCGAGTATGATTTGTTCGGAATAACTACCCAGCCCGGCTCCATAGCAAAGGGGATCTGGTTTGTTCCGTCATTGAAGATTACAAGAGCGCTGTCCCACTGTTCGGAGAATGTGTAGCTGTAAGTGCCGTTGGATTCGCGCTTGCAAGGAACTCCGGGCCACTCTGATACTTGCTGAACCGAACCGTTGCTTTCATTGTAAACATACGCGTTGATTGAACTGCCCCAGCTATCGGGCTTTTTGAAGTAGATCTTCGACCCTGCGGGAACGCTTCTGTCACCTTGAACCGTGAAATAATACGTCATTGTGGTTTCACCGCCCGCGTTCTCCGCGTGGAGCGTGAGAGTAACCGTGCCTGCCGTACTTCCGCCGATATTTACCGTATCGCCGTTCTTGAACGCAACAGCATTTCCGCCATTGATCGAATAAACGGCTTTATCGGCATTCTCGGCAATAAGCTTTACCGGAACGGCTTTATCCGCCAAAATGAACTTATCCGTTTCTATGGATACTGTCGGAATCGGAGCAAGCTCGGTGTATCCCTCGTTGTAGAGAACCGCAACCTCGCCGCTGCCGATCGTTCCCGTGAGAACGTTGTTTTCAACGGTAAATTCGGTGGTTTTGCCGTTGACGCGCGTTACGTATTTTCCGTCGGCGAGTAATGAGTGAGTGTTCAGATTAACGCTGCTTTGCCCCGAATTGATAATTACCGCGCCCTTTGTTCCGCGCTCGATCATCAGAACGGAAACGTTGTTTTCGGGGTTGGAAAACACCTCGTTCTCACCGACCATAGCGGTACGGAAATGATTCACCGCGACAACAACGGGATCCTTATAAAACTCGTCACCCGCCGCGCCGATACGGTTCATCGATCCCCATATATCGGAGGAGCTGCTTCCGTAGGGACGTGAAAAGAACAGCGGAGTTCCGTTCGCTCTGGAGGCGATTATTGCCCAGCCCCAAATCACTTGCTGCTTGTTAATGTCATAGCAGCTTCCGTCATTGATATAATTGTCGTGAGATTCAACCCACGTAACCGCCGTAGGGTCATCACAAGAAATCCTAAGATCCCAGACTTCGTTTGCGTTGAGGTTTGATGATCTGATCAAGTCGCGGATACGTCCGCCGTATGCGCTTGCGGTGGTAGCTCCGATTGCTTTCTGATAGTCAACGATACGGTCGCCTTCGCCTTGTAGAACCTCTCCGTAGTTGAACACGTCTTCGGGATTGTTAATATCGTTGATAACACGCTCCCAGAAGTTGTTATTCTCGGATTTCTTGTCCTTGGGGTCATCGGGCAGACCGATATGCTTTGCGGTATCATATCTGAAACCGTTTGCTCCGCAAGCCAGACAATCATTGATGAACTTGATAAAGTATTCCTGAAACGCGGGATTTTCGGTATTTACACTCGGAAGTCCGCCCATTTCTCCCGTTGTGCTTTGATACCTGTCTGAATAATTGGAGATATTGTTGTGACCGTTCTCGTGAAAGAGCTTATCATACCCGCCGACTGCGTTGATGAGATTCTTGTTGATTTTATCCTCGACAGGTGTTGTATGATTGGGAACAACGTCAACAATTATCTTTATGCCGTATTCGTGAGCTTTTTTGCACATTTCGATAAACTCCGCTCTTGTACCGAGCTGATAGTTTCCGATAGTCCAATCGGTGGGTTGATAGTGGTAATACCATCTTCCCTCGCCGTAGAGCTGCATTGCGCCGTTTGAACCGACAAGGCATTCGTTGATCGGCGATGTCTGAATAGCGGTATAACCCGCGTAAGCAATATCGGGCATACTTTCGGTAATCGTCTTGAACGACCACGAAAACGCGTGTAAAATCGTTCCGTTCTTGATAGACGCAACGGTATCGCTGACCTGCTTTGAGGACGCTTCACGCTTAATTTTGTTAGAGGGGATCGTAACGGGAGTTCCACCGATTGAGGTGCCGCCCGAAGCGGTTGTGCTTGAAGAAGTTACGCTTGAACCGCCGGAAGTACTTGAACCGGTATCAGACGATTTGTTATCATCATTACAGCCCGTTAAACCGAGCGCGAGTGATAACGCGAGAATTGCCGCAGAGCTGCGGCGAAACAAACCAGACATTCTTATTCCTCCTGTTTGAACTCAAGGGTCGGGCAGCATCGGAATCCGCAAGCAACCGCGCCGATACATTTCCGATCCGTTAAACTTTACAATAATTATATCATAAATCGAGGAAAAAATCAAGACTTTTCTGCCAATGTATAAACTTTAATTTGGAATATTCGGTTCTATCGCTCTCCAGATCAAGCATTTCCTCGTTTAAGGCTTGTTTTATGCGGTTTTTGGGAAATGTTTAGCCGGAACATCAACAGCAAAAATCCTCATTCCCAATGTTGGGGAATGGTGAAATAATGGATTATATAGTGTCGATTTCGGATTTGGTAAGATTAGTTAAGGCAACACCGCACAATTACCGGCTATCGCCTTAATATAACCATCGCCGTAAATTCGAGCAGAGGCTTATAGCGCGGGATTATCCGACAGAGTAATTCGAGCATGAAAACAAAATATTCTTGAATAATTGATTTATAAAATGTCAAAATAAAGTTAGCCTAAATGGGGAAATTTATTCCCAAAATAAAAGGAGTTGAAATAGTTAGATGATTGAATCTGATACAATAAAGCTGCTGAGGGAATGTGATGCCGGAATTAGAATGGGCGTTTCATCTATTGATGATGTTATGGAATATGTACGCGACAAGACGCTTCGCAAATACCTTGCGGACTGCAAAAACGAACATGATAAGCTGAAAGAAGAAATTCAGATTCTTTTGGAAAAATATCATGATGACGGAAAAGAACCTAATCCAATGGCGAAAAGTATGTCATGGATGAAAACAAATGTAAAATTGATTATGAATGAATCGGACGAAACTATTGCCGATTTAATGACAGACGGCTGTAATATGGGAGTAAAATCTCTTAACAAATACTTGAACCAGTATAAAGCTGCTGACGAAAAAACCAAGGACATTACAAAACGGCTGATAAATCTTGAAGAAAAACTCGCTGTCAATATCCGTTGCTTTTTATAAATTAAAAAAGCCATTGAAATCCGAGTTCTCCTAAGAGAATGGGAATCAATGGCTTTTTTCAAAATAAAGGTCTTTTATGCTTTTAATTTAACAGGTAAATGGATAAGTTTAAGTAACCCGCAAAAGTTACCCAAAGAAGATACGGGATCATCAGAATCCCTGCCGGTTCTGATATTTGGTAGAACTTAATGGTTGTTTTGAGGATTAGCAGCCACAATATTACAAGCCAAATAAACGCAAACAGGTATAGGTTTAGGTTGAAAAAGATAATGGACCAGAAAAAGTTAAATATAAGCTGAAGTCCGTATGTGATCAAAGCGGCTCCGTTCGGCTTTCTGGATGTGATCACCAGATATGATGCAATTCCCATAAGAATATACAGGATTGTCCAAACTACCGGAAACAGCCAGCCCGGCGGAGCCAGTTTCGGCTTGTTTATTGAATCGAACGTTTGCATACTGTCTTGTGTTAGAAGTGCAGAAAGAACTCCTATCCCAAGCGGTATTGCAATGCAAAAAATTAGAGTTCTCCACTGTATTTTCATAAAAATCACCCCCTACTACTTTTATGATTTGATCTGTGCTTTTATTCTATTAATAAAAAATTGTATTCTTATTTATTTTGAGCATTTTCGATATTGTCAACGGAGTGGTGAATCATCACTCTTGTTTTACTTCAATTGATATTTATAGTCATATAACCGACACAATGAAACTTCAAACAGTGGCGAAGATAGATTGCCAAATTGGCACTCAAAAGCCGAAATTCTGAGGGGTGCGGTGTTGCCTAAAGATATTATGTACATAAAAAGAAGCTTGCATTATCTCACATACTATCTGTTGAACGGCGAGGAGATCCGCGTCCGACAGCGAATTGCTGATGTTCCGGAAACAATGCCGGAATACGGCTTTTTGCGAAGTCATCAGCGTTATCTCGCCAATACCTTGCATATTAAAACCTTGTGCGCGTTTCTCGATATGGATCTCCGAAATAGGAAAGAGCGCACAAAATGGATAGTTCTCACGCTTGTTTATGCAGCGATGATGATTTTATTGCGGGGAGCATCGGCGTATGAGGGGCTTCTGCTTTGGATTTATCCGTGCGTTGTATTTTTGTATCTATTGTTATTTGTCGATAATTCGGTAATAAAAAAGTGTTCGCATCGATTTTGACTTTTTGCGTTCCGGGTGCAGTACGTCCTTGGCGAGCATGGAATATGCGTTCCCCGCAACACATTGTGTTGCGGGGAACATTCTTGCTTTTTGAAAGACACAGAAGCAAAAAAATGTTGTGTTTTTTTACAAAATTTGTGTCATTTTTTTGGTTAACTTAAATAACGATTTGTATTTCACGCAGGATTTTGACATTTCACGCAAAGAAATCGGAAAAAATTCATCATATGGCAAAACAGTGAGCTTGACAATCAATAATATTTATTGTATAATAAAAGTATGAGATAGACAAGAAAACAATTTGCGAAAGTAGAGCATTTAATGTCTAAGCAACACAAAAAATCAACGATTTCAAATTACGATTTCGTATGCGCGATGTTGTACATAATTGAAAACGGCTGCAAGTGGAGGGCACTGCCAAAGGAGTTCGGCAATTGGGATCCGATATACGGCAGATTTAATCGTGGTGCTA
>CAMWMN010000030.1 GCA_947175385.1 uncultured Clostridia bacterium | reverse complement strand
CCGACAGCCGCGAGGTCGAGGCAGCGGTGTTGAAGATGTTTCCGCCAAAACCTGTGCCGATTGAGTTTGCAAATGATTGCGAATGTGGTATACAAAACAGACGACAGCCCAAAACCAAAAAGTGATCGTGAATGAAGCAATGTTCTATCCGCCTTTAAAAAGGTTCTGCAATTCCATGTGTCATATTTGATGAATTCTTTATCCGTATTATTATCTTCGCAATTAAAATCGAGACTTCTCAAAAAAGTCTCGATTTGTTGTATGATTTATGCGCATCAATGTGTAACCCCAAAATCTCGCGAACATAATCGGTATAGGTTCTCGAAAACGACTTTCGTGACATTCAGATAACATAATCGAACGCGCCGATATTCCAATCAAGAATATCCTGTAAGGTAATTCTGTCGAGATACTCGCTTACAACGCGATCCAGTCCATTACAGAGTGGAACATACCGCATATCAATACGTTCGTCGATGTCCGAAACGCTGTCAATACGATTAAAAAGCGTGTTTTCGGTCAGCCGCAATATCTCACCCGCCGTGCAGTTTTCGGGTCTTTTGGCGAGCATATAACCTCCGTGAGAACCACGCGTTGTTCTTAAAATATTTCCCTTATTAAGAACCGGAATAATCTGCTCCAGATACTTTTTGGAAATTTGTCGGCGTTCGGAAATGTCCCTCAAGGTAATATATCCCTCGTTTTGGTGCTCCGCAAGATCCAAAAGCATACTTAGCGCGTATCTTCCTTTCGCCGAAATTTTCATAATTATCACCTCACACGGCTCATTCTATTATCAATTCTTCGACAGCCGCCTCGTTGCCATGAATCTTAAACGATTTTAATACGGGCGCGCTTCTATCCATAAGCGAAAGAATCATATAGCTCGCCGAGCTGTCGTAAGCTAGCCGCTTATCCTCTTCGGACGGTCGCGACGGCGATTCGGGGTGCGAGTGCCAGTTTCCTAGCGGAGAGATTCCCTCGGCACGCATATCTTTTACAGCAGCTAACTGTTCCTTGGGATCAAGCGAAAAATGCTCGTTGGACTTATCAATATTCGTCAGCAAGTAAACCTTTTTGATAATCTTGTTCCCGTTCTCGATTACTCCGCCGATAAGTCCGCAAGCCTCATTCGGCAGCTCGGAAATTGCGTGAGCAAGAATTTTCTCGTAATCGTTTTTTCTCATCTTTATCATAAATGCACCCCATCACATTCCGCCTGTTCGTAGTCGATAAGCTCCGTTATCGTGGGATTATCGCCGCATACCGCGCATTTGCTGTTGTTGGACGGCAGCTTTATCTTGCGGAACTCCATAGTCAGCGCATCATAAGTGAGCAAATATCCCGTCAGCAGATCGCCGACTCCGAGAATGTACTTCACAGCCTCCATAGCCTGCAGACTTCCAATAACTCCGCCCATCGCGCCAATAACCCCTGCTTGTTTGCAAGTGGGAACAGCGTCCTTAGGTGGCGGATTCTTGAATATGCACCTATAGCAAGGACCCTTTCCGGGAACATATGTCATAAGCTGACCCTTAAATCGGATTATTCCCGCGTGAGAGAATGGCTTCTTTGCCATAACGCACGCATCGTTTATCAGGAATTTCGCGGGGAAATTATCCGTGCCGTCAATGATAAAATCGTAATCCGAAATAAGCTCCGAGATATTTGAACTGTCCACAAACGTGCGGTATGTCTTTACCGTAACATCGGGATTGATCGCAGTCATAGTTTCTTCGGCGCTTTTGACCTTCGCTTTCCCTACATCGTTTGTAGTATGGATAATTTGCCGCTGAAGATTGGAAAGATCCACCTCGTCCGCGTCAACAATACCGATAGTTCCCACTCCGGCTGCCGCAAGATACATTGCCGCCGGTGCGCCCAATCCGCCTGCGCCGATTATCAGAACCTTCGCGTTCAGCAGCTTTTTCTGCCCTTTTGCGCCGACCTCTTTTAAAATAATGTGGCGGCTGTAGCGTTCGAGCTGCTCATTAGTAAATGCCATAGCTGCCGCCTCCCATAAAGTACAAAAACTCGATGTTGTCACCGTCCTTGAGAACGGTGCTCTCAAAATCGGAGCTTGAAATAAATTCCTCGTTTACACTCGCCGTAACATACTGCGGTGTTTCAACATTCTCATCGATAACAAGCTGCGCAAGCGTAAGCCCATCAGCCTTTTCTTTTTTGTTTCCCGAAACCGTGATAGTCATTGCAATTCTCCTTAATTCAGTTTATTAAACGCGTCGAGTATCTCTTGCTTTTTTGCCGCGCCTGTGATTCTGGTTACCTCGTTGCCGTCTTTGAAAAAAATCAATGTCGGAACGGCGGTCACGTTGTATTTTTCCGCCGTTTCGCCGTCGAAGTTTATGTTAAGCTTGACCACTTTGACAGCGGGATTTTCTTCTTCAATCTCCGCCAGAAGCGGGGACATTCTTTTACACGGAACGCAGCTGTCGGAATAGAAATCCGCAAGCACCGCGCCGTCCTTTATTTCCGATTCAAACGTATCATTAGACGCTCTCACCGCCATATTAATCACCGACCTTTTCCACGATTAAATCGTATGTTCCGTCGTTGTTGTTGAGGAGCTTCAGAATTTTGTGTCCCTCTTCCTTGATGCTTCGCGGAACATTTTGTACCGGCTCACCGTCGTTCATATGTATCGATAATATCTGCCCTTCGTCAAGCTCCTCAAGAGCTACCTTCGCTTTCACAAATGTGGTAGGGCACACAACATCGGTTATATCCACAGTGTCGTCAATTTTGAATTCGCTCATTACTGTAAACCTCCCTAATCTTCTGTTCAAACTTTTCTCTGCCAACCCTGTCCAATGTGAACTTAAAACGCTCGCCGGGGTTGGCGTTTTCCTCGAAAAATCTGATTGCCGCGTCGCATATCTCAAACAGCTTTTCCTTGCTCTCGATAAACGGGATTATTGTTTCGCCCTTATTGATATGGTTTCCGAACAGACCGCCGAACGAAACTATGTACCCGTGAACGGTATCCCACGATTCTACCGGGCACGACTTAACGCAACGTCCGCAGAAGTTGCACTTTGCGTCATCTACGGAAATTTTCCCGTCCGAAATCGTTATCGCTCCACTGCGGCATGCTTTCTCGCAAACTCCGCAGGAGATACAATTTTCCTCGCGCCATTTGACTTTTATTCCGCCCTTTATTCCGAGGTCGTTTTCCTCGGCTTTAAGGCAGTTGTTTTGACAACCCGTAATTCCGAATTTGAATTTATGCGGAAGCTCTCTGGCAAAATATCTCGCGTCCAGATCCTTAGCGAGAGCGTAGGTATCAATACAACCGCTCGGACAAATCGCCTCTCCCTGACACGCCGTGACTGTGCGTACACGCGGTCCGCACACGCCCGGCTCAACTTCGCCCTCGGCAAGCGCAGCTTTTACCAGGTCGATATCATCAAGTTTGATAAACGGAATCTCAACGCTCTGCCGTGAGGTGAGATGCACATAACCGTCGCCGAATTTCTCCGCTACCTCGGCGATTTTCGCAAGCTGGACTGCCGTTAAATTTCCGCCCACGACTCTTAATCTGAGCGAGAAATTGTTCTTCTGCTTTTGGCGCATAAATCCGCCCTTTTTTAATGTCGCAAAATCAGCTGCCATAATCAATTCTCCTTATAATGATTTTATTGCCCGATCGAAATCGTCGATCAAGTCCTCAATATCCTCGATTCCGACGCTGACTCTTATCGTGTCTTCGAACACTCCCGCGCTCCGCTTTTGCTCCTCGCTGCTGTGAGCGTATATCGTGCTTGCGGGGTGGATGACCAGCGTCCGAACGTCGCCGATGTTGGTTGCGTTTGTGGCAAGCTTCAGCGCGTTTATCAGCTTGAACGCGCGTTCGCGCGAACCCGCCCGTATCGTGATTATCGCGCCGCCGCTGCCCTTTAGCTGCCGCTTGCAAAGCTCGTGAAATCCGCTGCTTTCCAACGCGGGATAATTCACCTCAACCTCGCGGGAATCCTCAAAAAATCGCGCAAGCTCCAAGGCGTTTTTACAACATCGCTCCATTCGCAGCCCCAACGTTTCCAATCCCACGCAGTTCATAAAAGCGTTCATTGGCGCAAGACAGCCGCCGATGTTCCGCCAGATGCCGTTGCGGAGCTTTGCCAGATACGCGAGTTTTCCGTATTTCTTGTATTCTGCAAGCCCCGGATATTTTTCATAATCCCACTTGAAATTTCCGCTGTCAACTATTATACCGCTGATGGAATTTCCGCTGCCGTTTATATATTTTGACGATGAATGGATTACGATATCCGCACCGAACTCAATCGGATTTACAAGATACGGGGTCGCGGTCGTGCTGTCAAGGATAAGCGGTACACCATTCGAATGAGCAAGCTCCGATACCGCCGCGATATCAATCACCTCAAGACCGGGATTCCCGATAAGCTCCGCGAAGATTACTTTCGTTTTTTCATTTATAAGCGGCTCTATCTCCTCCGGTGTGGCAGATTTCGTAAAACGCGTTGTTATCCCGAACTCGCCGAGATCGCCGAACAGGTCGATGGTTCCTCCGAACAAACCGCTGCTTGCAATCACCTCATCGCCCGCCCGCAGAATATTCATCAGAGCCATTGAAACGGCAGCCATACCCGATGAACACGCGACCGCTCCCAAGCCCTTTTCAAGCGCGTTGATTCTCTCCTCAAACGCCGAAACGGTAGGGTTGCTGATCCTCGTATACGCGAACCCGGGCGATTTGTTATTAAAAACGCGCTCCAACTCCTCGGCGGACTCGCGCGCAAACGCGCTCACTTGATATATAGGAGTCAGCGTTGCTCCCGTAGTTTTATCCGGCGCAAATCTATCATGCAGCAATCTCGTATTGAAATCCAAATGTCATTCCCCCGGTCTCTTTTAATCATATTTGTATTATACAACAAAAAACATATAAAGTCAATAGGTTTTATATATTTTTTAGAAAATTTATAAACAATACAAAAATCCCTTGACAAACAACGAAAAAAATGTTAAAATATACAAAGTCGATAGAAAAACTATGTAAAGGAAGTGCGAAATGTACGATATAATTATAATAGGCAGCGGCGCGGCGGGGCTTGCCGCCGCCATTTACGCGAAAAGAGCCGCGCTGAACGCGCTCGTTGTGGAAAAGGATTATATGGGAACGGGGCAGATAGCCTTTTCCGAGTGTGTGGAAAATTATCCCGGACTTTTGGGTTTAAGCGGTTTTGAACTGGGCGATAAGTTCAGAGAACACGCCGAGCAATTGGGCGCGAAATTCCTTGAGGGTGAGGTAACCACGCTTTCAAGGAACGGTGAAAACTGGACGGTTGAAATCGCGGACGGTTCGCGGCTTGATGCAAAAACAGTTATTTTCGCGGCGGGCGCGTCACATAGGCGGCTTGATGTTCCCGGCGGCGACAAGCGGAGGATCTCCTATTGTGCCGTGTGCGACGGCTCTTTATATAAGGATAAAACCGTCGCGGTTATCGGCGGCGGCGATACCGCGCTGGGCGATGCGCTGTATCTGTCCAAGCTCGCAAAGACCGTTTACCTTATTCATAGAAGAAACGAGTTCCGCGCGAACAAATCGCTGCAAGAGCGGGTTTCCAAAACGGAAAACATCATCACCGTCACGGAAGCGGTGCTGTCCGCTGTTACGGGCGGCGAGGGCGTTGAGGGCGCAGACTATGTTCAGCGCGGCGAAGAAAAGCATTTGGCATTGGACGGGATATTCGCGGCGATTGGCAGTGTTCCAAATTCGCACATACTCGACGGAATATGCGAACTTGATGAAAAGGGATTCGTGATTGCGGGCGAGGACTGCCGCACCACTGCGGACGGGCTGTTCGCCGCCGGAGACGTGCGGACCACTCCGCTTCGGCAGGTTATCACAGCCGCCGCAGATGGAGCGCGCGCGGCAATAGCAGCGGAGAATTATATCTCCGAGAAAAATTAATGCGCAATGTTGCCTTTATATAAAGTAGGGTATTCGATATGAAAAAGAAATTAATTTGCGCGGCACTTGCGCTCACAACGCTGCTAAGCGGCTGCAAGGGCGAACCCGCGGCGCAGTTGCCGTCCGATGATTTGTCGGAAATAAGCTCGGCGGAAGATTCCGAGGTTACTTTTACCGACCACTCCGGGAAAACCGTTACGGTTTGCTCACCGAAAAAAGCTGCCGCGTTTTCCGCGAGCCTTGCCGACGTGTGGCAACTTGCCGGCGGAGAAATATCGTTCGCTACCTCGGACGCGTTTGATGATGAGAAAATCGATCTTTCAAACAATGCAGTGAATATCGGAGATATGAATTTCCCGTCCGCCGAACTGCTGATAGACGGCGGCGCGGACTTTGTTCTCCTTTCCTCCGCACATGGCGGCGGAAAACTCGCGGAAACGCTGAATCAAGCTGGCATACCATACGCAACATTTGACATAGAGAATTTCTCCGATTACCTCGCGGTTTTGAAAATCTGCACGGAAATTATGGGCAGAGCCGATCTGTACGAGAAAAACGGTGCGTCGCTTGAACGGAATATCAACTCGATTATTGAAAAAAGACTCCTCGGTGAGCGGAAAACAGTGTTGTATTTACGCGCGTTTTCCACGGGAGTTAAGGCTAAAAGCAGTGATTCCATGACGGGGAAAATGCTAGCCGATCTTAACTGTGAAAACATCGCCGACATTACTCCGTCGCTGCTTGAGGAGCTGAGCGTAGAAAAAATAATAGAGCTTGACCCCGACTTTATTTTTATAACGATAATGGGCTCCGATGAGGAAAAAGCTCGTGATTACTACCAAAAAACGCTTATGTCAAATCCCGCCTGGGACGAACTTACCGCCGTGAAAAACGGACGCTGCCTTTTTCTTCCGACGAAATACTTTCACAATAAGCCAAACGCCGAGTGGGACAAGGCGTATGAAATGCTTGCGGAGATATTGAACGATGAACAGGAGGATTAAACGCGCGTTTATCGTCGCCGCGCTGTTGGTGATAATATCTGCGGCGGCAGGAATTTTTATTGGGGCGGTGGGAATTTCGCCGATAACGCTGTTAAAGGACTTTTTCGAGAGTGGACTTTCCAAAAGCGAACGGATACTGCTGTATGTGCGGCTTCCGCGCGTATTGGGAACTATGCTTTGCGGCGCGGCACTTGCTGTTTCGGGAGCGGTTATACAGTCCGTTCTCGGCAACCCGATAGCCGCTCCGAACATAATCGGAGTGAACGCCGGAGCCGGATTTTTCACGGTACTGTGCTTGGCACTTTTGCCCGGCAAGCTCGAACTTGTACCCGCGGCAGCTTTTCTCGGGGCACTTGCCGCGGTACTGACGGTAAGCAGTATCGCAAGAAAAATCGGAGCGTCCAAGATGACGCTTGTATTATCGGGAGTGGCAGTAAGCGCACTGATGAGCGCGGCTCAGGACACCGTGACAACGCTGTTTCCCGATGTGCTGGCGGGATTCACGGCATTTAAGTCGGGGAGCGTATCGGGGCTTACGCTTGCGAAATTATTTCCTGCGTGGATATATATTTTGATTGGCTTGACAATCGTGATAATGCTCGCACACGATATGGATATTCTGGCACTCGGCGATAAGACAGCGAAAAGTCTGGGGCTGAATGTGACCGTGCTGCAGCTCGTTTTGCTCGGTGCGGCGGCTATGCTGGCGGGCGCGGCGGTGAGCTTCGCGGGGATTGTTGGCTTTGTGGGGCTGGTCGTTCCACATATCGTGAGAAAAATTTCGGGAACCTCGGAAAACCGTGTTGTAATACCGCTTTGCGTGATGTTTGGCAGCGCGTTCGTGAACATCTGCGATATAATTTCAAGAACGATTTTTTCTCCGTATGAGCTGCCGCTCGGCATCTGTGTTTCTTATATCGGAGCACCGTTTTTTATTTATTTACTTATTAAGAAAAGAGGCAGTGTTCACCGTGATTAGCGTAAAAAATCTCCGTGCGGGCTATGGCGGACGGCAAATATTGAATAATGTCACGGTCGACTTCAATGACGGAGAAATTACCTCGATAATCGGTCCGAACGGCAGCGGAAAAAGCACGTTGCTTCAATGCTGTGCGGGATTGCTCGGCATTTCAAACGGGGAAATTCTCATTGACGGCAAAGGCATAACCGAGTACAAGGGAAAAGCTCTCGCGCAGTCGGTAAGCTATCTTCCGCAGAATAATTCCGTGTCCGCTATCACGGTAAGAGCGTTGGTTATGCACGGACGTTTCCCGTATCTCGGATACCCTCGGCGATATTCACGCGAGGATATCGAGATAGCCGAAAACGCGCTTGAAACGGTCGGGATACTCGACATAGCCGACAAGCAGCTGTCGGAGCTTTCGGGCGGACAGCAGAAAAAAGCGCATATCGCAATGCGGCTTGCGCAGAACACAAACAATGTTCTTTTTGACGAACCCACAACGTTTCTGGACATTAAATACAAGCTGGAGCTGATGAAACTCGCCAAGCGGCTCAGCGGTGAGGGAAAAACCGTTGTGGCAGTGCTGCACGATATTGAGCTAGCATTCGCAAATTCGGACAAGATTGTTGTTGTAAATAACGGCGAGGTTGCGTTCTGCGGTTTTCCGAGCGAGCTTGTCAATTCGGGTGTGATAGAATCCGCATTCGGAGTAGAGCCGATAATGAGCGAAGGAAAATTGTTTTTTAAGCCGATGAATTAAAGCAATACAACGCAGCGGGAGTGCGGATAACACTCCCGTTTTTTTCTGTGCGGTTGAAAAATTTTGTGGACAATACATATTAGTTTTATCGGTTTTATATGTTTTTCCGTTCTTTTTCACAAAAATGATTTTTCCCTATTGACAAATGGAAAAAAGGGTGGTAGAATAATGTTATGCAAAAACATATAAAATCTATCGACTTGATAGGCAATTGTGAAGGAGACAAATTATGAATACCAAACCGACGTTTACGTCTTTCGGTGGAATGGCACGATGTCGTTCAACAATTCGTGAACCCCAATACCAATAAAATAACGTAGGAACTGAATGTTCCCTAAGATAAGGAGAATCATTATGAAGATTAAAAAGGCATTGACATTTGCATTAGCAACGGTACTCGGAATTTCCGCTCTTACCGCTTGCTCGAACACGGTCTCGGAGAACTCCGACAACGGAGGCAGCACTCCCGCAAGTGGCGGAAATACCCCCGCAAAGATAACACTCACCAACGTTTCCTATGACCCGACCCGCGAGCTTTACGAGGCGTACAACAAGGCATTCCAGGCTCACTGGAAGGAAAAGACGGGCGGAGAGATTGAAATCTCTCAGTCGCACGGAGGGTCGGGCAAGCAGGCTCTTGAAGTCGCAAACGGACTTGAAGCCGATGTTGTGACGCTTGCGCTCGAATACGATGTTAAGGCAGTTCAAGACGCCGGGCTTATCGAGGACGGATGGGTGTCCGAGTTTGAAAAGGATAGCTCACCGTACACATCCACGATAGTGTTCCTTGTACGCAAGGGCAATCCGAAAAACATTAAGGATTGGGATGATGTTGTTAAAGAGGGCGTGGGCGTTATAACCCCCAATCCGAAAACCTCCGGTGGAGCGCGTTGGAATTACCTCGCGGCTTGGGCATACGCAGACAAGAAGTTCGGCGGTGATGAGGCGCAGATAAAGAAATTTATAGAGGCTCTGTTTAAGAATGTTCTCGTTCTGGATTCGGGCGCGCGCGGAGCGACCAATTCCTTTGTTCAGAACAAGCAGGGCGATGTCCTTTTGGCATGGGAGAACGAAGCGTATCTCTCCATTCAGGACTATCCGGACGATTATGAGATCATAACTCCATCTATTTCGATACTCGCTCAGCCGTCCGTTGCTATCGTTGACAAGGTTGTAGACAAGCGCGGAACACGCGAGGCGGCGACCGAATATCTGAACTATCTGTACTCCGATGAGGCGCAGAGAATAGCGGGTCAGAACTTCTACCGTCCGTCAAACCCCGATATTCTGGACGAATTTAAGGATACGTTCGACCTTAACGTTAATCTTGTTACCATAAACGATTTCGGCGGCTGGGATAAGGCACAGGAAACGCACTTTACCGATGGCGGAGTGTTCGATCAGATCTACGAAGGGTAAATGTTATGAAAAGATCCAAACGAGTTATCCCGGGATTCGGGCTTTCGATGGGAGTCACACTGTCGATTCTCGGTCTGGTGGTGGTGATACCGCTTGCATCTCTTGTGGTGTTCACCGCGCAGATGAGCTTTGCGGACATTATCAAGACCATAACGCGCGACCGCATTCTGGCGAGCTTTAGGGTAAGCTTTCTTACCGCGTTTATTGCGTCGCTTATCAATCTTGTGATGGGTGTGATCCTTGCTTGGGTCTTGGTAAGATACAAGTTCCCGTTTAAGCGCATTCTGGACGGAATGATAGAGCTTCCGTTCGCGCTGCCTACGGCGGTCGCGGGAATAACTCTCACTTCACTAACCGCCGACACGGGGCTGTTCGGCAAATTCTTCGGGATATTCGGCGTGAAGATTGCTTACACGCGAATAGGAATCACGGTGGCACTTGTGTTTATCGGGATTCCGTTTGTGGTGAGGGCGGTGCAGCCCGTTCTTGAAAAGCTGGACGCGTCATACGAAGAAGCGGCGGGCGTTCTGGGTGCGTCACGGAGCAAGATTTTTTTCAAGGTAATCTTACCGGAGATTATGCCCGCCGCGCTTACCGGCTTCGGACTGGCATTCGGACGTTGTATAGGAGAATACGGAAGCGTTGTGTTTATCGCGGGGAACAAGCCGTTTGAAACGGAGATTACTCCACTGATAATAATGTCGGAGCTTCAGGAATACGATTATCCGAGCGCAACGGCTATTGCGCTTGTAATGCTGATAGCGTCGTTTGTGATTCTGTTCGCAACGAATTTGATTCAAGCAAGAAGTGCCAAGATACTTAAAGGAGATTCGTAATGGACAAAACGCAAGACCAAAGCAAGAACGCCAAGATAGTAAAGTGGCTTTTGATTTCGATATCGACGTTGTTTATCGCGGTAATGCTGCTGCTTCCTTTGGTAACGGTCATCATTGAAGCGTTTCGGCAGGGCTTCGAGGTCTACCTAAAAGCCATTGCCGATGAATACACCGTTAAAGCTACGCTGCTTACTTTAGAAGCTACGCTTTTCGCAGTGGTTATCAATACCGTGTTCGGACTGTTCGCGGCATGGACGGTAACCAAATTCAAATTTCACGGAAAGAAGCTGCTTACAACACTTATTGATATTCCCGTAACGGTTTCGCCGATAATCGCGGGGCTGATATTCGTGCTTACGTTCGGGCGGCAAAGCTTTATTTATCCGTTGCTCGAAAAAGCGGATGTAAAGATAGTATTCGCCGTACCGGGAATCGTACTCGCTACTATTTTCGTGACGTTCCCGTTTATTTCGCGCGAACTTATTCCGGTACTGGAGGCGCAAGGGACGGACGAGGAAGAAGCGGCTGCGCTTATGGGAGCATCACTGCCGAGGATTTTCACTAAGGTGACGTTTCCACATATCAAATGGGCGTTTTTGTACGGAGTGGTGCTTTGTACCGCCCGCGCTATGGGAGAGTTTGGCGCGGTGTCGGTTTTGTCGGGGCATATTCGCGGCAAGACCAATACGCTGCCTTTGCACGTTGAGATACTGTTTAACGAATTTAAGTACGTTCCCGCGTTCGCGGTGTCGTCAATTTTGGTTATTCTGGCGGTCATCGTGCTTATTATAAGAAGCGTTGTGGAATATCACGGAAAGAAGGACGGCTGATGTACGTAGAACTTAAAAACATAAATAAATCTTTCGGGGATCACAAAGCTTCGGACGATGTTTCGTTCGGAATTGAAAAAGGAAAGCTGATAGGGCTGTTGGGGCCTTCGGGAAGCGGCAAGACCACTATTCTTAGAATGATAGCCGGTCTTGAGCAACAGGACAGCGGCGACATCATTATCGACGGCAAGGTGGTCAACAATATTCCGGCTGCAAAGCGCGAAATAGGATTTGTTTTTCAGAATTACGCGCTGTTTCGCTATATGACGGTATTCGAGAATATAGCGTTCGGGCTAAAGGTTCAGAAAAAAGACAAGCAATTTATCCGCGAACGCGTTGGAGAATTGATAGAGCTTATCGGATTGAGCGGCTTGGAAAAGCGTTATCCGAGCCAATTATCCGGCGGACAGCGCCAGAGAGTAGCGTTTGCGAGAGCACTGGCTCCGAATCCGCAACTGCTGCTTCTTGACGAGCCGTTTGCAGCAATTGACGCAAAGGTGCGCCAGGAGCTGCGAAGCTGGCTTAAGGATATGATTGAAAAGCTCGGTGTTACAAGTATATTTGTCACTCACGACCAAGACGAGGCAATAGAGGTTGCCGATGAGATAATTATCACCAATAACGGCAGAATCGAGCAGGTGGGAACTCCGCTTGAGGTTTACCAAAATCCGCAGACCGCGTTCACGGCGGGATTCTTCGGGCAGACGGCAGTGCTTGAAAACTACACGGATTTCCATACGTTTGAAAAGCCCAATGGAGCGGAAAAAGCGTTCGTTCGTCCGGAGTTTATTTCGGTGACAAAGAAGAACGAGCCGCAGAAATTCAAAAGCTCCGCGGTAGAGGGCACGGTCGAGCGTGTCGCGTTTCGCGGAAACAATATGGAGCTTTCCATTCGCGCAAACGGTGCTTTGCTCACCGCAAAGCGGGGTTTGGACGCGGCGGAGATTCACGTTGGCGAAAAGGTGGATGTGTTTATCTATCGGCTGTTTGTAACGGTTGGTGAAAAGGCTGTTCTGCTTGAAAATCAGTCGGCTCGCGAGGGTTCTGTATTTATTTGACGGAGGTATATATCAATGGGAAAAATCTATAAGGGCGCAATTGATTTGATTGGCAGCACGCCGCTTGTTGAGATCGTCAATACGGAAGAAAAGCTTGGGCTTAAGGCGACTGTGCTTGTGAAGCTGGAATATCTTAATCCCGCAGGTTCCGTCAAGGACAGAATTGCGCGTTCCATGATTGAGGAAGCCGAGAAGAACGGTTTGCTGAAAAAAGGCTCGACAATCATTGAGCCGACCTCGGGAAATACAGGTATCGGGCTTGCGGCTATCGCGGCGGTTAAGGGTTACCGCATAATCCTGACTATGCCGGAAACGATGAGCATTGAGCGTCGAAACATCTTAAAGGCTTATGGCGCAGAAATAGAGCTTACCGAGGGATTTAAGGGAATGAAGGGCGCGATAGAACGCGCCGAGCAACTCCAAAAGGAAATTGAGGGCAGCTTTATCCCCGGACAGTTTGTTAACCCCGCTAATCCCGAAACTCATAGAAGAACCACAGGTCCCGAAATATGGGAGGATACTGACGGAAAGGTTGATTTCCTTGTAGCCGGAGTCGGCACTGGCGGAACGGTTACAGGCACGGGGTCTTTTCTGAAATCTAAAAATCCGAATGTTAAGGTCGTTGCCGTCGAGCCCGACAGCTCGCCTGTATTATCGGGAGGCAGCGCGGGAGGACATAAGATACAGGGCATCGGTGCGGGATTTATCCCCGAAACGCTTGATACAAGCGTTTATGACGAGGTCGTAAGGGTATCTGATGAAGCGGCATTCGATACGGCAAAGCTGCTGGCGAAAACGGACGGAATACTCACCGGGATAAGTTCGGGAGCGGCACTATGGGCAGGATTGGAGCTTGCGAAAAAGTCCGAAAATGCTGGTAAAACGATAGTGGTGATACTTCCCGACAGCGGCGACAGATATTATTCCACAAAACTATTCCAAGAGTAAAACGAGGAACAGAGCTATGGTAATCGAAAAATTGCAGACCGATATTCTGATAATCGGCGGCGGTACGGCGGGATGCTACGCGGCACTCACCATCGCTGAACGCTCGGACGCAAACGTCCTTATCTGCGAAAAAGCGAATATAAAGCGCAGCGGCTGCTTGGCAGCGGGGGTGAACGCGCTCAACGCGTATATTACGGACGGTCACACTCCGCGCGATTATGTGGAATACGCTAAGCACGACGCGGATGGAATAGTCTGCGAGGATCTGTTGCTGTCGATGAGCGAGCGGCTTAATTCCGTGACGAAAAAGCTTGAGGAATTGGGGCTTGTGATACTCAAGGACGAGAATGGAAAGTATGTTTCGCGCGGTTGGCGGAATATCAAAATAAACGGTGAGAATATAAAGCCGCTGCTTGCGGAGGCAGTCGAAAAACTTCCGAATGTGTCGGTTATGAACCGTATAAATATTACCAATCTTGCTGTGGAGAACAACCGCGTTTTCGGAGCGTTCGGGTTTGGAATCGAGAGCGGTATCTTTTATATTATCGAGGCAAAAGCGATAATTGTTGCGACAGGCGGAGCCGCAGGGCTTTACAAGCCACGGAATCCCGGTTTCTCACGGCATAAGACATGGTATCCTCCGTTTAACACGGGCGCGGGCTACGCTATGGGGATTCGCGCGGGTGCGGAAATGACCTCTTTTGAAATGCGTTTCATCGCGCTGCGCTGCAAGGACACCATAGCACCGACGGGAACGCTTGCACAGGGTGCTGGCGCAAAGCAAGTTAATTCTCTCGGTGAGATCTATGAAAACGAATACGGGCTCACCACCTCGCAGAGAGTTTTCGGTACAACCTCGGAAAATCTCGCAGGTCGCGGTCCGTGCTATCTGCAAACGAAAGGTATTTCCGCCGATCTTGAGAGCGACCTTATGAAAGCGTATCTGAATATGGCTCCGTCACAAACGCTGAGGTGGATAGAAAGCGGTTCTCCGTTGCGGCAAAATGTCGAGATCGAAGGCACAGAGCCGTATATCGTAGGTGGTCACACGGCAAGCGGTTATTGGGTAGACGATAACCGCGCGACTACTGTAGAGGGACTGTTTGCGTGCGGTGATGTTGCCGGAGGCTGCCCGCAAAAGTATGTTACAGGCGCACTCGCCGAGGGAGAAATCGCAGGTATTTCCGCGTTGGGATACACAGGGCTTCGCGATAAAAAGGAGATTCCCGAGGAGCTTGCGGCAAAACACATAGCCGAGGCAGAAAAATTCCTCAGCAATGGAACTGGTCTTTATTCAACTGAACAGCTTGAAGAGGCGATGCAGACCGTAATGGACAGTTATGCTGGTGGTATCGGCACGGGTTACAGCTTCAATGAGAAACAGCTTGATATCGCAGAGGAAAGGATATCGCGGCTTGAAACGCTCTCGAACGAGCTTCGCGCGGAGGATTTTCACGAACTTATGTTCATTTATGAGCTTCGCGAGCGGCTAACGATTTGCGAGAGTGTTATCGCGCATCTCAGAGCGCGCCGCGAAACACGTTGGGCGGGATTTTCACACAATCTAGACCATAAGGAAAAGGACGAGAAATTCGGAAAGCTGTTTGTAAACTCGCGGTTGGAAAACGGCGAAATCAAGATAATTCTGCGCGATATTTCAAAAAGGCAGGTGCGTGACGATGAGCGTTGAAATCGACAGAGAAAAGTGCGTGGGATGCCGCCGCTGCCACGATGTTTGTCCCGGCAGCCTTATCAAAATCGGAAGCGATGGTAAGGCTTTCATCAAATACCCAAAAGACTGCTGGGGGTGTACGTCTTGTGTTAAAGAATGCCCGGCGCACGCTGTCAGATTCTTTCTCGGCGCGGATATTGGCGGAATGGGAAGCGTACTTCACATCGAAAAGAACGGAGAACTTCTCGATTGGGTGATCGAGCGGTATGACGGAGAGAATATCGTTGTTTCCGTTGATCCGAAAGAATCAAATAAATATTAGGAGGACTGACCCTTGAGTGAACTGAGCAATTCAAATGAACTCTCGCATCTTGACGAGCTTGAGGCAGAGGCAATCTATATAATACGCGAGGTAGCTGCGGAGTGCGAAAAGCCCGTAATGCTATACTCAATAGGAAAGGACAGCTCGGTTATGCTGCACCTGGCTATAAAGGCGTTCTATCCCGAAAAGCCACCGTTTCCGTTTTTGCACGTCAATACAACCTGGAAATTCAAAGAGATGATTGAATTTCGCGACAGAACTGCTGAAAAACTCGGAATCGAAATGCTTGAATATATCAATCAGGACGGTGTGAATCAAGGGATAAATCCATTCGACCACGGCGCGGCATACACAGATATTATGAAAACACAAGCATTGAAAAAGGCACTAGACAAATACGGCTTCACCGCTGCGTTCGGAGGCGGCAGACGCGATGAGGAAAAGTCCCGCGCAAAGGAGCGTATATTCTCGTTCAGAAACGAAAATCACGCGTGGGATCCAAAAAATCAGCGTCCCGAAATGTGGAAGCTCTACAATACCAAAATCAAAAAGGGTGAGAGCATACGCGTTTTCCCGATTTCAAACTGGACGGAAAAGGACATCTGGCAGTACATCAAACGCGAAAACATTGAAATAGTGCCGCTTTATTTCGCGGCGGAAAGACCCGTCGTATACCGTGACGGGAATATCATTATGGTCGATGACGAACGTTTTCCGCTTAAGGACGGCGAGCAGCCGCAGATAAAGTCGGTTCGGTTCAGAACGCTCGGCTGTTATCCGCTTACGGGCGGCATCGAGTCCACAGCGTCTACACTGGACGAAATCATTGAGGAAACGTTAAGCTCCGTTGAAAGCGAACGTACCTCGCGGGTTATCGACAATGAAGCAGCGGGAAGTATGGAAAGACGAAAGCGGGAGGGATATTTCTGATGAACGGATTGCTTAAATTTATAACCTGCGGCAGTGTTGACGACGGAAAATCCACGCTTATTGGGCACATTCTCTATGACGCAAAGCTGTTGTATGCCGACCAGAAAAAGGCGTTGGAGCTTGACAGCAGAGTGGGCAGCGCGGGAGGAGGAATAGACTACTCGTTGCTGCTTGACGGTCTTATGGCGGAGCGTGAGCAAGGGATAACCATTGACGTTGCTTACCGTTATTTCACGACCGACCGCCGCAGCTTTATCGTTGCGGATACTCCCGGTCATGAGGAATATACGCGGAATATGGCGGTAGGCGCGAGCTTTGCGGAGCTTGCGGTAATACTCGTTGACGCTTCGCAGGGAGTGCTTGTGCAGACACGCCGTCACGCGCGTATCTGCCGCCTTATGGGAATACGGTATTTCGTGTTTGCCGTAAACAAAATGGATTTGGTGAAGTATGACAAAGAACGATTTAATGAAATCCTTGAACAAATCTCGCAGCTAAAAAAAGAGTTGGAGCTTGAGAATGTAAAGGTTATCCCGCTGTCGGCGACCGCAGGCGACAACGTTACGGAAAAGTCCGAAAATATGCCGTGGTATTCCGAAGAACCACTGCTCTCCTATCTAGAAAACGTAAACATAAGCTATACAAACGAGCGCGGAACTTATATGCCCGTTCAGCGCGTCAGCCGCCCCGACAGAACATTCCGAGGATTTCAAGGTCAGATTGAGGCGGGTGAATTTTCCGTAGGCGATGAGATTACGGTTCTGCCAAGCGGAGAAAAAGCCGCGGTAAAATCAATACTCGCGGCGGGAAGTTCCACGGAACGCGCAAAGCGCGGGCAGCCCGTAACAATCACTCTCGACAGAGAAGTGGACGTGTCGCGTGGCTGCGTATTCACAAAGGATACGGACATCGGAGTATATAAAAAGCTCTCAGTATCGCTGTTGTGGATGGATGACAAACCGCTTTCCCCCGGCAGAGATTATCTGATAAAGCTCGGAACAAAGTCAATACCGGGTATACTCACGAAAATCAACTATGCGATAGATGTAAATACCGGAGAAAAGCTTCCCGCCGATTCTCTCTCCAAGAACGGCATAGCTTATTGCGAGGTTCTTCTCTCGGCGGGCATTGCCGCCGAAAAATTCTCCGGACACAAGACGCTTGGCGAACTTATTTTAATCGACCGCGTGACGAATATGACTTCCGCGTGCGGAGTTGTCGACGAGCTGTCGGAGCAAGTGAATCCGTCCGAAAAGGCAAGCTTTAAGTTTAACGGTCTTACGGCGCGCGGGGATATTTTCGAGGAATTTTGCTATGACACAGGGACGCTGAACGTTCTGAAATATCAGCCTGTAACGGGAACGTATACCGTAGGCGATGAAATACCTACTCACGGCGAAAGCTACGATTATCCTGATGATTTTGATATAATAGTGCTACGTGACAAAATCGCGGTCACAATTCGCTCACAACGGATTACGTCTGTTATTCCCGTTTCGGAATACGTTTACGGGGGAGTTCCCGTTGTGAATGGCAGAGGATTCGAGGTGCTTGTACATTCCGACAGTGATGTAAAAGCGTTCCTCGGCGAATACGAGCAGTCAAAGGACAACGCTCAGGCGGAGTTTTTCGCTAAGTGGGTGAGGTTCAACACCTACCGCAAGGTAATAATATCGGGCGAAAAATAAAAATTCGGGAGGTCAGAATATGAAAATATATGTGGACAATGCCGCCACAACCAAAATGAGCCGCGCGGCGGTCGAGGCTATGCTCCCCTATATGAGCGAAATCTACGGAAATCCGTCTAGCCTGCACAGCGACGGTCAGGCGGCGGCAGAGGCTCTGTATTCAGCAAGAGAGCGTATCGCGGCGGTGCTTGGCTGCACAGCTAAAGAAATCACATTTACTTCGGGCGGCAGCGAATCGGATACCCAGGCGATTATTACGGCTGCAAAGCTCGGAGAATCAAAGGGGAAAAAGCATATTATCTCCACGGCATTTGAACACCACGCGGTGCTGCATACTCTTGAAGCACTTGAAAAACAGGGCTTTGAGATTACGCTTTTGGACATCGACGAATACGGATTGATAACTGCCGAGCAGGTGAAAAATGCGCTCCGTGAGGACACTTGTCTTGTTACTGTGATGTTCGCGAACAACGAGATAGGAACGATACAGCCAATCGGAGAGATAGGAGCGGTCTGCCGCGCGGCGGGAGTTTTATTCCACACCGACGCAGTTCAGGCAGTGGGTCATTTGAACATCAACGTTATCGAGCAGAATATTGATATTCTGTCGCTCTCAGCGCACAAATTCCATGGACCGAAGGGAGCGGGAGTTTTATACGCGAGAAAAGGTATCGCATTACAAAACGTTATTTTCGGCGGCGCGCAAGAGCGCGGAAAACGCGCGGGTACGGAAAATATTCCCGCGATAATGGGAATGGCAAAGGCTCTCGAAGATTCGGCGGCGAATATCAGCGCAAATTCCGAGAAGCTTATCAAAATGCGGAACAGATTGATCAATGGGCTTTCCGAGATTCCGCACTCTATACTCAACGGTGATAGGGAAAAGCGTCTGCCCGGAAACGTAAATTTCTGCTTTGAGGGTATTGAGGGTGAGTCGCTTTTGCTGCTGCTTGACGATAAAGGCATCGCTGCGTCCTCCGGCTCGGCCTGCACATCGGGAGCACTAGACCCCAGCCACGTTCTTCTGGCACTCGGCAGACCGCACGAAATCGCGCACGGTTCGCTGCGGTTATCATTGTCCGTGGAAAATACCGATGAGGAAATTGAATATATTATAACCGCAGTCAAAGAAGTCGTTGAATATTTGAGAAGTATGTCACCGGTGTGGCGGGATCTTGTAAGCGGCAAAAAAGAATTTGTGATTAAGTGAGGTGAAAACAAAATGGCATTATACAGCGAAAAGGTTATGGATCACTTTCGTAATCCGCGAAACGTCGGAGTTATCGAAAACGCGGACGGTATCGGAGAGGTTGGAAACGCTAAGTGCGGCGACATTATGAAAATCTATCTGAAGATTGAAAATGATATTATCGCGGACGTAAAGTTTGAAACTTTCGGGTGCGGTTCGGCTATCGCGTCAAGCTCCATGGCTACGGAAATGATAAAAGGAAAGCCGCTGTCGGAGGCTTTAACTCTTACAAACAAAGCGGTTGCCGAGGCTCTTGACGGACTTCCCACGCATAAGCTCCACTGCTCCGTGCTAGCGGAGGAAGCGATAAAATCTGCAATTCGGGACTATTACGAAAGAAACGGCATTGAATACGATCATAAGCTATTTCCCGACTGCGGAAGTTGCGGGCATTGTTGCGGTGAGCAATAAAGTTGGGGTTCTGCAAGTTGAATTATGATATAAACAATAGCAAACGTGTATTAGTCGCGATGAGTGGCGGTGTGGACAGCTCGGTTGCAGCGTTGTTGATGAAAGAATCTGGTTTCGACTGTATTGGAGTAACGATGAAACTGCATAACGAGAGCACCAAGCAAGAGTGCAGCGATAAAATATGCTGCATGTCATCCGATGCAGAAGACGCGCGAAGCGTTTGCCATCGACTAGGGTTCAATTTTTATGTATTCAATTACATCAGTGATTTTCAACAAAACGTTATCGAAAAATTTGTACGGTCTTATGAGATTGGCGAAACTCCAAATCCTTGCATTGACTGCAACCGCTTTATAAAATTCGGCAAGCTATACCAAAGGGCACTTGAGCTTGGCTGTAGTTATGTTGCAACGGGTCATTATGCTAGAATAGGGTTTGACAGTAACACGGGACGCTGGCTGCTGAAAAAGTCGCTCAATGAATCAAAAGATCAGAGCTATGTGCTATACTTTCTGACCCAAGAACAGTTAGCCCATACAAAGTTTCCGCTCGGAGAGTTTGCCGATAAGCAAATGGTTCGCGATCTTGCCGATAAATACGGATTCATCAATGCAAGGAAGGGTGAGAGTCAGGATATCTGCTTTGTCCCGAACGGCGATTACACGCAATTTATACGCTCCTACAACTGTCGTGATTATCCGAGCGGCGATTTTCTGAACAGTGAGGGAAGGGTTCTTGGCACTCATAAAGGTTTGATATGCTACACAATAGGACAGCGTAAGGGATTGGGAATCTCCTACTCCGAGCCGTTGTATGTATGTCAAAAATCCGTTTTGGATAACACGGTCACGCTTGGTACAGAACGCGAGTTGTACCGCGATTCACTTACCGCGCGGGATTTTAATTGGATCTCGATTCCCGAGCCATCGGTTGGTGATGAACCGATTCGCGCAACAGTACGGACGCGCTACCACGGAAAAGAAGCAGAGGCGTTTGTTACTGTAAACGGTGATGGTGTTGTAACGATTCGCTTTATAGAGCCGCAGCGTGCTATCTCTCCAGGGCAGGCAGTGGTTCTGTATAATAATGATATGGTGATTGGCGGCGGGATAATCGAATAGGTCGTATATTTTTATCAGCTGCAGACAGAGTTATTGTATGTAAAGATATAAAAGATTTAGCAAAGTTTGAAGATCAGAGATATTTTGTAATTGGCAAATTATATAAAGACTAATCGGTGAGCCGGAGATTTCAAAGAACTCCGGCTTACATTTTTATACTAATTGTCAATCAATGGACAAAAGTCCATTGATTGATGCCGCCTATCGCCCTCTGTTGCGCGGCATGGATGCCGCGCAACAGAGGGCGACTGCGCAAACATCGTGTTTGCGCCTAACGGCGGCAGTTAAAATCAAAGATTTTGACACAATTAGTATTGAACTGTCTTTCTTGGCGGCTTCGTCGCCACCGCTAAAAAAAGAATATAATCTGCTCCGCTTATTAGTGATAAACAGAGGACTTGTTCTCACCTATGAACAGATGTATAAGAAACTGTGGGATAAGATGGAATTTGGGGATATAAGCAATACTATCGAATGTCAAGTGAGAAGTCTGCGAAGAAAACCGTTAAAAGCAATTCCAAATGCGATTTTTCTGATTAGATCAGTCGGGCATAGCTTTGATATAAAGCAAAAATGACAGTGGGTCAAGTTACTTGGCTGCTAACTTTTTGAATTTTGAATAAAATATGTGTAACTGTATAACAATTTTTAAGTAAAAAGCTGATGTCGGAAATTGTGACAAAATAAAGTATTTCTATCATTATTCTAACATCATAATATCACCAATTACAATTTTATTATGGGGAATGCTACAGTTGTTTTTGGTAATCCCCTAAATGGGAAAATTATGAAAAAATTGGTAGCGGCGGAACACTTTGTAGTACACAAATCCCCAAAATATATCTACTATGCATATCCCGCAATCCCCAGAGGAATTGCGGGATTAATTTATTTAACACAATTTCATATAATCACAGATAAAAGAACAAAATATGAGAAAACAATAAAAGATTTAGGTGCAGCCCAATTGCAAAGACTGCGCCTTTTCTTTGTCGTAAAAGACCATTATATAGCGTTTTATCGTTCCCGTGCGCCTCCCTCCGATCTTGAAGTTCATTAAAAACATTTCAAGATTGGAGGATAACACGATGGTTATCAAATACAAGTTTTTGGACAACACGACTTCCGATGTGGAGGTTGATGACGAACTCGGTAAGCATATTACTGAGATGGACGAGTCTGACTACAACCTCAACCGCAAAGAAACCCGCCGCCATGTCTATATATCTGAGCTGGAGGAAAACGGGCATTACATAGCCGATGACAGCGATCCGTTGGACGATATTCTCAAGGCGGAACGGATCAAGGAACTCATGGCAGCAATTGAAAAGCTGCAGCCTCAGCAAAAGGAACTACTGATCCGCGTGTATTGGAACAAGGAACTTCAAAAGAATATAGCTGCCGAGGAAGGTGTTTCCGAAAGGGCAATTTCAGGACGTATGAAAAGAATTATAAATTCTTTGAAAAAATTTTTGAAATAGGGGGTTCATTTTTTCGTTTTTCGTGGCTTATATATAGAGGGTTAAATTTTACCCTCTGTTGCTCTTTGAAAATTTAATAGCAGTATTTCAGATACTTTCCCTCGCGGAGACTGACAAGGTAGAAGCGAAA
>CAMWMN010000029.1 GCA_947175385.1 uncultured Clostridia bacterium | reverse complement strand
TAATTGCGTAAAATAGAAATTTTACGAAATTGAGAGAAAAAATGACACGCTCAGAGGCAATTTTTGAAAGCAGTTATATAACTTATTCAAGTATCTGTTTACTTATCGCTTGACATTATGAGCCGATTATGATATACTTTATGTAGTTGAAAATTTCACGGAATACGGAAATAATCACACGGAAAGGATCAGTCAAAAATGAAATTGCAAATGTTGTCTTTTGAAGGTGACAAAATTTTAGACCGCCAAATCAAGGAAGCATCAAATTATTGTGATAATAGTCATCTCTATACTGCAACCTTTGGGATTGCCCAACTTGTTTTGTGGGAGCTGTTCCCCATCGACCTTGACGGTCACGAAAGGCTTACAACCATAGCAAATGCAGAGCAGCTAATGATTGGAAATCCCGGATATAACCGCGACGCGTTTTTCAAGATTTCCTATTATAATCTGGATAATGAGGTTTCTCGCGCCTTATATCAATTCAAGAGCTTTGATAAGGATTTTCAAATATATGTTGCAAATCTTCTGCTGGATATCTTGTCGCAAATTGATACAAAAAACGGCGGGAAAAATCATCTTGCGGAAAGGCGTAACAACATTTTGGAGCGCCTGTGCGATTGCGGCTTTCACAAAGAACTGCTTTTGGATAAGCTCTCAAAATCAAGCAAGAACAGAAAATATAAAGCTATGGTTTATCAATGCTTAGGTCAAGACATCGGAGAGGCTATTAAGGTAAATCTTGTTGATTGCACCTCAAGCGAAATTGTCTCCTCGAAGTGGATAACGGAAATCCCCTGTACTATTCAGAGGGCGAGATTGATTTCCCAAACTTTTTGGGATGGTGACAAATTCAATGTTGTATTTGGGAAGAGAGAACCGAAAACGATAAAATATATCGAAGTTCCATATAACAATTTGACTATTTCAGCGAGGTAATGATTATGAAAGGCAACTATTACGACAACGCTCCGCAGACAATTAAGGACTTCATATACTACGAGCAGATTGTCAAAGGGCGTTCAGAGCTTACAGTTAAAAACTACTTCACCGATATTCGGTCGTTTTTTCGGTTTTATAAGGTAAAGTGCGGACGCGCTGCCGACAATCCCGAAGAATTCTCCAAAATTGGTATATCCGACATAACCGACGAGGACATCAAATCAGTTGACCTGCAAACAGCGCAGGAGTTCCTTATATATATGAAGGATCACAAGGATAACGATCAGAAGGCGCGCTACCGTAAGGCGGTTTCATTGCGACAGTTCTACAAATTCCTTACCAATAACAAGAATATGTTTGAAGTAAGCCCCATGGCGAATCTAGAGCTGCCCAGTCCCAAACCCGCGTTGCCAAAATACCTTACGCTCGAACAGGCACTGGAAATGCTCACTCACATTGATACCCCCGATAAGAAACGCGATTATTGCATTATCGTGTTCTTCCTGAATTGCGGTATGCGTCTAAGCGAGTTGTGCGGAATCAAGCTCAAAGATATCCGCAGTACACATAACGCTGACGGAAGTGAGGTCTATACGTTGAAGGTGCTTGGTAAGGGCAGCAAGGAGCGTATAATCTACCTCAATCAAGCCTGTGTAGACGCATATCTTGACTACCTCGCGCCCGATATTACTGACCCCGATATCAGAATTGCACGTGGCTGCCGTGATATGAGCGCGCCCACGGACAAGCTGTTCCTGAGCCGCCGCCGAACGGGAATCTCCAATCGGCGCGTTCAGCAGATCGTTGAGGAGTGCTTCAAGAGCTGTGGACTTGACAACATGGGGCTTTCCGTACATAAGCTCCGCCACACCGCCGCCACTTTAATGTACCAAAATGGAGTGGACGTCCGCGTGCTGAAGGACGTTCTCGGTCACGAGAATCTCAATACCACCCAGATTTACACCCATCTGTCCGACAAGCAGATGGAGCAGGCAATGCAAAAAAATCCCCTAGCGGGTGTAAAACCAAGAGAAAAAACATAAAAATTCATAAAAACCATAACAGTTGAATAACTTTCCCATTATTTTGAAAGATTTTGTCTAATATTGTTAAAATTTTTCTAAAATAAGTCTTGACGTGTGGATTATTTTGTGGTATAATAATGCTATGCACATATGTGTAATTCACGGTGCAAAAACATGAAAAAAGGAAATGAGGTTTTATCAAATGTTTAATTCTCTAAAGGCGAAGATACTCCTACGGATACTGATTGTGGTTTTGTGCGGTGTACTCGCAGTCGGACTTGTCAGCGGTATTCTGAGCTACACAAGTTCAGTCGATACGTTGAAACAAACCATGTCTGAGATTGCGCGGCAAGGCGATGGTCGCTTCTCAAACAGATTGAACATAACAAAGTCAATCTTGACGGAGCTTGGATTGGACTACAGATTTTCGGATCCCAATTCCACCAAGGAAGAAAAGCTTGCTGTTCTTGCAAGCAGAGCACATCAATACGAAGCTATTGATTACGGCTACATTGATTCCAATGGATTTTCGCACGACGGTATGGATTTTAAGCAAAGCTCGATGTATTCACGAATCATGTCGGGCGATGCGTTTTTTAGCGCCCCTGTACAGCAGGGTGGCGAATGGCGGCAATATATATTTGCACCCATAAGAGAAGGTGGTGTAGAGGAAGGCAACATTGTTGGTGCTGTTTACCTTGCTCTTAAGGGAGATTACATTTCCACTTTGATGAGTAATCTTAAGGTAGGCAACAGTGGTATCTCTTACATTATTGACTCAGAGGGTACATATATCGGTCACACGGACTATGAGAAGTATGTTACCACTCAGACCAATTATATCAAGAACCCCACCAGTGGTACCGAGGTAGCTGCTAGTCTGCAGAAGGCTGCGATTGATCACTTTAAGACCTCTGAGGATGTAATATTTGAAGAATACAAGATGGATGGCTCTGATAAGTTCGGTGTGTTTACCCAAATCGACGGTACCGACTGGATACTTATTATAACTACTGAGGTAAATGAGTGGCTTGATGAAACGTATATGTGCATCGTAATTATCTGCGTCATTGCAGTGATTCTGGTAGTTGCCGCTGTTTTTGTATGCTTCGCTACCGCAAACTCTGTCGTAAATCCGATCAAGAAAACCCTTACTGTTATGAACGCTGTTGCTGACGGTAACCTTAATGTTAGCATTGACCACGATTCTAAAGATGAAACCGGTCAGCTCGCACGATCTATTAATAATACGATTGCTTCCTTGAATAGTTATGTACACGAAATCTCCAGAATTTGTCAGGAAATTTCGAGCGGAAACTTTGATGTTAGCCGTCAGATTGAATTCCATGGTGACTTCGTTCAAATTATTGATGCATTGGATAATACAACCGTACAGCTCAGTGAAACTATGGAACAGATTGATATCGCTGCCGCTCAGGTAAATCAGGGCGCAACTCAAATTGCCGATGGCGCAACCTCGCTGGCTTCGGGTACTACCGAGCAAGCCTCCTCGATTGAGGAACTGGCAAGCATTATTGCAACTTTGAACGATAAGGTTACTTCTAATGCCAAGAACGCTGCCGAGGCTAACAATAAGGCAAGATTGGCAGGCGAAAAGATTGATCAGTCCAACGACCATATGAAGGATATGATCAAGGCGATGAACAACATCTCCGAAAAGTCCAACGAAATCAGCAACATCATCAAGACGATTGAGGATATCGCGTTCCAGACAAATATTCTCGCGCTCAACGCGGCTATCGAGGCGGCAAGAGCGGGTGCTTCCGGTAAGGGATTCGCGGTTGTTGCGGACGAGGTTCGCAATCTGGCTTCCAAGTCTTCTGAGGCAGCACAAAGCACCACTGAGCTTATCCAGCAGAGCATCAGCGCGGTTGAAAGTGGCTCCAATATTGCTAATGAAACCGCAGAGGCTCTTAACGCTTCTGTTGAGGTTACTAACCAGACAGTTAAGCTCATTGACGAGATTTCCGTTGCTTCTAAGGAGCAGGCTTCGATGATTGAGCAGGTAAATGTTGGTGTAGATCAAATTTCCTCTGTTGTACAGACCAATGCGGCTACCGCAGAGCAGTCCGCAGCGTCCAGCGAGGAACTTAATGGTCAGGCTGCCGAGTTGCAGAATCTCACCAATAAGTTCACTCTCAAGAAGAGATAATTTCCACAAACTAACATAAAAAGGCTGAGTTTATCCTCAGCCTTTTTTATTGCAAAAAGCCCTTGAATTTCTGTGCAAAATATGGTAAAATATAAATAGCTAAAATATTGGAGGGTAAAAAATGGAAAAGGTAATCGTAAATTCAAGCACAAAATATGATATTCTGATTGATAAGGGGATTCTCGATAAATGCGGTGAATACATCGCCGGATTGGGATTAGGCGGAAAAGCCGCTGTTATTACAGATGACAATGTGAATTTCCACTACGGCGAAAGGGTGATGAAATCACTGCGCAATGCCGGAATAGACGCAAAAAAGTACGTTTTCGACCACGGAGAGGCTTCCAAAAACCACACTACCCTATTGAACATATACGAGTTTCTTGCAGAAAGCAGATACACACGCTCGGATTTTATCGTTGCGTTGGGCGGCGGAGTGGTCGGCGATACGGCGGGATATGCGGCGGCGACCTATATGCGTGGAATAGACTTTATTCAGATTCCGACAACGGTAGTCGCACAGTCTGACAGTTCCGTGGGAGGAAAAACAGCCGTGGATATCCCCGCCGGTAAGAACCTTGTCGGGCGGTTTCACCAGCCGCGACTCGTTATCTGCGACACAAATACTTTGAACACCCTCACCCCAGCGTTCTTTTCGGACGGTATGGCGGAGGTCATCAAGCACGGAATGATCAAGTCCCGCGAGTTGTTTGACATACTCTCCGTAAAAGATATCAGGGAGAATATGGTAGATATAATCCGCCGTAATGTGACGATTAAAGGACAAGTTGTGGAGAATGATGAGCGTGAGCACGGCGAGCGTATGCTATTGAATTTTGGACACACGATTGGACACGCATTGGAAAAATATTACAACTTCCAAAAGCTGACACATGGCTGCGCGGTTTCCATTGGAATGAGCACATTCACGCATATCGCGGAGCGTCGCGGAATGTGCAAACCCGGAGTTGCCAATCATTTGGACGAGTTGCTGATAAAATGCGGACTGCCGATTACCGACCGTGCGCCGCTAAAGGATTTGTTCGAGCTGTCGCTCGGTGACAAAAAGCACCTCGCCAACGGAATGAATATCGTAATTTGCACCGACATCGGGCAAAGCGAGGTTGTAAATATGTCGGTTGACGAGTATCGAAATTTCCTGTTGGGTGAGGTTTGAGTATGGATTTACAGATTGTTCCAAGCGAACTGCGCGGCGCGGTTACTGTTCCGCCATCAAAAAGCGTTGCGCACCGAATGATTATCGCGGCGGCACTGGCGGATGGTGTTTCGCGTATATCAAACTTGTATCCGTCAGTAGATATACTCGCGACTATGGACTGTATGCGTTCTTTGGGCGCGAAAATCGACTTCGGTGGCGATATTGCGGTGATTGAAGGTATTAAGAGTGTGCCCGATAAAGCTGTTCTGGATTGCCACGAGTCAGGGTCAACATTGCGATTTCTGATTCCCGTAGCGTGCGCGTTGGGTGTAAACGCGGAATTTATCGGCAGCGGAAAACTTCCGCAGCGACCGATTACCACGTTCACTGAGGAGCTTCCGCGCCACGGAATTACATTCGACTTTTCGGACGCGAAAAGCGGTGATTCCCTCCCCTGCCGCGTATCGGGTAAGCTCTCGTCGGGGTGCTATCAAGTCGATGGGAGTGTTTCATCGCAATTCATCACGGGATTGCTGTTTGCATTAACTCTTACAGAAGTCAACAGCGAAATTGCGATAATCAACAAGTTTAATTCCAAGCCGTATGTTGACATCACGTTGGATGTTCTGCGTGCGTTTGGGAGTGAAATTCACGAATCGGAAAACAAATACCAAATTCACGGCGGAAAACGGCTAAAACCTCATGACTCTGCAGTTGAGGGTGATTACTCACAGGCGGCGTTCTTTTATGTTGCAAATGCGTTGGGCGCGAATCTTAAAATCCATGGCCTGAACGAAAAATCCAGTCAAGGTGACAAGAAGATTGTAGAAATCTGCAATGACTTCACTAATACTAAGAATCCGTTCGAGTTGGATTGTTCGGATATTCCCGATTTAGTGCCAATTCTTGCAGTGTTGGCGAGTTTCTGTCATGGTAAGAGTAGGCTTACGAATGTTGCGCGCCTGCGCATAAAGGAATGTGACCGACTTGCCGCGATGGAAACTTGCCTGAACCATATCGGCGGACGTGTTTCGGCGAGTGAGGACTGCCTTGAAATCGAGGGTGTGGAGTCGCTTTCGGGCGGCGAGGTGGAGTGCTTCAACGATCACCGAATTGCGATGTCTATGGCGATTGCAGCAACACGCTGCAAAAATCCGTTGATAATACGCGGCGCGGAATGTGTACGAAAGTCATTCCCGAATTTCTTTGATGTGTATGGGGAAATCGGCGGGAGATATGAAGAAATATGATGAGGTAAAATATGGCAAACGAGATAATGTTCCACAAATGCGAACTTGATGATGCGGAGGGGCTTTGTGAGCTTATTCAAATCGAGCTTGGATACGCGGATATTACCGTTGACGAGGTGCGCTCCTCACTTGCTAAAATGCTTTCCTCGGACGATTATTTCACGATTGTTGCCGGAGAGGACGGCAAAATTTACGGGTATGTTTCGGCTGTGCGGGAGGTTTGTCTTGAGGCAGGCGAGTATTACCGCGTAATCGGGCTTGCCGTTAAATCGGAGCACCAAGGTCGCGGCTTGGGAACGGCACTTCTCACGCTTGCGGAGTCAAACGCTAAAGCCAAGGGAGCGCGGCTTATGACGCTCAGCAGCAATTTGAGACGCACCAAAGCTCACCAATTCTACGAAAAGCTCGGTTACGCAAAAACATCCTATTCATTCAAAAAATATTTATGAGGTGACAGAAAATGTCAATAGATAGATACGATTGGCACTACGACAGCGCGGAGAAAGCATACCGCGAACGAAATAATATCAACGGAGAGCTTACCGAGGAGCAGGCGGAGGAGGTTTGCCTTTACGCGTCGGATCACATCGGGCTGTTTCTGAAGTGGATTATTGAAAGCGGATTTGAGGGCGAGGAGAGCGACCCCGAGGGTTGTGAGCTTGTCCGCAAGGGAGAAATCAACGGAGCGCAGTATCTGATGAATTACTGTGATGGTAAATTCTGGGACGTGGACGTTTCTGATGAGATTCGTCCGTTTGTGGCATGGTACTATGAATCTGATGAAAATCTGTATTTCAATGATTTTGAATCGGTAATGACGGGGGATTTCTATGAAACCATTTCAGGCGACACAGAGTTCAACGCGGTAAAGCCGCTTATCGACAAGGCTTACGCAAAATTTAAGGGTGGGGATTAATTATGTCATCAAGTTACAACGGCGGAATCAAGTTTTCGCTTTTTGGGGAGAGTCACGGGCGAGGAATCGGCGTGGTTATTGATAATCTACCGAGCGGCGAGTCCATTGATTTAGAGAAAATCGGCGAGTTTATGGCGCGGCGCGCTCCGAAAAAGGACGGCACGTCACCCATGAGGAACGAAATGGACATTCCCGAGATTTTATCGGGGATTTACGAAGGGAAAACCACCGGCACTCCGTTGGCGGCAGTGATTTACAATACCGACCAACACTCTGCAGATTATGGAAATATCTCCCATATTGCCCGTCCCGCTCATGCGGACTATACGGGATTTTTGCGTTACAATGGTGCGAATGATCCTCGCGGCGGCGGACACTTCTCCGGACGGATTACCGCGCCGCTGTGCTTTGCGGGAGCAGTCTGTGCGCAGATTTTAGAACATCGCGGGGTTACAACGGGGGCGCATATCCGCTCCATAAAAGGGATTTCGGATTCTGCGTTTGATCCCGTGAACATTACCGCTGTGGAACTGGAATCCGTAAAAAGCCGTCCCTTCCCTACCCTATCTAGCGACGTGGAAAACCAAATGCGTGAGCTGATAAACTCCGCACGAATGAATCAAGACAGCGTTGGCGGAATCGTGGAGTGCGCTGCGGTCGGATACCCCGCCGGAATCGGTTCGCCAATGCTGGACGGTTTGGAGAACATTATTTCACAATTGGTTTTCGCAATCCCCGCTGTAAAAGGGATTGAGTTCGGCAATGGATTTGCGTGCGCGGATTTGTTTGGCAGTGAGAACAATGACGAATTTGCGATGGATAACGGGAAAATAGTCACCCGAACCAATAATCACGGCGGAATCCTCGGCGGAATCAGCTCTGGGGAGCCGATTATTTTCCGCGTTGCGTTCAAGCCCACCCCGTCAATTTCCCGTCCTCAAAAAAGCATTGACTTCAAGGAGCTTACCGAACAAGAGCTTGTTATCAAGGGGCGGCACGACCCGTGCATTGTTCCGCGCGCTGTTCCGTGCGTGGAATCCGCACTGAATATCGCGTTGGTGTCGGCATTACTCGAAAACAATGGGGTGGTTATATGAAAATTCCCAGGATTCGGATTGAGGAAATTGACGACATCTGCGTGCTGATTTGCTACCTGATTTACTCGCTCGGCTGCCCGCTCTCCAAAAAGCAGTTGATTGAAATCACCTCGCTAGAGGACGCAGTCAATTATTTCAACTTTGTTCAGGCACTTGAAAAAGCCGAAACGCACCTCTGTGAAAAAATCGAGATTGACGGCGAACTGTTCTACGGCAACTCCGCCGCGGGAATTAAAGCAGCGCGGGAACTAGGAGCAACGCTGCCGCTTTCAATCCGCGACAAGATGTTCAAAGAGGCGGTTCGGGTTTACACGCGCGATGCAATGAAAAGGAAAGGCTCAACCGTTTCGGTTCGCTACATCAAAAACGCGGACGGCAGCTGCACGGTCGGCGTGACGATTATGGACGAGATTACCGCCGTGCAGAAGTACTACTTTTCGGTTGTTGTTCCAAACGAGGAAACAGCGGATTCGTACAAACACAAAATCACCGAAAATCCCACTGCGTTTATGAAGTATCTCGATGATTATTTCGTTGAAAAGGAGTGATTAAGTGGTTTTCACTTTCGGGAAATACACAATTGATGCTGATGTGGAAAGAACACGCGAGTACTACAAAACTGCCGAATTTATCACGGACATCTGTGACTGTGACGGTTGTACTAACTTTGAGAAAGCCACCGATGTGTTTCCGAAACCCGTTAGGGAACTTTTCGACAAACTTGGAATTGACCCGAAAAAAGCCTACGATACATGTGCCATAGTTAGCGTTGAAAACGGTGCAAAGATATTGACTGACGGACTTTACCTCTTTTTTGGAACGATTCTGAAAGAAGAACAACTGTTTGAAATTATAGAAGTTGATGATATTCCCATTAAGATTGCTGATAGGAATCCTGCTAAAATTGTTGACGATTATTACGTTCGTTTTGGATTGAGCGGAGATGATACTGCGGTTATGGGGGTGAACTTTAATGTCCCGTGGGTTTTGAACAAAGAAAACACATACTAATAAACGGCTTGAAAAGGAGTGATTAAGTGGTTTTCACTTTCGGTAAGTTCATCGTTGATATTGATATTGAGAAAAACCGTACTTTCTATCAAACCGCCGAAGCACTCACCGTAGGTTGTAACTGCAACGGCTGTGCGAATTTTGAAAAAGCGGCGGACTTGTTTCCCGAATTGGTGAGAGAGTTTTTCCGGGGATTGGGAGTCGACCCGAAAAAGCCCGCCGAGGTTTATGTCAACTGCTCCGAAGATGGTGGAAAAAGGCTGTTTTACGGCGGGTTTTACCACCTTTGTGGCACGGTTCTTGACGACAAAAACGCATGGATTTCGCAAGAGGTTGACGGCATTACCATAGTTTCGTGTATAAATGAGGATTATCTGTACGAAATTGCCGATGGATATTGCGTCATATTCGGTGACGGAGGTGATGCACTGCTTGAGGACGGGTTTCCCGAACCAGTAATTACGATGGATATTGAATTTCACGTTCCATGGGTTCTGGATGAAGAAAACACATACAAATAAACGGCAACGCAAAGGATGCCGTTTATTTGTATGGATTCTCCTTGATGAACTCCTCCAACAGATTCGCTGCATATCGGCACAGCTCAGGGCAAGGACGTTTCTTATAGTATTCTGGGGTGCGTGCTTCGGGAGTCGCCGAATCCTCCGGCCTATCCAGACCCAACAGTTCACAGCATATTATACTCCCGTTGTCCTCGCGAAATTTCGCGGCAAGAGCGCGGATTTTCTCGTATAATTCCTTTTTTGTCACAGTATCTTTTGGGTCGGAGTAACCGTACAGCGAACTCAAGACAAAGACTACACCGGAAAACGTTCCGCACACTTCTCTCAATCTGCCCATACCGCCGCCAAAGCCGCTTGACAGCCGCGCGGCGGTTTCCTTGTTCAGACCAAGCTCCTCGGCAAACGTGACTGCCACGGCTTGCGTGCAGTTATATCCCAATAAAAAGTTTTCGTATGCCTTATCGCCATTATTGCTCACTTGCAGAACTCCTCAATCGAATCAACAATCGAGTCCGCCGCAGTCGTTTCCGTAAGCTCCAGCATTCCGCTGTCTACCAACCTTGCAAGCTCCGAATCAATCGGCAGCTTTGCCAAAACCTTGAGATCAAATTTCTTGGCTGTTTCGTCAATATGGCTCTCGCCAAACACGCTGATGTGCTTTCCGCAGTCGGGGCAGAGCGCGTAGCTCATATTCTCAACCAATCCGATAATCGGAACATTCATCATATTTGCCATTTTAACCGCCTTGCCCACAATCATCGAAACAAGCTCCTGCGGCGAGGTTACAACGATAATTCCGTCCAACGGGATAGACTGGAACACTGTAAGCGGAACATCGCCTGTTCCGGGGGGCATATCCACAAACATATAGTCCACATCGTCCCAGATAACGTCCGTCCAGAATTGCTTCGCCGTACCCGCGATAATCGGACCGCGCCAGATAACGGGATCAGTATCATCAGGCAGCAGCAGGTTCACGGACATAACCTTAATTCCCTTTTTCGTCACCACGGGGAAAATCGCGTTTTCATTGCCCTCAGCCTTTTCGGTAAGCCCGAAAGCCTTCGGAACAGAGGGACCTGTAATATCCGCGTCAAGAACGGCGGTCTTAAATCCGCGCCGATTCATCAGCACAGCGGACAGACAAGTAACCAACGACTTGCCGACTCCGCCCTTGCCGCTGACAACGCCGATTACCTTTTTAATGTTGGACAGCTCATGCGGTTTTTCAATCATACTTTCGGGTTTGCGCTCCGAACAGCTCTCTCCGCAGCTGCTGCAATCATGTGTACATTCGCTCATAAAAAATCTCCTTATAAAATTAAATCTGCAAAGCTCTCGCCGTCAACCTTGCCGCTGACGTTCAAAAGCTCCAAAACCGTTGCCCCAATATCGCCGAATCCGTTTCGCGTGCCGAGATTTACCGAACGGATTTCATTGCCGTAAATCATCACGGGGATATACTCGCGCGTGTGGTCGGTACCCGAATGGCACGGATCGCAGCCGTGATCGGCAGTAATAATCAACACGTCCTCGGGATTCATTTCACGCATAAATCTGCCTAACCAACCGTCAAACTCGTTCAGCGCGGCAGCGTAGCCCTCCGAATCGCGGCGATGTCCGTACTGCATATCAAAATCCACCAGATTCGTAAAGCACAATCCGTTCCAATCCTGCTGTTGGTATTTCGCGGTTATCTTCATATCCGCGTTATTACCGATTTGGCGGTCACACTGAGTGATTCCCTTCCCCGCAAAAATATCGTAAATCTTGCCGATTCCGATTACCTCTTTGCCGTTCGCTTTGAGAATATCAAGCGCGGTATCACGTGGCGGCTCAAGCGAGAAATCGTGGCGGCGCTGAGTGCGTGTGTACGGGTACTCCCCCTCAAACGGACGCGCGATAACACGTCCTACCGCAAAATCCCCCGTAAGTATTTCCCTGGCAATACGGCAATATTCATACAGCTTCTCAACGGGAACAACGTCCTCGTGAGCGGCAATCTGGAAAACGCTGTCCGCGGAGGTGTAGACAATCAGCGCGCCCGTTTGAACGTGTTCTCTGCCGTAATCCGCAATGACTTTTGTTCCCGAATACGGCTTGTTGCAGAGAACCTTTCGCCCTGTTGCTTGCTCAAATTTCTCGATTACCTCGGGCGGAAATCCGTTGGAAAATGTTGGAAAAGGCTTCTCGGACACGCAGCCCGCCATTTCCCAATGCCCCGTAGTGGTATCCTTACCCTTGGAGCGTTCTGAAATTCGCATAAACGCACCCATTGGAGGTTCCGATTTCTCCCCGACCTCCACGCCGTCAATGTTGAAAAGCCCAAGATTCCGCATATTCGGAACATTCAGCTTTCCCGTATTGAAGCAAGAGCGCAGGGTATTCGCTCCCTTGTCGCCGAAATCAGCCGCGTCGGGCATTTCGCCGACCCCAAAGCTATCCAGAACTATCCAGAATACTCGTTTAGCCATAATATCACCTACCCCTCCAAAAACCGATATTTCAGATTTTCGGCAATTATATAATTTGTTTCATAACAGTTGTCAAGCGGATAACGCTCCGTGTGAGTCAGTGGATTGAATCCCCCCCAGTCCGCCCACACGATAAACCTGTCATCGCGCGTTTTCCCAAGCAAATCGGTGCGAAATTCAAGAGTCGCATCTAAAATTTCGCAAAAGAAAGAATCGCGAAAACCTGTTATTCCGCATTTTCTCACACCCGAAAAGTATAACTCTATTGGCTTTGCCCACTGGCTGTGCAATATCATGGAAATTGTGTGCTCGTCCGAATCTCCACAGCCCATCCCGCCGTTCTTGTCAACATAATTCCCGCTGTTGTAGTTTATCGACACAATGCAGGTATCGTGAAATCCGCCGTATTCGCTCATCAGCGTTTTTATCGCCGCTTCATCTGTAATTTCCGTCCAACACATATTTATTCACTCTCCGTAAGAAGTTTAATGGCGGAGCTTGTTCCAATGCGCTCGCAGCCCTCGTTGAGGAACATCTCAAGGTCGGATTTGGTTTTCACCCCGCCCGCCGCCTTGATTTTCACATTCCCGCCTATATGCCGCTTAAACAGCCGAATATCCTCTATGTCCGCGCCCGCCGTGCCGAATCCCGTGGAGGTCTTGATGAAATCCGCGCCGCCATTGGTTACGCACTTGCACAATTCAATTTTCTCATGCTCTGTGAGGTAACAGGTTTCAATAATCACCTTGAGGATTTTATCTCCACACGCAGACTTCACACGAGCAATCTCATCTTGAACTTCCACGAATTTATTGTTCTTAACCCACCCGAGATTCACCACCATATCAATTTCGGACGCGCCGTTTTGAATCGCGTCCCTCGCCTCAAAGCACTTGACCTCTGTGGTGGAATATCCAAGCGGGAATCCGATTACAGTACAGATATTAAGCTCGGGAAATTTCTCGTGCGCGAATTTTACATAGCTCTGTGGTATGCAGACGCTTGCTGTTCCGTATTTAACCGCCTCGGCACAAAGCTCCGAAATCTGCTCTTCGGTTGCGGTTGCTTTAAGTAAAGTATGGTCAATATGCGGAAAAATTTCACTGTTGTTCATAATCAAACTCTCTTTCTGAGCAATGAGTGCGGTGGAACGACAATATCCGATGGGAGCGTGAGTTTCATCATCGCATGACGTGCCGTGTCAATTTCCTCTCCGTTCTCGTTGAACATTTTGGTCGGCGAAAATGGAATCGGAGCGATTTTCGGTGAGAGAATTTCCAACTCATCGGATAATGTAAAATAGTTTCGTTGAGTTAAAGTCATAATGCCGTTTTCACAACAATCAACCGTTCCCACGAAATCGTATTTGCGCATATACCCGCTGTCGGTGAAATATTGTCCACCATTAGTGATTTCATTCGGATCTTGCGATTTGCTACCGTCATTTGGGTGACCGTAAAAAAATCCCGTACAATACGGACGATGGCTGATTTTGTTCACCTCGTCCAATACCCACTGCGGCGGACGTTCGTTGTTTAACGCGCAGTCCAACGCGGCTCTGTAAGCGTTTGTGGTAAGCGCGGTATAGTATGCGGACTTTGCCCTTCCCTCGATTTTAAGGCTGTAAACGCCTGCGTCAAGGAGGTCGTCAAGATGCTCAATCATACACATATCACGAGCGTTGAGAATGAATGTTCCTCGTTCGTCCTCAAACACCTTGTAGAACTCATTCGGTCGCTTTTCCTCCATCAGATAGTATCCCCAGCGGCAAGGCTGCGCACATTCACCGCGATTGGCATTCCGTCCCGTAAGATACTCGGATATCAAGCATCTCCCCGAAAAGCTGACGCACATCGCCCCGTGAACGAACACCTCAATCTCCATATCACTTGGAATTTTCTCGCGGATTATCCTGATGTTTTCGAGGTTGACCTCGCGCGCTAGAACAGCGCGTTTTACACCCATTTTATACAATTCACACGCGGTACGGTAGTTCACTATTCCCGTTTGAGTGGACGCGTGAATTTCCAATCCCGGCGCAAACTCCCGAATCATTGCGATTACCCCGATGTCCGCCGCGATAACCGCGTCCGCGCCCGCATTTTGAACCATCGAAATAAACTCCGGAAACTTGTCTGTTTCTTCATTCAACGGAACGGTGTTACAGGTTACATAGACCTTTACTCCACGAGCGTGGACGGTCTGTACGGCTCTGCACAAGCCCTCTTCGTCGAAATTCTTCGCGCCCGCCCTCATTCCGTAGGATTTCCCCGCGAGGTAGACCGCGTCCGCGCCGAAATCCAACGCGGAAAGCAGACTCTCCTCATCGCCCGCGGGAGCAAGCAACTCAGCCTTTTTGTCCGTCATCGCGCTCACTCCTCTTCTGCCTGCAATGCCGCGTCTTGAATGTTCTGCTCGTGTTCCTCAAGAGTACGCGCCCAGTAAAACACACCATCGCTGCTTGCAAGGAAGTAATAATAGTTAGTCTGCGATGGGTAGAGAGCCGCCTTTATCGCCATCAGTCCAGGGTTGCAAATCGGTCCAGGGGGCAACCCCTCGCATTTATAGGTATCGTAAGCGTCCTCAATTTCCTGACGCTTATCGGCACTCAGCGACTTTGTATTCGGCTCAATAACCCGTTTAATATAGGTATCGGTTGTATCAGACTCCAGTTTCGCGAAGTTTTCCGGGTCATTCAGACGGTTGTGGAACACAGAGGAAATATTCGCCATATTTTCCTCGTTTGTACCCTCCCACTCAATTATCGATGCAAGCGTGATAACCTCATCAAGAGTCATATCAAGCTCTTCCATACGCTTTTTCATATCCTTGGTAATCTTATTCTCGAAGTTATCATACATCTTGTCCACGATCTTCAGCGCATATTCCGAGGTATCGAAATTGGGATTTCGCTTAAGGTCTTCATTTACATAAAATTGGTAGGTATCGGGGAAAATATATCCCTCTAAAGCGTAAAAGCGGTTTGGGTTGTTCGGAATCCCTTCCTCGAAGTCGTATTCATTGATCTTATCCTTGTAACACTTCACGAAATCCACCGCGCGGCAAACCATATTATCCTCAAGTATTTTACCGATCTCGTTAGCCGTCAATCCTTCGGGAATAACAACGTCTACTGTTTCGGTGTTGTAACTCATTTGAGTCGCAAGAGCGTTGATAATACTGCCGTAGCTCATATTGGAGCTTACGATATGGATCCCCTCTCGGAAAGAATCCTCATTTTTAGAGATTTTCAGATATGTCTTAAAAAGCCACGGGGACTCAATAACCCCGTTGCTGTGAAGTGTTTCAGCGATTGACGAGGGAGTCATAGTATCTGAAATGGTAATTTCTACCTTGTTGCTCGGCTTGGACATTCCGGTAAAATCGCGGATTCCGCCGATTACATTTATTGCCAAAGCCACACCGATTCCAATAGCCCCCACCGAGATAACCGAACCCAAGAAAATCTGCCCCATTGTGCGGGTGTGATTGGTCTGTTTTTTCTTTTTCCTGCGTTTTTTTACGGGATTCGCGGAGGACGGACGATTTGGCGTTGGTACACCGTTCCTCAGTGAATCCATACGCATCGTTTTCTCCATATTCTCCGCAGAATTATTCTCAATGAACTCTTCTCTGGGTGTAATTCCGCGAATTTCATCATCGGAAACCGATGAAAGCGGAACGCTGCTCATCTCCTGTGTTTTATCAAATTCGTCTGTTTCCTCCGGGTTTTCCCAATTGGAATATTTGTTCTCGTTGTCCATAGTTTTCCTCCGTCAAATCGGATTTCTGTTAAATAATGTTAAACCAGCCTTTATATCATGCGATTCACACGGAACACCTTGCCTGAATGATTCATAGCATAAAATAATGCTTGTTCCGCGAAAATCGCTTAAAAATCTGTCATAATATCCGCGCCCATAACCCAGTCGAAATCCATCACCGTCTGCGCACAATGCCGGAACTACACACAATGTGCGCTCGTCCGCAATACCGATTCTTTCACGTTTCGGTTCAAGTATCCCGAACCTACCCGTAATCAGATCCTCCAAACGGCTTATGTAGTAGAACGTAAGCTCGGTGTCGCCGCTTACGGGTGCTGCCACGGGGATTCCCCGCTCAAGACAGTATGCGATAAGCCGCCGCGTATCCACCTCGATTTCGGTGGATACATATGTGAAAACCGATCCGGCATTGTCCAGAAACGACTTAAGCTGTTCAAAGATGTCCGAATCCCATGCTGATTTCACATTAACGTCCATCGCCTTGCGGCGGTCAATCAGTTCACGCCGCAAGGCGGATTTCAGCTCATGCATTGAATCGCCGCGCGAACGCTGTCGGATTCTTCCTTGCCCTTAAGCACTTTAACAAGCTCCAGACCGAACTCAACAGCAACTCCCGCGCCTGCGGCAGTGGTGAAAATCCCGTCCGTAACCACTTTCTTGTCGGAGAGCTTCGCGCCCGTAAGGAACTTCTCGAATCCCGGAAAGCAAATCGCCTCCTTGCCCGCCAGCAAGCCTTTCTTGCCGAGGATTGACGGCGCGGCGCAAATCGCTCCAATCGGGATATTATGCTCCACGCAGTAGTCAATCGCGCTCTGAACCACGGGATTTGCCTCAAGATTCAGCGTTCCGGGCATTCCGCCGGGTAGCACGATAAGCTGCAAACGCTCGTCCAGCTCCACTTGCATATCTGTGATGTCACACAACACGGGTACCCCATGAGAGCTTTTAACGCCATCGTTTTTGATGCCCACCATCACAACGTCCAGACCCGCGCGGCACATCATATCGATTGGTGCGATTGCCTCGGTTTCCTCAAATCCGTCTGCTAAAAATACATAAATCATGGTTTTCCTCCAAAAGTTATGTTATACTTTTCCTCCAGAAAAACGGGGTGATAGGACAACTTCGCCTTGCGTAGATTCTCCGAGCCTGTATCTTCCTCGCGGTTTATATATTTGTACTTTCCACCCAGAGATTTCACAAATTCACGGTTAATCGCCGCGTATGTTCCTTGAAAATCTCGCAGAGCCTTCTCAACGTGTACCACAAAGCAGTCCGCCGAGGACGGCTCTCCGAATGTATATGCGTTCACCTTGCCGTTCACGCGGATTACTCCGCCGATGTACCCCAACTGCTCAAAATTCTTCAGCGAACGTACCACAACCTGAAGCTCGTCACACTTATCCTTAACATCATTCGGATTGCTGTAATCAATGCTCTGCTCCGCCCAAGCGTTGTTCATCTCAAGACATTCGTTGATGTTGTCGGCGGTGAACGGCTCAAAGCTCCAGTCGTTCTCGTAAAAGCGGCTTAAATGGTTGCGTTTCGCGTGGTATTTCTTGCCGCTGAGATTCACCAGATCCTCCGCAAAATATACATAATCGCACAAATCGCGGTTTAATTCGGAAGATGCCTCAGGATAAAGCTCAGTAATTTTCCGAGTAATTTCAGCATTCGCGGAGATACAAAGCGGAAAGCCGTTTTCAGTTGCATACTCGGAGAGCAGCTTCACAGCGGTTTGAACACTTCCCCGCCCAGCGGGATATACAAATCCGACCGAATCGCCGCTACCGCGTTTAAGAAAGTACATCTCCTTGGCAAAGCAAACCTCAACATTATATTCGTCACTCCATACGAAATTGTTCCCGAACGTGTACTCGCAGCCGCGAAAATCAGAACAACGCAGTAATTCGTCCGCGCGGGACTTGTCACTCAACTCAATTTCACGAAATTTCAACTCAGCCATTATAAAAACAACACCTTCAAAATGGAACAGATTTGTATGTAGATATCCTCGATTGGCAGCGGAAGTCCATCGGCGGCGCACTCAATTACGTTCCAGCCGCAACGCTGCGCCAGAATCAGCGCGTTCGAGCGACACGCTTCCAAGAATCGTACGTTACGTTCGTGGATATCCTTTTTTTGCTCATCGCCCATATATCGCTCCGAGAGCAACCTCTGTGACACTTCAATCGGCATATCCAGATACAGCACCAAATCCGGTGCGGGAAGTCCCAACTTGTTGTACTCATAATCAAACAGCCAATCGAGGAATTTCTCCTGCTCATCGGGCGGGAGCTTTGTCAACTGGTAAATCGCGTTGGACGTAGTATAGCGCCCACAGAGGATAATCTCACCACGATTATAAAACTCTTTCCAATCCGTTACATAGCTTACATATCGATCGATAGCGTACAGCGTAGATGCCGTGTACGCGCCGCTTGTGTCCTCACACGGAATTTCCCCGTTCAGATAGTCTTTGACGAGCGCGCCGGTATGTGAATTATAATTCGGAAAGCTGATTGCGCGGCATTTGACATCACGCGACTGAAGATATTCGGTAACAAGCTCCAGTTGAGTGGATTTTCCACTTCCGTCCAGCCCGTCAATCACAATAATTCTGCCCTTGCTCATAATTACATCTCCAAATTTTCTGTATATCGCAATATCAAAATCACTGACATATATACATATATTGTACCATATTCTTGCCAAATAGTCAATATTTATTACGAATTTTTTCAAAAATTTCACAGATATTTCCTTGTTACTATAAAAAAATCCAAAGAAAAATCTTTGGATTCAGTTACATTTATTTACTTAATTGGCAGTATCTACCTTGCGGCGAGAATCCGACATTCGTGTAGAATCCTGTCAATTCGTCATGACAGAGGACAAAAACAGCGCTTGGAGAAAGCTCCGCGCAAACCGCACGTATCAGTTGTGTGGCATTCCCTTTGTTTCTTTCTTGTGGAGCAGTCACTATTTGCGACAAAAGCGCCTCGCCATTCAGATTATGCTGAATCACAAGAATGGAATCCCCCAGTCGCCGCGCAGCGGAAATTCCGTGACGTATTCGATGTGACATATCCACATACCACGGCTCAAACTCAATGTCAAACGCGGATTTCAGGATTTCATATACCTCCGAAAGCGGCGGATTGTGCTCCGTTTCACATGGGATTCCACAACCGTCAAACCGCATTAGATTCACGATTTCGTTTTCGCAATATATCCTTTCGGAGAGCTGTTCACCCACGCTTTCCGAACAGAAAATTTTCGCGAATCCGCAGAATCCAAAAAAATCCGCCAGCTCATCATAATCGGGATTACAGCCGATTTCGGACACAACAAATTCGCTGCTCAGTTCCGAAATAAAAAAATCAGCTGAATAGAAAAAGCGGCAAAATTCATATTTTGTTCCATAAGAGAGCAGTAATGCGCGGATTTTCTGCGCCAAAATTCCCGAATCGGGCAAATTAGCAAGATCCTCCGCAGACTTGACGCGCCGTATCATAGCTCCGAAACGGCAGACAACATCTTCTCGGCAAGGGCGCGAACGGCGTAAAAATCGCTTTCCTTGATGACGCAAGACGGCGAATGCAGATAACGACACGGCACTGAAATCGCGCAAGTGCGCACTCCGCCGCAGCTGACGTGAATCGCGCCGCTGTCATTTCCGCCGGCAATCAGGGTCTTGGTCTGAGCCGGGATTCCGCATTTTTGCGCCGTTTCAACTGCCAATGCGTACAATTTGCGGTCGTAAATCGTACTGCGATCCATATAGGATACCACTGCGCCGCTGCCTAACTCGCAAACCATCTTCGCGCCAGAAACACCCGCAATGTCGCACGCGGTGGTAGTTTCCAGTACAATCGCGATGTCCGGGGCAATTGTGAATGTCGCTGCTTTCGCGCCGCGCGTTCCTATTTCTTCTTGAACAGTGAATGCATACCATGCGTCATATTCCGGCTCACTGTTAATCATTTCCATCATAATCAGGCAACCTGCGCGGTCATCAATCGCCTTGCCCTTGATGAATCCGTTTCCGAATCCGAAAAATTCCGTATCAAAATACGCACGGTCGCCTAGTGAAACGTGTTTTTCAGCCTCCTCACGCGAGGAAGCGCCAATGTCAAGATACATTTCGGAGAAATCGGGGATTTTCTTGCGCTCCTCGACTGACTGCTGATGAATTGCCTTCACACCGACCACGCCAAGCGCGCCGTTCTCCAACCGAAGCGCTTTCCCCAACACCACACCGGGATTCACGCCGCCCACCGCATCAAAGCTCAGAAATCCGTCATCTCCGATGTGGGTGATTATAAAGCTGACCTCGTCCATATGTGCCGCGAACATTATTTTGTTTTTTGGTGTTTTCTTGCCTTTTTTGAACACCAACAGATTGCCAAGATTGTCGGTAATCACCTCGTCCGCGCGGATATTTGCGGCAATGAAATCGCGAACCTGCGCTTCATCTCCGGAGCCGCCGTTCAATTGGCAGATTTCTTCCAGTTTATCGAGCATTTTGAGCACCTCCCGCCGTGTATTCGCAAATAAGCCTTGCCGTGGATTCAATGTCATTTAAGTTTACACATTCTACAGGAGTGTGCATATACCTGATTGGAAACGACAGCGTACAGCACCGCGTTCCGCTTCCCGAAACGCTGATTGCGTCTGCGTTTGTGCCTGTTGAAGTCGGCATAACCTCACAGGTGAATGGGATATTCTTTGACTCCGCAAGACTACGTAAAGCATTGGACATCTGCTTGTCAAGAGCCGCCGAGAAACCAATCATCACACCGCTTCCGAGCGGCGCGGTTTCTTTGGGGTTGCTGCCGGGGGTTCTGCCGAACGAAACGTCCACTATAAGCGCCTCATCGGGCTGAATACGGAATGCCGCTTGCTTTGCGCCGCGCTCACCCGTCTCCTCTTGTGCGGAGAAGCAGATCGCCAGATTATATGCCAATTCTTTGCCGCGTAGCTTGTCCAGTGCTGCCAAAATCGCGCAGACACCGCTGCGGTCATCGATTGAGGGCGCACTTATTGCACCTCCGCACAGCTCACGAAAGCGCGAATTGATCGTTATTCTGTCACCGAGGGCAACAAATTCCGCAGCCTTCTCGCGCGTCATTCCGATGTCAACATAAATATCGCCTATCTCGGGCGCGGAATTGTCCTTTGAAACGTGCGGCGGAAGCGTTGAAATCACGCCTTGAATCGACTTTCTGCCGTGAACGGTAACCGACTGCGCCAAATACGTGCGAATATCGGGCGAACCGCATGAACCCACGCAGAGGAATCCGTATTCCTCTGCATAGGTTACAATCAAGCCCACCTCATCGATATGCGCGTCAAGCATAAGCGTTTTCGCATCGGGATTCGGGGATTTCACATACCCCGTAACATTTCCGAACGCGTCAACGGATACGTTCTCGGCATACTCTCTCAACAGCTCCGCCGCCACATTTGCCGCGGGAAACTCATCTCCCGAAACACCTATCTGTTCAGTAAGCGTTTTAAGAGTTGATTTGATATTCAAAACAGCACCCCTTCTATTTCAAAAAGTCGTTTTCAACCTCTCCGAGATTAAAGTCAAAGCCCTTGAAATTCAGCGTTTCCAACTTGTAGAGAACAAGCTCCTGCGGGAATCCAAGACATTTTGCGAGAGCCGCAGCATCTGATTGAAATTCCGTTTCCGCAATGATTTCATCATCAGAGATAAGCACGGCAGCGGCAAAAAGGTTCGCCTCACGCTCGGTCTTGTTGCCCGACAAAAGAAGCGTGTTTTCGCGGATTCCTTCTGCGGACAGCTCCCTGTGAAGCATATCATGACCCAATTCGTGCGCGCAGACCACCGCTTTGGTTATATCGTCCAGATTCTCGTTTATGACGATATAACGGCATTGGTTCTCACAGAGATAAAACCCTTTCAGCCCGCCGAGATCTTTGAACCACACGTTTGCCCCAGAGTTTTCGGCGGTTTCAAAAATATTCCTTCCACCAAATTCTTCCAGAACACGCTCGGCGATAGAGATAATGTGCCCGATTTGAGGCATTATTTCTTACCGTCCGCTCCGCCGTTCTTCTTGGAATCCTCATAAATCTCGCTCAAGACCGCCATCAGGCAGCTCTTGTCATCATCGGACAGCGAATTGCCCGCAAAAAGACCACGCGACTTATTCAGGAACTTCATCGCCTCAACGGAATCTCCGCCCTTTGTGGCGATGCTCTTGATGAACTTCTCTTCATTGGTAAGCTCCAGATCCTGCTTCTCATCAAGCAGAAACTCGGGGGTCATATCAAGCTGCTTCGCGATTCTCTCCATCACGGATTTTCTCGGATTGCGCGTACCACTCATATAATACGCAAACGCACGGTATGTAATACCTACGCTCTCCGCAAAATCGACGCGTCTTATGCGCTTTCTGTTCAGCAGAATATCTAGTTTTTCGTTCAACTTCATAATTGTTATCCTCCTAAAAAAAATATGGAAATTTTTACTTCACACTTATATTATACTCGTGAATTGATGATTTGTCAACCCCTATTTTTATTTTTTACAAAAAACTAATATTCGTTTTTATGAATATTATTCGTACAATATTCG
>CAMWMN010000028.1 GCA_947175385.1 uncultured Clostridia bacterium | reverse complement strand
CCCGATTTTTTTATGTTAAATTCTTGACAAGCCGCAATATATAGTGTATAATGTAATTATAGGACTTTAATTATGCAAAGGAGACTAACTATGGGACTTACATTAACCGAAAAAATCATTAAGGCGCACATTGTGGACGGAGAGATGGTAAAGGGCACGGAAATCGGGCTTCGCATCGACCAGACTCTCACTCAGGACGCTACCGGAACGATGGCGTATCTGCAGTTTGAGGCGATGGGCGTTGACCGCGTGAAAACCGAGCGTTCCGTGGCTTATATCGATCACAACACGCTCCAGAGCGGATTTGAGAATGCGGACGACCACCGCTTTATCGGCTCTATCGCCAAAAAGCACGGAATCTGGTTCTCGCGCCCCGGCAACGGAATCTGTCATCAGGTTCATCTGGAAAGATTTGGCAAGCCCGGCAAGACGCTCATCGGCTCGGATTCGCACACTCCCACGGGCGGTGGAATCGGTATGCTGGCAATGGGCGCGGGCGGTCTGGACGTTGCTGTTGCGATGGGCGGCGGCGCGTACTACATAACAATGCCGAAGGTGGTTAAAATTAACCTCACGGGCAAGCTGAACGACTGGGTTTCCGCGAAAGACGTAATCCTCGAAGTTCTGCGCCGACTGACCGTAAAGGGCGGTGTTGGCAAGGTTATGGAATACTGCGGCGAGGGCGTAAAGTCGCTCTCCGTGCCTGAGCGCGCAACAATCACGAATATGGGCGCGGAGCTGGGCGCAACTACCTCTATCTTCCCGTCCGATGAAACCACGCTGAAGTTCCTCAAGGCACAAGGGCGCGAGGAAGATTATGTGGAGCTTTCGGCAGACGCAGACGCGGTTTACGATGAGGAAGTGAATATCAAACTCTCGGAGCTTGTTCCGTTGGCGGCTTGTCCGCATTCTCCCGATAACGTTAAAACCGTTGAGGAAATCGGCAAAATCAAGATCGACCAGGTTTGTATCGGCTCTTGCACGAACAGTTCTCTGCAGGATTTGCGCAAGGTCGCGCACATCCTTAAAGGAAAGACGGTTCATCCCGATGTTTCTCTTGCGATTGCGTGCGGCTCAAAGCAGGTGTTCAATATGCTTGCGGACGGCGGAGAACTGTCGATTCTGATTGACGCGGGCGCGAGAATCCTCGAGAGCGCTTGCGGTCCGTGCATTGGTATGGGTCAGTCGCCGAACAGCAAGGGCATTTCTTTGAGAACGTTCAACCGCAACTTTGAGGGGCGCAGCGGCACAAAGGACGGACAGATTTACCTTGTATCTCCCGAAACGGCGGCGATTTCCGCGGTTACTGGTGTGTTCACCGACCCGAGAACAGTCGGCGAGATGCCGCCGTATGTAATGCCCGAGAAGTTCCTCATTAACGACAATATGGTAACTCCTCCCGCAAGCGTTGAGGACGCGCCGAACGTTGAGATTCTGCGCGGTCCGAACATCAAGCCGTTCCCCGTGAACAAGCCGCTCGCTGATTCTATTGAGAGCGCAGTAAATCTCAAGGTCGGCGACAACATCACTACCGACCACATTATGCCTGCGGGCGCGAAGATTCTTCCGCTGCGGTCGAATATTCCCGCGATTTCGGAGTACTGCTTTGCGGTATGCGATGAAACCTTCCCCAAACGCGCGAAAGAGGCGGGAACATCTATCATTGTCGGCGGTGTAAATTACGGTCAAGGCTCATCGAGAGAGCACGCTGCGCTTGCTCCGCTGTATCTGGGCGTTAAGGCGATTATCTGCAAGAGCTTTGCACGAATCCACCGTCAGAACCTCATCAACAACGGTATTCTCCCGTTGGAGTTCGCGAACGAATCCGATTATGACAAGGTGGAACAGGGCGACAATCTTGTAATCGCGAATATCCGCGAAATCGTGGAAAATAACGGTAAAATCGTTGTCGAGGATAAAACCAAGGGATTCTCGTTTGAGGTTAAGTGTGAGCTTTCCGAGCGCGGCAAGGGAATGATTCTCGCGGGCGGATTGTTGAATTTCACTAAGGAGGGCAAATGATATGAATTTTCGTAAAATGCTCAGCGGTATTCCGCACGCAATGTCGAGTATTTATATAGATAAGGCTCTTGAACAGCGTTATGTCGAGGAGTTTGAAAGCGAGTGGATGCGGGTTTACAATCTCGTTGAACAGGGGAAAAAAGAGGGTTCATGGGATAAGGAAAAGTCGGACAAAATCCGCGAAGAGGCTTTTATGAAGGCATTCGAGGTTAGTGAAAATGAAGAGATTGCGGCTCTGGTGTCGGACGACTTCGGGCTGATGTTTGAAGCGAAGTCCTTGAAAATCAAGGACAAATGGCTTGATGATATGGCTTTCGAGTATGAGTACGGTCATTTCCCGTACGGGCGGCTGTGAGAGCAGACAAATTACGCAAGCAAGCGATTGAGCGAAGCGAGGCTGAGTGAAAATCGCTTAGCTAGTCCGCATTGCCAAAGGCAATGCGGATGATGCAGAATTTGAAAATAGGAATAAAGGGAATGAAAATGGAAAACCCGGATTTTGAGAATCTTTATAACTCGGCTGTCGAGGAGATGAACGCGGCAAAGTCTATTGCGAATTTCAAGGCGGTTGAGGAAAATTTCCGCCAACTCGGCGGTTTCAAGGATTCCGCCGAACTCGCGGAGCAGTGCCACGAAAAACAGAGACATATGACTTACAAAACCGCGCTGTATCAAGTCAAGGTCGGCAGGGAAGAGAGCCTTAAAAGCGCGGCAGAGAAGTTTGAATCCATCATTGACTATGAGGATTCCGCAGAGCAGCTCCAAAAGTGCAGAGAGCGGCTTGCCGCGCCCATAAAGACGGATTTCACGTTTGTCACCGAAATAGCCGCGTTGATTTCCAATAACGACCAAGAGGTGATAAATAACCTTGCGGACGCGATTAAAGACCCCCGAAAGTATTTCAAGAAGAACTCAAAACGCTTTCGGGTGCACGATATGGAAATCGACGATTATGTGTTCACCAAAAAAGAGGCGTTTAACTATTCCAGAAGTATGGACGAGGTTCTCTGGGTCGCGATGATTGACGAACTGAACGCGGGCGGTTATCTGCTGGAGGTGGATTCGGACTGTGAGATTGAGGACTTCATTGAGGAATTGAAGTGGATAAAGGCTTATGACTTGCTTTCTGAGTTTATTCCCGAGCAGGTTGACATAGACTGGGACGCGTTTTATGGTCTGGAGTGTCTGTTCGGCAAGATTGACTTAGACGATGATGACGATGATGTGTGGGGCGTTGATTTATGGTGTATGCAGCTTAACACGGTGCTTGACGGCAAGGCGATTGTCGGATATGTCGACAGCTCGCTTGATATTGAACTCTATCCGCTGATTATCGTGACTCCCGAAGTGCTTGCGAAAGTTTGCGAAATCGCTGGGGAGAACGGTCACAAGTTTTTATCACTTTGTGATTGAGGAAAGGATAGCAAATTAATATCTGGAGAGAGTTTCTTGAAGACTATGAACGCGGGGAATGTGAGTATCTTGCGGAAATTGCCGCTTTAATCTCCAAGAACGACGCGGAGGTCGTCAAGGCGGTGAAGTCCGCGATTGACAATCCGAAAAGGTATCTCAAACAGAACGCCGAGCGGTTTGACGATCGGAGTATCGACTTCTCGGACGAGGATTTCACAGATGAATATGAGCCGGAGGAACTTTTGTTCCTTGCGATGGTAGACGAGCTGGACAGTCACGGATACGCGTTTGAGGTGGACTGGAAGTGTCCTGTCGAGGATTTTGTCTGGTCGTTTGAACAGATGAAATCCTACGCCTTGATTTCCGATGTTATCAGCCACTTGGAATTAAACGAGGACGATAACGTGGAAACGTGGGGAAAGACGTTTAACGTGGCACTCGGAGACAGGGCGCGGTTAGGTTACATTGATATCGATTCGGACAGTTATGTGCTGATTATCACAACTCCCGAGGTGTTCGCGAAAATCGGCAAAATAGCTGAGGAGAACGGTCACAGCATTGTGGCTTTCCGATAGGAGGATTTATGGGATTATTTGGGAAAAAGAAACAGCCCAAGGAGCGTAACGCGATTGACGATCAGAATTTGAAAATTCAGCTTCTGGACGCGGCTCTCGGAACGCTTGCCGAGGGTGAGGAATACGGAAATCTTGAGAACACAAAAGCGGAGTTCGGCTATTTGTTTGAGATTGAGGATCACGGAGTGGAGGCTCTGTTCAAGCTCATAACCGACAAGGGAACGTTCTATTACGCGTTTCAGGTAAACAAGCTGATGCGGCTGAATTTTACCGAGGAGCTTTTCCAAAGCACGACTGAGGGCTTTCTTGATATACACAGCGGAGAGTGATGTATGAACATAGCTAAAGCGTTAAAAATCAAGTTGGATAATGACAAGCTGTTCAAGGGGTATAATGGAGAAATGAAGAGCGAATATTTCCCCGATTTTCGGGGAACTCCGCTTGAACGCGCCGATGAGTACAGAGTGTCCGAGAATATCCAATCCCTCACAACCATAGAATGTATTCTGCGCAACAGAGGCAGAAAAATTATCGCGCTGAATTTCGCAAACGCGCTTTATGCGGGCGGAGCGTATGTTCTCGGCGCGGATGCGCAGGAGGAATCGCTATGCAGAGCGTCTTTGCTTTACTACACGATACGCGGGGCAAAGCGGTTTTACCGTACAAATCGTCTGCGTTGTTCGACATTTTACACCGATGGAATGATATTATCGGAGAACGTTCCCGTAATAAGAAACGACAGTGGTGAACCGCTTTCTGAGCCGTTTACCGTCGATTTTGTCACTTGCCCGGCGGTGAACAGGAGCTTTACATTGCCGTGGCTGAAAAGCCGTGTAAACGGCGTTATGGAGAGGCGGATAGAGAAAATAGTTTCTTTTATGCAGTCAAGAGAGCCGGAGGTAATGATACTTGGCGCGTTTGGCTGCGGAGCGTTCGGAAACAGGCGGAAAGATGTTCTGCCTTTATTTGAACGTGCGATAAACAGGTATACAGATGGAAGCGCGGAGATAATCTTCGCAATTCCGGATTAACAGGAGGTAAATTATGGCAAAAATACAAATGACAACACCGCTCGTTGAGATGGACGGCGATGAAATGACACGCATTATCTGGAAGATGATTAAGGACATCTTGATTCTTCCGTACATAGACCTGAAGTCGGATTACTACGATCTGGGACTGGTTCACCGTAACGAAACCAACGACCAGGTTACCGTGGATTCCGCGAACGCGACCAAGAAGTATGGTGTTGCGGTAAAGTGCGCGACCATTACTCCGAACGCTCAGCGCGTGGAGGAGTACAAGCTCAAGGAGATGTGGAAGTCCCCGAACGGCACGATTCGCGCTATTTTGGACGGAACGGTATTCAGAAAGCCGATTCTTGTGAATGGCATTACTCCGTATATTCCCAACTGGACAAAGCCGATAACCATCGCGCGTCACGCTTACGGCGATATTTACAAGAATACCGAGCTGAAAGCACCGCAGGGCAGCAAGGCGGAGCTTGTCATCACCGACAAGGACGGCAGGGAAACCCGCGCGCTGATTCAGGAGTTTAAGAACTCGGACGGAATTGTGCAGGGTGTTCACAATCTGGACAGCTCCATTTCGAGCTTCGCGCGCGCGTGCTTCAATTACGCGCTGGACGCTAAGGAGAATCTGTGGTTCGCGTCCAAGGATACCATTTCCAAGACCTATGACCACCGCTTTAAGGATATTTTCGCAGAAATCTACGAGAATGAGTATAAAGCAAAATTTGAGGCAGCTGGAATTGAGTATTTCTACACGCTGATTGACGATGTTGTGGCTCGTGTTATTCGCTCCGATGGCGGATTCATCTGGGCTTGCAAGAATTACGACGGCGATGTTATGAGTGATATGCTTGCGACTGCGTTCGGTTCACTTGGACTGATGACGAGCGTTCTTGTTTCTCCTGATGGAAAGTATGAGTACGAGGCGGCTCACGGCACGGTTACGCGCCACTATTACGCGCACCTCAAGGGCGAAAAGACCTCCACAAACCCGATCGCTACTATTTTCGCGTGGAGCGGCGCACTCAGAAAGCGCGGCGAGTTGGACAATATCCCCGAGCTGTGCGCGTATGCGGATAAGCTCGAAAAGGCCTCCGTGCAGACAATGGAGGACGGTATTATGGATAAGAATCTCGCCGCGATGAGCAAGCTGCCGAATAAGCAGGTCGTTGACACCGAAACATTCCTGATTGAAATCAACAACAGATTGAAAGAACTTATGGCTTAAAGTCCTTTGGAGCGGATTATGCAAGATAAAAACATATCGAAATCGGTAATTCGACGGCTGCCGAGGTATTATCGATTCCTCGGCGAGCTGCTTAATGAGGGGGTTGAGAAAATCTCCTCGGGGCAGTTGGCTGAGCGTATGCGGCTGACAGCCTCGCAGATTCGCCAGGATTTGAACTGTTTCGGCGGATTCGGGCAGATGGGCTACGGCTACAATGTCGCGGAGCTTCGCGGGCAAATCGGCGCGATCCTGCACCTTACCGACACGCGCAGCCTGATACTTATCGGTGCGGGTAAGCTCGGCCGCGCAGTTGCGCAGCACATCGACTTCACGCGTTACGGCTTTGACCTGAAAGGGATTTTCGACCGCGATTCTGCTTTGAATGGTGAGAAAATTGCTGGGGTTGCCGTCCGAAACACGGACGCATTACGGGAATTTTGCGCCGAGAACGCTCCCGATATGGCGATTCTGTGTATTCCGCGCGAGGGCGCGGCTGAGGTAGTCAAAACGCTGGTGGACTGCGGAGTTACCGCGTTCTGGAATTTTTCACATTATGATATTCACGCGGACTATCCCGAAACCTCTGTGGAGAATGTTCATCTCACGGACAGTCTTATGACGCTTTCCTATTTGATGGAGGAGAGGAACAATCCTGTTACTAACTAATAAAAACGCGTCCGAGAAAAAACGGACGCGTTTTTTGGCTCTGTTAAGCCAATGTTAAGTTTGGTTGACAAAGTTCCAACGAAAATTGGTAGACATTTCAGGCGAAAACGTGTATAATAAAATCAAGCTTCGGAGTGTGAGAGAATCGCGATTTACAAATTATGGGAGGAATTAATATGTCATTTGCTGAAAAATTGATGGAATTACGTAAACAAAAGGGCTGGTCACAGGAGGAATTGGGCGATAAGCTTGGAGTTACACGGCAGACCGTTTCAAAGTGGGAGTTGGGCGCGACCACTCCCGAAATGGAAAAGCTTGCCGCAATCAGCGATTTGTTTGGAATTACCACGGACGAACTGATTAAGGGGTGCACTTCGCAAGGCGAATCCCCAGCAAAACAGACTGTTGTTACCGAGAGAAAGGTTCGCGGATACACAAGCAAGAGAACGTGGCGCGGAATGCCGCTTGTCCACATTGCAAAGAACGCAAAAGGTGTTGTTGCGATTGGACTGCGCGCGAAGGGAATTATTTCAATCGGACTGATGTCGATGGGGCTGGTATCTATTGGTTTGTTGTCATTGGGAATTATTTCCTTCGGATGCTTGGCGTTGGGAGCGTTCGTCTGCGGTACTGTCGCGGCAGGAGTGTTCGCACTTGGCGGCGCAGCGGCTGGGGTGTTCGCGCTTGGAGGAGTCGCGTTCGGTTGGGTGTCATTCGGCGGTGTAAGCTGCGGAACGTACGCAATCGGCGGTTTCGCGAAGGGGCAGGTCGCTGTCGGAGGAATAGCGGAAGGTGTAATTGCAGTCGGCGATGAGGCAACCGGCGAAATTGTGTTCGGTTCCGGTGTAACTGCCGAGGAGTTCCGAGCGGCTGTTATGTCAAGATTTCCGAACACCCCGAAATTCATCGCGGATTGGATGTCGTGGTTCGCGTCAAACGTTACATAACGGTTTATTCTTTTACAATTTCACAATTCGGATAAAACACCGCCAGGATTTCCTCGGCGGTTTTTCCCGTTTTGGCGAGGAAATTCGCGGCGGAAATGCTCATTCCGCGATTTTCGCCGAATCCGCGGCAAATAAAGCAGAACTTGTCCTCGGCGAACTGAACCGTAATCGCCGTGCTGCGCAGACCAAGCAATCTCCTCAGTTCCGCACCCGTGTATTTCATCTCACCAAATTCTATGAACATCAGCGTTCCGCTGTCGCTGTAAGCCGCTTTACCAAACCATTTAGAGCAATCCGCCGAGAGCACACCTTTGTTGTGCAATGCCGACAAAATCTCATCGGGGGTGAACGCCATTCGACTTTCAAAGCCCTTCTCGTCAATATCGCATGGCAGTGCCACGGACGGCGAGAGCGCGTCCTCATCGGTTCGCCCGGCGGAGATTTTGCACATCGGAGCGCTTATTGGTTCTCCGTCAAGTGTCAACACGCTGTTCATCGCGTTTTGAACAGCGGTTCTCAGAGTGACGCTTATTTCCGTGGAAATATATGGAAAATACGCGTTTGTCACGAAGTCCGCGCCGAAATTCACCGCCTCAACTTTGGCATAAGGCGCGGTAAATGCCGTTCCGCGATTATTCAATACGTATAAGGCTCGTGAATTTTCCGCTATGGCGATTGCCCGTAGAGCCTCCGCGTTGTATTGCGATTGCCCCTCGGGCAATAATCCCGCCACACAGCCGCACAGGAAGTCCTCATAGGAAAGTGTGACGATTTCCGAGGTTTCGGGACGGTAAAGCGTTACACGGCTCGGAATCGCGGATTCTCGACCGGAACGCGATACGAAAACCAATACGACAATCAGCACGACAAGCAGAATCAGAGCGATTCCAGACGCGATTGTGAGCTTTTTGGGGGTGAACTTTCTATTCATTAATGACTCCTTCTTGGGAACAAATTGTATTTATCTCTTGACAACCGGGAAATTATGGTGTATAATAGAATATGTATAATCAGATTTACAAATTGGCGGTATATTCAAAAGATATATAGCACGGTTTAACCGCGAAAAAGACATTAGGGGTGTGTAAAAAAATGGACAAAATGGAACAACTGAAATCAACGGACAGACTTCGTAAGATGTGCGAGGATTTCTGCGCGAACAGTGAGATTGACAGCTCACTTTACTCGAAGTTTGGGGTGAAGCGCGGACTGCGTAATTCCGATGGGTCGGGTGTTGTCGCGGGAATTACCAACGTCTGCTGCGTTCACGGATATGTAATGAGCGAGGGCGATAAACAGCCTATCGAGGGCGAGTTGATTTACCGCGGCTATAGTATCCGCGATTTGGTAAGCGGTGTGCTTGCGGACAGACGCTTCGGCTATGAGGAGGTCGCGTATTTGCTTTTGTTTGGCGTGCTGCCCAACGAGCGTGACCTTACGAGCTTTTCGAGTCTTATCTCTGAGTATCGTGAGCTGCCGCGCTATTTCACCGAGGACGTGATCATGCGCAATCCCTCGCCGAACATAATGAACAAGATGCAGCAGGCTGTACTTACGCTGTACAGCTATGACAGTGCTCCCGAAGACAAGTCCGCGGAGAGCGAGATGATCAAGGCGATTTCGGTTATCGCAAAGCTCCCCGCGATTATGGTGGCATCGTATCAGGCGCTGCGGCGGTTTTATCACAACGATTCGATGGTTATGCATCAGCTGATCAAGGAGGAAAGCCTTGCCGAGAGCATTTTGTCTACGCTGCGCGATGACCGCGCTTATACTCCCGATGAGGCCAAGCTGTTGGATTTGTGCTTGATGCTCCATGCGGAGCACGGCGGCGGAAACAATTCCACATTCACTTGCCGTACGGTGTCCTCGTCGGGCACGGATGCGTACTCCGCATATGCGGCGGCAATCGGTTCGCTTAAGGGTCCTCGTCACGGCGGCGCGAACATCAAGGTTATGGAGATGCTCGAACACGTCAAGTCGGGTGTCAAGGACTGGGCGGACGATGACGAGGTAAGCGCGTATCTGCATAAAATCATTCGCCGAGAGGTCGGTGACAAGTCGGGTTTGATTTACGGAATGGGGCACGCGGTGTATACGCTGTCCGATCCGCGCGCGGTGATCCTTAAAGACAACGCTATGAAGCTCGCGAAAGACACCGCGTTTGAGGCGGAATTTAAGCTGCTTGACAGCATCGAACGTCTGACTCCTGCGGTATTCGCCGAAGAGCGCGGCGCTATCAAAAATATATGCGCGAATGTGGATATGTATTCGGGCTTGGTGTACAAGATGCTGCGAATCCCGGTGGAAATGTACACCGCGCTGTTTGCTTGTTCGAGAATGGCGGGCTGGTGCGCCCATCGTATGGAGGAAATGATAAACGGCAAGCGCATTATTCGTCCGGCTTACAAGGCTATCAATACCAACAAAACCTATATTCCTCTGGAGGAAAGATAATGAAGAAACAAGGCAAAATGCCACTTTTGATAATGATTTGCGGAATCGTGCTGTGCTGTGCGGCAAGGTTTTTCGCGATTTTCCAAACGGATATGAACATGGGCTTTATCGTTCACGGAAAGTCGGCTCTCTGCAATGCGCTGTATTATGGAATACTGATTCTGACTACGGTCGGTGTTATGCTTACCGCGAAACGCGGGGAAATTCTCGAATACACGGGATTCGCGAATTGGAAATCCAACGCAGTTGGTTTCGCAACACTTATTCTGGCGCTTGGAGCGGCATATGAGGGCATACGGGAGCTGAATGCTCTCTCGCCGTTTGTTTTCCTCGCAATTATGGATTTTGTTTTTGCATTAGTGTTTGTTATAATCGCGTTCATAATCCTCGCACGCAAGGAAATCGGAGTGAGAATCGGGTTCTCGTACTCATTTGTCGGGATTTATTTTACAATCCGCGGGATTTGCGTTTTCAATTCAAGAATGGCAATCGCAAGCATTCCCGAGTATCTGCTGGATATGCTTTGTATCATCTGCGGTGCAGTATTCTTTGTAATTCTGTCAAGATACCTTACGGGTAACGGCGGTTCAGGAAAGGCGGTCTGCTTTTGGGGAACGGCGACTACGGCAATTGGCATATCGCCCACAATCGGAGCGGCAGCGGCGAAGATTTTCGGCACTGCGGAGCTTTCCGAGCGGATTACTTTCGGTTACAACACTGCGGAGCTGTTCTTTCAGACGCATGCGGGCGATAACGCGTATATGATGACGGGTTTGTACCTTGTGAACACTCTGTTGGGAGCGTTGGCGGCAGTTACCGTGACAGCCTTGCTGATCGGTAAAAAAGCTGAGAACACCGCTAAGGAAGTTGATGATAACATCAACGCTGAGGAAAGAGGTTCAACTTTATGAGGTTTGGGTCGGTTTATTTGGTGGTTCGGGACTTTGATAAATCCGTTTCATTTTATGAAAAGGTTCTGGATATGAAAGTAAGCGCAGTAAATGGAAAACGTTTCGCGATGTTCAATAATGAGGGGCTGAATCTGTGTTTGATGAGCGGATATTACGATGATCAAAACCGTTCCCGGGTAATCACAAAGGATGATTACTGGGAAGTGTATGACAATCAAAGTAAAATCGCCGACAGCGCAAATAACCGAAAAGTATTTATAAATCTGGGTGTGGAAGACCTCCGTGCGGAGTATGAGCGAATAAAGGGCTTGGGAATAGCAGAGCAATTGACTCCGATTCGTTATATTGAGGTGTTTTCGCCGTATTGGTATTTTACGTTTATGGATCCCGACGGTAATCCGATTGAGATTGCCGGTGGGTATACGGAAATATAAGGAGCGTAATTATCATAAAAATTATGAAGAAACTGCTTGTTGTTATAGCGTTCTGCCTGTTGCTGAGCGGCTGTTCGGAAGCTTCGATGGAGAATCTGCTGATGCCGCCGAAGATGTCCGAGGAGCAGAACGAAATTTATCAGGTGCTTGTAAACAGCGCTGGGAAGAACGTTAAGCTGAAATACCCGAAGAGCGGTGACTACCGCTCCGCGTTTGTGGTTCGTGATATTGACAACGACCCTGGCGATGAGGCTATGGTGTTCTACGAAAGCAAGAATGTTCAGTCAGGAGAAAGTTCGCTGCGGCTCAAAATCCTTGACAAGAGCAACGGGAAATGGCAGGCAGTCTATGACCTCGCCTGCCCGGGCAGTGAGGTGGAGAGCATCAGCTTTGTGAATATGAACTCCTCGCGGCGGATTGACATCATCATTTGCTACACGCTGCTCGGCAAAACCGAGAAGGTGTTTTCGGTGCTGAATTATGCGGATAAAATCCCCGTGGAGCTTTATTCATCGCCGTATTCCATCCTTGAGGTTACGGATTTGAACGCGGACGGCGAGGATGAGCTGTTTGTTGTAAATCACGACAAAACGAACCAAATATCCACCGCAGCACTGCTTAAAAATACCGATGAGGGGTTCAAGAAGCTGTCCGAGCTGCAGCTTTCGCATATTGCGGCAGAATATCTGCGGGTTACCAAGGGTAAAATCAACCAAAATACCGAGGGAATTTTTCTGGATTATTCAATGGGCAAAAGTAACGGCGTCATTGGCGTGTCATGTACAGATATATTTTATTGCTACGGAAACAATTTAGGGGGGCTGATGTGCGACACGCGTTACACAAACGAGTTAACACCCGAAATTTACAGTATGGATATTGACAATGACGGAATCATTGAAACAGCCAATACAAGAACGCTGCCCGGATATGAAATGCTTCCCGCCGAGGAGCAGCTTTATGTGGTGAGGTGGGTCGAGTGCGAAATGGTTGAAACCGGCGATATAAGGCTCGACCATTACAGCTACTATTCGGGAAAATACCGGTTCGCGCTGTTCTTTCCTGACAGATGGCAGGGGGTTGTTACAGCCGTTCCCAATTTTACGGATAATGAGATCGTTTTTATCTTATATGATGAGAAAACCGGACTGAATATCACACCAAGCACTGAGCTTATGCGCATTCGGGCGGTTGATAAGGACGATACCTCCGCCGTTGAGGCAATCAGAACGCAAAAGGAATTCAGACTGCTTGCCGAAAATGATGTAATGTCGTACTATATCAGCGAAACTACCGGCTATCGGACGGGCAAATTGGCTCTTACCGACAGCGAGCTTAAATACAATTTCATAATGCTGAAGTAGGTGATTTCATGAAACGAATATTAGTGGTTGAAGACGAAAATTCCATTCGTGATTTTGAGGTGATTAACCTCCGCCGCGCAGGATACGATGTAACCGATGTCGCGAGCGGAGAGGACGCTGTTGCAGAATATCGCAAGCAAGGCGGAAATTTCGATGTAGCACTGTTGGATATTATGATGCCCGGTATGGACGGATTCGAGCTGTGCCGTTGGATTCGCGAACAGAGCAGCGATATCGGGATTATAATGCTCTCCGCGAAGAGCCAGGAGATGGATAAGGTTAATTGTCTGATGATTGGCGCGGACGATTATGTTACAAAGCCTTTTTCTCCCTCGGAGTTGGTGGCGCGTGTTGACGCGATTTATCGGCGCGTCAATGTCAGCCGTTCCCGCCGTGAAGAATCAAACGTAATTTCCTCCGGTCCGTTTACATTAGACTATCAGAAACGGACGCTTTACAGTCACGGGAAACCTGTGGATTTGACACAGATTGAATACCATATTCTGGAATTTCTGATGAAGAACCGCAACTCCCCGGTGGACAGATTATCGATTCTCAAGCACATCTGGGGTGAGAATTACGTTGGCGAGGATAAGGTGATTGACGTGAATATACGGCGTCTGCGTATGAAAATAGAGGACGATCCATCTACGCCGAAGTATATTCAGACTGTGTGGGGATTTGGCTATAAATGGAACGGTTGAGCGGCTTTTTACGCGCGCACGGCAAACAGTCCATTGCGCGGCGTTGGATGATGAACACTATGCTGGTTATCGTGATTGTTCTTATCACGGTGAATGTGTGCATATATTACCTCGTCAAGCAGTATTTTTACGGCTCGGCGGAAAGCTATCTCATCTCCGAGGCGAACGCCGAGGAAACGATTATGGCAAGACTTTATGACGATTCCACCGTCAACTGGTCAACGGGCGTGCGGCAGATGATTGAGAATTTCGAGAAGCGCGACCAGATTGAGATGATGTCCATCAATCAGAACGGTGAAGTATCGCTGTCCTCAAGCGGATTCACCCCCAAAGGTCCTATGGAAATGCCCGACTATGAAATGGCGAAAACCAGTGAGGACGGGCGCGGAGTGTTCATCGGGCGCGAGGGCGGCGAAAATATCATCGCGGTAACGGTTATGATCTCGCGACCGACCAGCAGCTACGGCGCATTTCGGTTGGTGTCATCGCTGACGCTGTTGGACAGTCAGCTCTCTCGGATTATGTTTATCGCGTTGGCAATCAGCGTATTCGTGCTGCTTATTGCGATAATGATGGGATTGTATTTTGTCAAGTCCATTTGTGTGCCGCTTGCGAGGATAAGCTCTACCGCGAAGAAACTCGCCAAGGGGGACTTCTCCGAGCGAATCCCCGTGACATCAGGAGATGAAATCGGGCAGCTCTCAATGGCATTCAACGATATGGCGAACGATTTGGAGAACTCCGAACAAATCAAGAATGACTTCATAAGTTCCGTGTCGCACGAGCTGCGCACACCGCTTACTGCTATCAAAGGGTGGAGCGAAACATTGGCGATGGGCTACGACCCCGAAACATTCTCCAAGGGAATGAAAGTAATCACCGGAGAAACGCTGCGTCTGGAGCAAATGGTTGAGGAGCTGTTGGACTTCTCGCGGATTCAGAGTGGGCATTTCACACTGCAGATGGCTGCAATAGATGTAATCGCCGAACTGGAGGACGCGCTGCTGCTTTATAATGACAAAGCCAAGAAAGAGCATAAAACGCTCTCTTACAATAACCCGGAGTTTATGTGCGCGGTGACGGGCGATAAGAGCCGATTGCGGCAGGTGTTCATAAATGTCCTCGATAATGCGGTGAAATACACCGAGGAGGGCGGACAAATCGATGTGATGGCGGAAAAGACAGACACCAATGTTGTGGTAATCGTGACGGATACGGGCTGCGGAATCGCTCCGGAGGATTTGCCGAAGATCAAACAGAAGTTCTACAAGGCAAATTCCACCAAGCGCGGTTCGGGAATTGGTCTTGCCGTAGCGGACGAGATAATCACGCTGCACGGCGGCTCTCTTGAGGCGGAAAGTAAGCTGGGCGTGGGAACGCGGATTACGATTGTGTTGCCGTTGACTTCCAAAAAAGAAAGGACAGACGATGAGTAAAAAAGATACCAGTAAAAAGACCACAGTCGGCGGTCAGGCGCTGATTGAGGGTATTATGATGCGCGGGGTTTCGGTGGCAGCGATGGCTGTGCGGAAGCCCGATGGCGATATTTACCTTGAGGAGTGGGAGCTGCCCGAAAAGAAGTGGTACAATAAAGCTCCGATTATACGTGGGTGCTTTAACTTTATCCAGACACTACGCGAGGGATACTCTTGTATGAATAAATCCGCGGAAATCAGCGGAATCGGCGATGATGAGGAAGAAACCGCGTTCGACCGTTGGATGGTGAAAACCTTTGGCGAAAAGACCGCCACTAAAATCGTTGAGGGTATTGCGGGAATACTTACATTTCTGATGATTATCGCGATGTTGGGGGTTTTCCTGTTTTTGCCGAGCTTTTTGTTCGGACTTATCGAAGGCGCAGTGGGCGAGGGTGCCGCAATCTGGAAATCCGCGTTTGAGGGTGTTATGAAGCTGCTGCTGTTTGTGGCATATATGGCGATTGTCGCGCAGATGAAAACGATGAAGCGCGTTTATGAGTATCACGGCGCGGAGCACAAGACCATAGCGTGTTATGAGGCGGGAAAGCCGCTGACTGTGGAGAATATCAAGCCGATGCGGCGATTCCACCCAAGGTGCGGCACTAGTTTTATCATCATCACGCTGTTGGTCAGCATTATCGTCTATTCGCTGATTCCGATAAAACCCGCCGAATGGTGGGGTATCTCCAACACCGCATTGGCGGCATTGGTTCGCGTGGGGATCAAGCTGCCGTTCCTGCCAATCGTGGTAGGTATCTCCTACGAGCTGATACGGATTGCTGGGCGGTATTCCAACATAGTCACGAAGATTTTCAGTGCCCCCGGAATGTGGATGCAGCGGCTCACCACACGCGAGCCGAATGCGGAACAAATCGAGGTTGCAATCGCGGCGGTAATGCCTTGTCTGCCTAAGGAGGGCGAGGACGATAACTGGTGATGAGGGGGATTGAAGATGGGGGCTGAAATCAGCTTTACCAATCATATCCATATTTCGGACAAAACGCACGAAATCGGTCCTTTGAAATTCATTGGGTTTAATGATTTAACTTCTGAAATGCTCAATCAAATCACCGAGGATAAGCGGATAAAATGGGTACAGATTGATGAGGAACTGCCCGAAGCCGCGTACCGTGCGATTGACGGGATTCTTGAACGGCGTCCTGATTTGTATTTCCGAGTGTTCGGTATTGATGGAAACAATCGTTTCGATTTGTCGGTTCTCGGATTGATGCCGCACCTTACTAAGGTTTGGATTGATGCGCATCTTCGCGCCGATAAGGACGCGGTGAACATTGAGTATTTGCGTGAATTGCCGAATCTGACGGGACTTCATCTGGATTTGTTCGACCGCCGCGATTACGGCTTTCTGGACGGTATTTCGCCGAATCTGGAGGAACTGATACTCAATACCAATGCAATGAGCAGCTCGGTAAAATTTGATTGTGAACAGTTGCTTCGGTTTAAGAATCTGCGCTCGTTGTGGCTTGGAAAGAAAGCCAAAAAGCACTTGGAGCGAATCTCGGAACTTCCGCAATTAAAATCGCTTTCTTTGTGCGGAATCAAGGTTGATAATTTTGACTTCCTTAAAGGGATTGGATTGGAGAAATTTGCTCTATTGTGGTGCGGAAACTCCGATTTGTCGGGACTTGCGGGTCTTGAAACCCTTAAGGAGCTTGAGCTGTGGCGAATTATGAAGCTGGAAAATATTGATTTTGTATCATCGCTCACGAATCTTGAGGTGTTGAAGCTGCGGGATTTGAAGCATATCACGATGTTGCCGAATACGGACGGGCTGATGAAGCTCCGAATGATTGTGCTTGACAACGTTCCGATTGACATAGATTTCCTGGGTGAGCGCGAAAGGGCATTAGTAGCGATTTGAGGTGATTTGTTGAGTGTTCGTGAGATTAATCATAATTATTCGTTAAAGAGAAATATTGTTTATCTCTTTACACAAAGACTTGAAATGGAGGGCATTGAAAATGCCCGCTTTGAGGCAATAGAGCTGTTGGGCTGCGCGGGTGTGGATAGGACAAAGCTGTACACCGAACCAATCTCAATCCGCGATCTCCTCCCGGAGGTGCGACAACGCGCCGCCGAGCTGCTGGGGAGACGCGTGAACGGTGAGCCGCTTCAATACATTATTGGTGAATGGGAATTTTACGGGCTGCCGTTTAAGGTTGGCGAGGGCGTGCTGATTCCGCGTCAGGACACGGAAACGCTTGTGGAAATGGCGCTTGATTTCCTGAAAACCCGTCCGCCCGAACAGCGGCGAACACTGGATTTGTGCGCCGGGACGGGTTGTATCGGAATAACACTGGCAAAACTTGCTAATTCCGATGTTTCTTGTGTTGAGTTTTCTGGGGCGGCATTCGGATATCTTGCGGAGAATGTTTGGTTAAATGATGTGGAAGAGCGTGTAAAGCCGATTTATGGGGATATTTTTGATTCGGAGATCCGCCGTGGATTGGGTGAATTTGACCTTATCATTTCCAATCCGCCGTATCTCACCGATTTGGATATGCGCAATCTCCAAACTGAGGTTACACACGAGCCGAAAATGGCTCTGTACGGCGGTTCGGATGGATTAGACTTCTATTGGTCGATTGTTTGTGAATATACGGCAAGTGTAAAAACAGGCGGCGCGATATTTTTTGAAGTCGGAGCGGGACAGGCTGCCGAAGTCGCGAGGATTCTCTCGGAGAGCGGATTTGAAACAAGTATTGTTAAAGATTTGTGCAAAATTGAACGCGTAGTGTGTGGAATAAAATCTCCGTAAATCCTTATGGAGTGCGGATACATATTTATTTTGGAGGATAAGACAATGGCAATGGATAAGAAAAAGGAAAAAAATACCAAAACGGCTGAGCGAATTGTTGACGCGGCAGAGAAGAAACGCGCTCTGCAAGCCGCGATAGCGCAGATTGAAAAGCAGTTCGGCGAAGGAACGATCATGCTGATGGGGGCGAATCAGAACCTGAACATCGAGCACGTTTCCACAGGTTCGTTGATGCTCGACCTCGCGTTGGGAATCGGCGGTCTGCCCAAGGGACGTATCATTGAGGTCTATGGCGCGGAAAGCTCCGGCAAGACCACACTGTGTCTGCACGCGGTCGCGGAGTGCCAGAAGGCAGGCGGCGCAGCGGCGTTCATCGATGTGGAGCACGCGCTCGACCCGGTGTACGCGAAGGCATTGGGCGTTGACGTGGATAATCTGCTTGTGTCGCAGCCCGACACCGGCGAACAGGCGCTTGAAATCATCGAAACGCTGGTTCGTTCGGGCGCGTTGGATATCGTGGTGCTCGACTCGGTTGCGGCGATGGCAACGCAAGCCGAAATCGACGGCGATATGGGCGACGCGCACGTTGGTGTTCAAGCGCGGCTGATGTCTCAAGCGATGCGCAAGCTCACCGCAGCGGTTTCCAAAACCAACTGCGTAGCGATCTTCATCAACCAAATCCGCGAGAAAATCGGCGTTCTGTACGGAAATCCCGAAACCACACCAGGCGGACGCGCACTGAAATTCTACGCGTCCGTGCGCATTGATGTGCGCAAGGGAGAGCCGATAAAGAGCGGCAGTGAAGTCATCGGAAACCGCGTGAAATGTAAGGTCGTGAAGAATAAGGTCGCGCCGCCGTTCAAGACCGCTGAGTTCGATATGCTGTTCGGCGAGGGTATTTCCAAGCTCGGAGAGATTATTGACTGCGCCGTGGAGTTCGATATCATCAAGAAAAGCGGTTCGTGGTTCAGCTATGACGGCGTACGGATTGGTCAGGGCAAGGACAAGGTAAAGGATTTTCTTAAGGAAAATGTTCAGGTTTGTGATGAAATCGAACAAAAGGTTCGTGATGAGTTCCAAAAGAGATCTGAAGCTGAACAAAAAGATGAGGACAAGAAGAACGATATTGTGCAAAATGACGAAAATTCGGATTCCAAGCCCGAGGAATCAGCTAAGCCGGAGAAAAAGACGAAATCCAAGAAAGCAAAGGCTGAAGATGATAGCAGTGATGATGAGTTTTCGGAGTTTTCCACTGAGGATTTTGAGTGATGGGAACATATTACCGCCGCCGCAAGGCAGAGCAGCTTGACACGTCAGAATCGCTTAGCAGAGCAAAAAAGCGCGCATTGTATCTGCTTGGTGAGCGTCAATACTGCCGAGGAGAGCTTTTGTGCAAATTGACGAAAACCTACGGCGTGAAAATTGCCGAAACCGCCGTGGATTATGTCTGTGAGCGGGGTTATGTCAATGATGAGGACTACGCGCCGCGTTTCGCGGAATATCTGATCACTCGAAAGCACTGGGGGATTCGGCGGGTGCGCGCGGAAATGCTCCATCGCGGGCTTGACAGGGAACTTGTAGAATACACTCTCGCGGATATTCTGACCGAGGACCTTGACGAGGAGCTAACGTCACTTATAGAGCGGAAATATGCCGATAAGATTCGGGATTTTGACGACCGCCGAAGAACTGTTGCCGCACTGGCGAGGCGGGGCTACGACTTTGGCGCGATAAAGCGGTGCATTGAATTCGTTGTGCAAAATGACGAAGATAGATTTGGTGAAATTGACGAAGAAGCATTTGGTGAAAATGATGAATTGTGGGAGGGTGAATAAATCGAATGTCCGAAAAAATTGAGAATAATCAGTTGAAAGTGGCTGTAGTGTCGCTTGGCTGCTCGAAGAATCAAACTGACGCAGAGATGATAATGGCGCGTCTTCACAAGGCGGGATACACATTTGTTGAGGAGCCTGGACTGGCGGATATTGTGCTGCTGAATACCTGTGGGTTCATTACAGCCGCAAAAGAGGAAGCAATCGAGTGGCTCAACGAGTTAATAATGCTGAAAAACGAGGGCACAATAAAATATATCGTGGTGACGGGCTGTCTGTCGGAGCGTTATCGTGAGGAGTTTGCGGCGGAATATCCCGAAGTGGACGCAATCGTTGGAATCGCCGAGTATGAGAGGATCTCTGAGATTTTCGTCAAAATGACGAATGGCGAGCGTATCTGCGTGTTCGGGATGAAAGAGGACCACACCATGGAGGGTGCGAGAATCCTCTCCACTATGCCACATTACGCGTATTTGCGGATCGCGGACGGTTGCGACAATTGCTGCACCTATTGTGCAATTCCACAAATCCGCGGAAGATACCGCAGCAGACCGATGGAAAATGTTGTAAGCGAGGCGGAGTGGCTTGCAGAGCGGGGTGTTAAGGAAATCATCATTATCGCCCAAGACACCACGCGGTACGGGCTTGACTTGTACAATAAGCTCTCACTCGCAGATTTGTTGAATGAGTTATGCAAAATAGATAAATTGAAGTGGATACGTATTTTGTACGCATATCCCGAGCGAATCACGGACGAGTTGATTGACTGTATCGCAAATCAGGAAAAAATTGTAAAATACCTTGATATTCCGCTTCAGCACTGCGATGGAACACTCTTGAAACGAATGAACAGACGCGGCGATGAGCAATCTCTTCGCGAGTTAATTCACAAACTGAGAACGAAAATCCCCGGAATAACACTGCGAACAACATTCATCACCGGTTTCCCAGGTGAAACAGAGGAGCAGTTCAATCGCCTTGGTGAATTTGCACAAGAGCTGAAATTTGAGCGCATGGGCTGTTTCGCGTACTCCGAGGAGGAAAACACGCCCGCTGCGGCGTTCGCCGACCAAGTGGACGAGGAGGTTCGTGAACACCGCAAGGAGATTCTTGAGGAGCAGCAGGATACGCGCGTGGCAGAGCTGTACGAATCGATGGTGGGTGAGGAGACCGAGGTTGTTGTTGAGGGCTATGACCGTTATCTGGAGCATTACTTTGGACGTTCGGCTATGTTCGCGCCCGAGATTGACGGAATGATTTACTTTACCTCGCAAAAGCGATTAAACATTGGTGATTTTGCACAAATCCGTTTCACGGACGTGCTTGATAACAATTTAATTGGTGAGGTACTGTAAAATCTCGCTCCGTAAATTTTAACATTTTTTTGGATGATGTGAGGTGATTTTTGGTGAATTTGCCCAATAAATTGACGCTTTTTCGCGTGATTATTGTACCTTTTTTCGTGTTCTTTATGTGCTTTTCCGCGATTTCATATCGTTTCCTATATGCAACAATCCTGTTCGGATTGGCGAGTCTGACCGATATGTTGGACGGGAAAATTGCGCGGAAATACAATTTGATTACCGACTTCGGAAAGTTCCTCGACCCGCTTGCGGACAAGGTTCTCGTGGCGGCGGCACTGGTCTGCTTTATTGAATTGAAGTGGACTTCCGCGTGGGTTGTTTTCATTATTTTGACGAGAGAATTTCTGGTATCGGGCATTCGTTTGGTAGCCGCTTCCAGTCCCAAGAAAGCTGTAATCCCGGCGAACATCTGGGGTAAGCTCAAGACCGCCGTGACGATGGTTGCGATGGCGGTAATTCTTATTATGGCGGTACTTTGCGAGGATTTTGGGATAATCGGCGACGACTTCCCGATTCAAATTATCCGTGATGTTTTGATGTACCTCACAGCATTGCTGACAGTGATTTCCGGCGTGATTTACGTATATGATTACCGTGAGTTTATTGATCCGAAAAAGTGATTGTGCAATTTGCACAAAGAAAGGAATTGTTTATGAGTGATAAAGTTTTTAACCAGAATCTGGAAGACCGTGCTCCCGACCAACAGATGCTTATGGCGCAGCTGCTGTTTAGCGAGAAACCTGAGTCGGCGAGCGAAGATGCGCTTAAATCGGCTCTGGAAACCAATTTGGGCAAGATTGAGGTTGTTGGCGGAAAGACGTCTGATGGTCCGGCGATGTTTGCTGTACAGAAGCTCAAGGCGGTGTTTGAGGACGTTCCGCAAGGGATTCCCGTGCTGGCGTGCATAATGGAGCCGACCGAGTTCAAATCCGACGGAATTGATGAACTTCAGCGCAGCCAATTCTGGGATTTTCCCGATGGAGCGCAAAAAATTGATGATTTCAAATATTGTGTGAACATCTTCAATTTTTACGGCTCGGCACTGCATTACCAAGAGCAAGCGGAACTGCTGCTGGCGCAGGTTGACGCGGCTTTGAAGTGTTACCCGAAATGCGAGGGAATCTACGTTATGGGCAGCGGAAAGCTGACTACTCCCGAAGATTTCGAGGATTCAAAGCGTTTTGACCTTGCGGGCAGGTTCATACGGCTTGCTGTAAATGCACGTTTCTTCACGATTCAAGGTACGGAGGACGACGCAATTGTTGACACCATTGGCTTTCACATATTCCACGAGGCTGATGTGCAGCTGCATTTCCGCAGCATTAACCCGAACTTTGCGGTGAGCTATGTCTACAACATCGCAAGCTACCAATTCAGCAACGGTTTCCCGATTGTTGCGGGTGACACCGTTGACAGTATGGACGAGAACGGAAATATGCAGTGGAAGCCGCAGTGGCGTACACAGTACGAGGAGTCGCTCGTGCAGCCGATTCGCGTGGTTTTGGACGTGAATTGCGGCGAGTTTGCGGCAGGAACGCGCGATTGAAGCGGAAGGGGATTCAAAATGACGTGGAGCGGTGTCAGGAAACGGCTTGAGGAGGATTTACTTGCGGAATGTCTGCGCGGACGGATACAATATTTCTGTACCTCGTACAGCAAGTACTTCGACCACAATGGGCGCGTAGCGGTGCGGTTTGACGGGCGTGAGATTTTCAAGAGTGATTATCCCGACTTTTATGCGGGATGCGATATGCACGACACTAGACTGCGGAAATCCTTTCCTAAAAGTGCTAAACGCTGGAAACTGGTTTATAATGCGGCTTTGCACGATGGACATTTTGATCAGCAGTGCTTTTATAAAGCATATCGGGAGTTTAATGATCATTCGATTATCGAGAATCTGAACAGCGAAAATGCTATTATCAGAATGTTGGCAATTCTTGACAGACGTGTTGGAAAAAGACAATTGTTGAAACTTGTTGGTAAAATTGACGAAGAACCCGAATGGCTGCGGCAATTCTACATAATCCGCTTTGAGGGCGAGGGAATCCCATTATGAAAAAATACCCACCAAAATTTTGTGGTGGGTATTGCATTTTCCAACTTTATGTGGTATAATGATATATATTATGT
>CAMWMN010000027.1 GCA_947175385.1 uncultured Clostridia bacterium | reverse complement strand
ATTTTATAACTATACAATATTAGTGTAAAATAGTATCAAGAGGTGATTCTATTGCATTACGTTGATTATAAGGAAGTCGGAAAAAGAATTGCGGCGCGGCGCAGAGAACTTGGGTTGAAGCAATGGCAGGTAAATGAGATGGCGGGACTTTGCAACAATTATATGTCCAATGTTGAGCGAGCAACGACCGTTATCAGTATCGATGTTTTGATGAAAATCTGTACCGCGCTTGACACAACGCCCGATGCGCTGTTATTGGGGGCAGTGACAGATGAGGGCAACGATTATCAACGCTCCATAACCAATCGCGTTCAGCAAATGTCCTCAAAGCAAGCGCGTCTGGCACTATCAATGATGGATTGGATTCTCTCGCAAAAATTGGAATAGAAAAATCCCCGTTCAATCGAACGGGGGATAACCTTGTTTAATCAACCGAATCAAGCATAATTTCCTTAACCGAGATTTTCCCGATTTTCCGCGAGTAGAGGTACATTATGACCTCATAAAATATCACGAACGATACCGCCGCGATAATCAACGCACGGAGATTAAAATCAAACTCGGGAACGTTCTCGATGTCCTTGAACACCACCTCCACGGCGATTTTCAGCAAAAGATACTGATACCCCGTTCCAACGGCGAATCCAACAATCGCAGCAGGGCGATAGCCGCTCAATACAGCCACCGAACATTCCTTTCTTGAATAACCGAAAACACGCATTATCGAAACGCTTTCCGCGTTTGACCTGACAATGGTCGTAACCGCGATAAATAGCGTTACAAATGCCAGAGTCAAACCTATCCCCAATATCATAAACGACATCATTTCGCTTGCAAGCTCATCAATTCCGAATGACATCTGCACCATTGCCGAATAGCAGAATGCTGCAAACGCAATAAAGAACACAAGCGACTTTCTGCCCCTTACCGTTGCTCTCTTTATATCCTTCAGAAACGGCAAATCCTTGCCGTCCTTTACCGCCTTGATTTTTGAAACGCTCTTTCCCCTCAGCAATTCAAGAACGGGAGTCTTCATTTTTAACAAGCTGTAAACCACCGACATCAGAGCGAATATGACAGTCGGCAAAATTACAAGGGAGAGAAACAGTTCAAGGTGGAATCCGGGTTCAAATTCGGGCAGCAGTTTATCCTCGTTCTGGACAGAATAGAACTTCGGCATAAGGCAGTGTGCTCCCGCAAACCCGACTGCCGAACCGAAAAACACACTCAGCCCAAATACCCAAAAGCCACTCGAAATCCGCAGATTTGAATATCCGAGAGCCTTTAAGATTCCCAGCTCTTTGCGGTGGGAATCTATGTAGTGCTTGATATAAAAGCACAGCATCACAACGGCGGTTATCAGCAAACAGCCCCCGCTGACGGCGCTTACCACTGTTCCCGACATAACCAACGCGTCAAAAAGAGCTTTGGTTTCCACGGAGAGGATTTTGTTTTCAATGCTCTGCAAGTCGATATTGTAATTCAAAAACAGTGTGCAGACAAACACCGCACATATGGAAATAATGATGATTCCAATCAGCTTGAATATGTCTTTAATTCCTATAACCATTCTTACCATCCTATCTCATATGCGGTTTTTTGCGTCTGATTGCGGTATTGCTCCACTATTTTTCCGCTGTTCATTCGTATTACCGTCTTTGCCATCTCCGCGATATTCGCGTTATGCGTTACCATTATAATCGTGAATTTCAGTTCGTCCTGCAGCTTGCAGATATAGTCGAGAACCGACCGCCCTGTTTCCTCGTCAAGTGCGCCCGTGGGTTCGTCGAGAAACAGCACCTCCGGCTTTTTTGCCAATGCTCTGGCAACGGATACGCGCTGCTGTTCGCCGCCACTCAGCTCGTGCGGAAACTTTCCGCGCTTTTCCGACAACCCGAGAGCGGCTATCACCTCAGCATAGTCGTTGTTGTGCGCAAGCTCCGCGCCCATTTTAACGTTTTTGTCAACATTAAGATTCGGCAGAAGATAATACTGTTGGAAAATAAAGCCGATTTTCCTTTTTCGGAACGCGGTCAGCTTTTCATCGGTAAGAGCCGCGATATTCTCGCCGTCATACAAAACGCTGCCGCTATCGGGACGCTCCAGCCCCGAAGCAACGTTTAACAGCGTGGACTTTCCCGAACCGGAGGCTCCCAGAATTACCGCGAAGTCACCGCGTTTGACATCAAGGGAAATGCCCTTGAGTATCTCCGACTTATTGTCCTTTGCGCCGTATGATTTGTGTACATTCTCAATTTTAATCATTGCTTTCTCTCCTTACTTAAAATGCCAATTAACCAATCCGTTTCGGGCAGCGTGTCGCTTTCGAGCATTTCGGGGTGAACAGCAAGCTGCTCCATTACCCCCTGAACGCTGCTCCAGAACGTGAACGACAATAGATACGGGTCGCCCTCGCGGAAGTAGCCATACTGCTGCCCCGCCTCGATTATCTCCGCCGACTGACTTATCTGATCCGCACCCCGCGCTATCTCCAAGATGTGCTCCGGAATACCCTCTCCGCGCTGAAGCTGCCCCATTATCACAAACATATACATGATCTGCGGCTGCTCCTTTGCGTAATGAAAGAGCATTTTCAGAAAGCCCTCGAAGTAATCAAGAGGGTTCTCGAAATTCATCTCGCGCGGAGTGTTGTCCGCAGCCTGAACGCCGTAACGCACCAGCTCCTCGAACAGCTTCTCCTTGGACTCAAAGTAGTGGAACATCAAACCCACGCTCATGTCGGCTGCCTTGGCAATGTCGCCGATCTTCGTGTTTGCGTATCCGCGCTTGGCGAAAAGCTCTATTGCCTTGTCGAATATGAGCTGTCTGCGCTGTTCCCGTTGTTCGTCGCGTATTGACATATTTCACCTCATTGAATATTGATTCATTGAACTTACATTCAATATTATATCACAACAGTTTGTTTTTGTCAACCCCATTTTGAAAATTTTTATTATACGTTTATATCCGCGCGCATACGTTCGTAAAACATATTAACAAATGTTTGCTGCCATAAGAGGGTGATGAAGCATCACAATAGTCCAATAACTAAAGGCAGACTTCAAGTGGAGTCTGCCTTTAGTTATTGGTGTATTTTTTTGAGTTATTTTAGTCGATGCCACTCTCAAAAACAAATCCGTTTAGTGCATGTGTCGTTTCCGCCCTTGCGGAGTTAAAAATTTAATGGCATCAGCTTTTCCTTGAAATCGGTATTATCATCTATCCAAGATATTCTGTAGGGAAGAGCCAATGTTCCTGTATATGTCACTTATCCAAGAGTTCTTTTCACAATGAGAAACTGCTATATTTATTTTCACTTTATAAAAACGGACACCACCGTCATCGCCTTTTTTATCTAATTCCCTCAACCTGTTAGTTATGTAGTCCAGAATACCTTTTCGGTATCCTGTAGACTTTGATAAATTTCCAGAAGCTGCGGCATTCACACACTCGTCAATCGCATTTATAATTTCTCTTTCATCCAGAAGATTGTATCTTGATGAAACCTGATTTGCATAGTCGTTATCCCCGGTTGCAGCACCTAAAAGCGCCTTGCCTAAATCTCCAAAAAATCCCATAGTCCTGTCCTCCAAATAAAAATTTTTCGATAATGCCAATGGTTTAGCATATTTTGTTAATAATATTATAAGTCATATCAGACTTAAAGTCAACCCCTATTTATCAAAAAATGCTAATATTTATGTAAATACAACAAAATTCTGAGGTGAAATTTGTGAATAATTATCAAACCCGACTTAGGGACTTACGCGAAGATCACGATCTCACACAAGCGCAGGCGGCGAAGATAATCGGCACTTCGCAGCAGCATTACGGAAAATACGAAAGCGGAAAAATCGTGATTCCGTTCGACCGTGTGATCGTTCTTGCGGATTACTATGATGTAAGCCTTGATTATATTGCGGGGAGAACAAACAAAATGAACCCGCCCGACAAGAGAATAAAAAAATAAACCTACGAAATTCCGTAGGTTTATTCTATTAGCAACGCAATTACTGTACCTCAAAAAAATAACTGTGAGTTTTTCGCCCTTGATTCGTTTAATAAGTGAGAAACAAAAAAATGTTTCGGAAAGGAGAAATCAATGGACAACGGTGTAAGTAGCTACCGCCGTTTCCTTGATGGCGACGAGAGCGGTATGGCGGAGCTTATCCGCGATTACAAGGACGGGCTGCTTATGTATCTGCTCGGTATTACGCGGGATTTCCATACCGCCGAGGAGATTATGGAGGATACCTTCGTCAAGCTGGTGGTCAAACGTCCGAGATATTCGGAGAAATATTCGTTCAAAACGTGGCTTTATACAATCGGCAGAAACGCGGCAATCGACTGCCTTCGGCGGAACTCCAAAAGGGCGGATTCCACGGTGGAGGAGCTTGCAGAGTCCCTTGCCGATGAGGAGAATCTGGAACTTTCCTACCTCAAAGAGGAACGGAAAATTGCGCTCCATAAGGCGATGGAAACGCTTAATCCCGACTATCGTCAGGTGTTGTATCTGTCCTTTTTCGAGGATATGTCAAACGCGGAAATCGCCGCCGTTATGCATAAATCCAAGCGACAAATCGAAGTGTTGATTTACCGCGCCAAAATATCGCTCAAGTCAAAGCTGGAAAAGGAGGGCTTTATTTATGAAGAACTATGAGGAAGTAACCAAAAATGTATTTCGTAAGAGTGAGGAACTCATTGCGCGAAACCAACGCAGACGGAACACAATAATGACAATCGGAATGTCGGCTTGTTGTCTGGCGGCTGTCTGCGGAGTGGGAGCGATAGCTTGGAATCGCGCTCGCGTTTCTACCGTTCCGGCAGAAACGACAGCACCGGCGGCGCAGCTTGTTTCCGATGATTACGCGAACGCTCCGGGGGCAGGAGATACGGTCGTTTCCGAAAATTCCGCTGTTTCGGGTGATGCGGTGGTCGTTCAGCATCCGCCGATAATGAATCCCGATGAAACGCCGATTGACTATATCACAACAGTCAGCGGATTCGAGGTTGAGGATTTCGATACCGTGAAAATTGCTCCCGATAACGGGCAAATCCATATTTCAAAGGCACTTCAAGCGGCAATGGACAAATACGGTGCTGTTGACGAGAACGGCAATGAAGTCATCTATCGTGTGGTAATCGCTCATCTTCAAAACCGTCAGACGATTCCCGCAACCGAAGAGCTTTGGGAGCAAGAATGCGCGCGGCTGAAAGGGCAAACAGTATACGGCTTGGGCTTTGAAACTTACAGTTGTGATTGGGGCGTACACAGCGAACATTGGATTCACGCGGATTTCACCAAGTCGAAGATTGAGAGCTTCACCGCCGACCCGAATTACGGCTATGTAATCGATTTGTACGACAACTATCACGGATATCCGATTACAGACCCGAACGACCCGAACCACGTGTGCTTTTCTCACGAGCCCATCTGCTCGAATAACAGCGCGGACCATGAGAACATTCACCACGAGGACGACCACGGGAATCAGATTACGAATACAAACAACGAGAGCGTTCACCACGAGGAAAACCACGGAACTCAGGTTACGAACCCGAACAACGAGAGCGTTCACCACAACAACCATCACGGATAACCGATTATGGATTCAAACAGCAAGCATACTCACCACAGCAACTTTACTAAAGGATAATTATATATGAAGTCTCCGTCCGTGAATCCACGGGCGGGGACTTGCTGCAACAAAATACAAAACCGCCCGTGAAACCTCACGAGCGGCTTTGTAATCCCATTTATAATGGAGCTGATAATCAGAGTCGAACTGATGACCTCATCCTTACCAAGGATGTGCTCTACCAACTGAGCTATATCAGCATTCCGTTGACTTTACTATTATATCATACTTTTTTCGACTTGTCAAGGGGTTTTTGAAAATTTTTTTAATTTTTTTCAAGAAATAGTTGTTGATTTTTCTGCTGAGATGTGGTATAATTAAAATATATGTACTGTGGAGGAGGGAGAGTTGTGCAACTGGTAAATATTGGATTTGGAAACGCCGTAAACGCTGATAAAATCGTTGCGATTGTAAGTCCCGATGCCGCGCCAATAAAGCGCATAGTCCAGACCGCGCGCGACAGCGGTTTCGCGATCGATGCAACTTGCGGACGCAAAACCCGCTCGGTCATCATCTGCGGCAGCGGTCACGTAATTTTGTCCGCGCTGCAGCCCGAAACTCTCGCCGACAAGGTTGAATAAAGGGGGTATTTTTATGTCCGATAAAGGGATTTTATTCGTTGTTTCCGCGCCCGCGGGCTGCGGCAAGGATACGATTCTGAACGAGCTGTTCAAGCGTATGGATTCCGTTGGATACGCTGTTTCGGCGACTACACGCGCTCCGCGTGAGGGCGAGGCGGACGGCGTTCACTATTGCTTTCTTACGCGTGAACAATTCGAGCAGAAAATATCCGAAAACGAGGTTCTTGAATACACCGAATACTGCGGAAATTACTACGGAACGCTCCGCAAAAGCGTTGATGGACTTCTCTCGCAAGGTAAGGACGCTATTCTGAAAATTGAAGTTGAGGGCGCAATGAATATTCGGAATAAATTTCCGGAAGCACGCCTTGTGTTCATTCTTCCGCCAAGTTGGGAAGTTTTGGAGCACCGTCTGCGCAACAGAGGCACGGAAACCGAGGACAAAATCCGCGAGCGCATAGCCCAAGCCCGCACGGAGCTTGATTTCGCACGGAATTATGACTATCTTATCGTTAATGATGAGCTTGAAACGGCGGTGGACGACCTGGTTTGTGTACTGCGCGCCGAAAAGCTCCGCAAAGAGCGCAATGACGCGCTTTTAGACAGTTTTAAGTAATCGGGGGTATATATTCTGTTGTTCGCACAAATCGCCGTTCAGAACACGCTCTACGCGTTTGATATGCTGTACTCATATGAAATTCCCGAGGTTCTTTCCTCGCAAATTGCTGTGGGGAGCGTGGTCGTAGTGCCATTCGGGCGTGGAAGCCGCAAGCGTATCGGCGTGGTGTTCGGCATCACCGAATTCCCGCCCGACAAGCCCGCAAAGGCTGTGGACGCGCTTGTGGAGAGCGCTCCGTCGGTTTCTGACGAGCTGATTCGTTTATGCGTCTGGCTGCGCGAAAACACGTTCTGCACGTATTATGACGCGTTCCGCGCGATTCTGCCGAGCGGGCTTGGATACACGCTTAAAAGCAGCTTTACGGCAAACGCGGATTTTTCCGAACCACTGAGCCATGATGAACAAAAGCTGTTCTCGGCGCTGATATCCGCAGATAAGGGAACATTCTCGGCGCTCTGCGCGGCAAACCCCGATATGATAAGCTCCCTGGCAAAAAAAGGAGCGTTGGTCGAAAATCGCACAGCTAAGCGGAATATCGGCGATGAGAGCGTGGCTATGGTACGAATTTCAGTCGAGTCGCCCGAGGGTGAAAAGCTTACACCCAAACAGCGCGCGGTTGTTGAATTTCTTGTGGAGAACGGTTCTGCGTCAATCGGGGAGGTCAGTTACGGTTGTTCCGTTACTCCGGCTGTGGTGAAACGATTGGTCGAAAAGGGCATTCTGGAGCGGTTTGAGAACATCGTGTTTCGTATGCCGAACGAGCAATCCGCGCCTGTCGAAAGCCCCGAAAATATTGTGTTCTCGCCCGTTCAGCAGAAGGTGTTCGATGGAATTTCGGAACTGATGGACTCTCCGAAACCGCAGTGCGCCTTACTTCGCGGGGTTACGGGCAGCGGAAAGACCTCCGTATTTATACGGTTGATTAACGATGCGCTAAAGCAAGGAAAAAGCGCGATTATGCTTGTTCCCGAGATTTCGCTTACTCCACAGATGGTGAACAAATTCACACGCCTGTTCGGAAGTGAAGTTGCGATAATGCACAGTTCGCTGTCAATCGGCGAACGCGCGGACGAATACCGCCGAATCCGCGATGGGAAAGCGCATATCGTAATCGGAACGCGCAGCGCGGTGTTCGCCCCGGTGACAAATCTGGGAATAATTGTCATTGACGAGGAGGGCGAGGAGACGTACAAATCCGAGAGTACGCCTCGTTATCACGCGCGAGATGTCGCGAAACAGCGTTGCTTCGCACAAAATTCGCTGCTTTTACTTGCCTCGGCGACCCCCTCTCTGGAGAGCTATCACTTCGCGAAAACGGGGCGCTATTACCTGTTTGAGATTGACGAACGGTATAACAACGCGGTTTTGCCCGATGTATACATTATCAACATGGCAGAGGAGCGGCAGAACGGCAATATGTCAACGTTCTCGATTCCGCTGATTAATGAACTTCAAGCCAATCTGGAGCGCGGTGAGCAGTCGATTCTGCTCTTGAACCGCCGCGGATACCGCACGGGCGTGAGCTGTCTTGCCTGCGGAAAGCCGTTAGTATGCCCGAATTGCGAACTTCCGCTTACGTTCCACAAGGTGAACAATTCGCTGATTTGCCACTACTGCGGATATATGCGCCCTTTGGACGCAGCTTGCCCCAAGTGCGGCGGGCGGTTTTTCAATATGCGCGGCGAGGGAACGCAGCTCATTGAGGACGAGCTGGGGCAGATGTTCAAATCGGCGCGGATTTTGCGAATGGACGCGGACACGACCTCCACCAAGAACGCGTTCGAGAGGAAGTTCAGATCATTCGCTGATGGCGAATATGACATAATGATTGGCACTCAGATGATAGCCAAGGGTCTGGATTTTCCGAACGTTACGCTGGTTGGGGTGCTGAAGATTGACAATTCGCTCTACTGCGCGGATTTCAAGGCAGCCGAACGCACGTTTTCGCTGATTACTCAGGTAGTCGGCAGAGCGGGTCGCGCTGGAAAACGCGGTCGGGCGCTGCTCCAGACTTTTTCACCTGAACACTATGTGGTGAATTTAGCCGCGCGGCAGAACTACCCCGCGTTTTTCGAGGAGGAAATCGAGCTGCGAAAAGCGTTGTTTTACCCGCCATTATGCGATGTGGTGAGCTTTGGGTTCGCGGGAATCGACAACGGTCGGACACAATCCGCAGCGCGGATTTTCGCGGGTTGGCTCGTTGAACTCGCAAAACCATATGGGGGGCGCATTCCGATGCGGATTTTAGGTCCCGCGCCCAATGCGGTTGGCAAGGTTAACGGGCGATATAGATATTCGCTGCTTGTGAAGTGCGTAAACAGCGCCCCACTGCGATTGGTTGTAGAACAATCTCTGAAGCGGGCTTATGCTGATAAGACATTCGAGAATGTGCATTTTTATGCGGATATCAATGGGCTGCCGGAGTGAAGTGCAGCTTGAATAGAGCGTGTGAACGCGTTCTGATACATATGAACAAAGCGAGGGAGAATTTATGGCATTACGGGAAATTTTGAAGTTCGGTGAGGATGTTCTGCGGAAGAAGTGCCGCCCGGTGACGGTGTTTGACGACCGCCTGGCGACTCTTTTGGACGATATGCGCGAAACGCTTAAATCCGCTGACGGAGCAGGTTTGGCAGCTCCACAGGTGGGAATTTTGAGGCGTGCGGTGGTGATTGACGTTCATGACAAACACGGAATGATTGAACTTGTGAACCCCGAAATAATCTCTGAGGAGGGCGTTCAGGTGGCTGATGAGGGTTGCCTGTCCGCGCCGAACGAGTGGTGTCGCGTAGAGCGTCCGAACGTAGTCACGGTGCGGGCTTATGACCGATTCGGCAAGGAGTTTACGCTGACCGGGCGGGAGCTGCTTGCACGTGCGATTTGTCACGAGGTGGATCATCTGGACGGAATTTTATTCACCGACCGCGTGAAGAGTGAAATTACAACGCGGAAATAGGAGCTTGAGATGGTGAGGGAGATATTGAAGTTCGGGAATCCGATGTTGCGTGAAAATTGTACAGAAGTTACAAAATTTGATTCCGAGTTGCACAAAATTTTAGATGATTTGTATGACACAATGAATAAAGCAGACGGAATCGGACTTGCCGCTCCGCAAATCGGTGTTTTGAAACGAATTGTCGTAATCGACACGGGCAAGGGTCGCATAGAGCTTGTAAACCCCGTCATTACAGCGTTTTGGGGCAAACAGTTCGAGCCGGAGGGCTGCCTATCCTATCCGAAAAAGCGAGGAATCGTGCGGCGACCGATGCATGTGCGTGTGCAGGCGCAAAACCGCTTTGGAAAGCCCGTCAAGTACCGCGGCAGGGATCTTCTCGCGCGGGCGTTCTGCCACGAAATCGATCATCTCAACGGGATTTTGTATGAGGATAAAGTCATAGAGTGGGTGGAGGATGAACAATGAGAGTAGTCTTTATGGGAACTCCGGATTTTTCCGTACCGGCTCTGGCGGCTCTGAAAGCCGCTGGACACGAGATTTGCGCGGTTTTTGCCAAGCCCGACAAGCCCAAAAATCGCGGAAAGCAGATTCAAACTTGCCCCGTTAAGGATTTTGCAATAGAAAATGATTTTGAGATTTTTCAGCCAAATTCACTGAAAAAAGGTGATAGCGCGGCGGAAAGTTTGTCAATCTTGCACAAAATAAATCCTGACGTAATTGTGGTTATCGCGTATGGTCAGATTCTTCCTAATGAGATTCTGGAGTTGCCAAAATTTGGCTGTATCAATGTGCACGCATCTCTGTTACCGAAATATCGTGGAGCTGCGCCGATTCAGCGCTGTATTCAGGACGGAGAAACGAAGAGCGGAGTTTGCACAATGCGTATAGATTCGGGTATTGACACGGGAGATGTGATTATGCGCCGCGAGGTAGAAATTCCGCCCGAAATGACCGGCTCGGAGCTGTGGGAAACCCTCTCGCAATGCGGTGCAGAGCTGATTGTTGAAACGCTTAGCGCACTGGAGAACGGCACTGCGGAATTTACTCCACAGCCGAGCAGTGAACAGGTGAGTTATGCGAAGATGATTTCCAAGGAGGAGTTGCGGCTCGATTTCACGAAGCCCGCCAAGCAGCTTTATGACTTCATTCGCGCGATGGCGGACACTCCGTGCGCGTACACGATGCTGGAGGGCAAGCGACTGAAAATCTACCGCGCGCGGCTCACAGAGCGGACTTCCACGCTCCCCGCGGGGTCAATCACGGACACGGCGGCATTCTCGGTAGTGTGCGGTGATGGAATCTGTATCGAGCTTTCCGAGGTGCAAATTGAGGGCGGAAAACGTATGAAATCGGATGATTTTCTGCGCGGGAAAAAGCTAGAAAAGGGCTTGATTCTGGGGTGATTTTTTACGGCGGTTTCAGCGTCAAAATCGGCTTATTTTTCGGGTGAATTTCTAAGTGTTTTTTTGGTGAAAATTAAGGGATTTTTTTGCGGTATTCGATGCGTCAAAATGGCTTAACCACACCGAAAATTCGCATTATGAAAATCCGGGAAAACGGCAGATTTTGATGGCCGAATCAACTATTTTTTTGACGTCATTTTTGGGCAGATTTTAAGGCGATTTCCACTCTAAAATCGGGTGGATTTCGGACATAATTTTGGAGGTTTTGAATTATGGCGGACGCGCGGCTGACGGTTGCAAAGCTGCTGCTGAAAATGGAGAGCAGCGGCTCATATTCAAACATTCTGTTGGATTCCGCGCTGACGGAATCGGGGCTTTCCGAGCGCGACAAAGCGTTCGCGGCGGCGCTGTTTTACGGCGTAACCGAGCGCAAAATGACGCTCGACTACATTATCAAGCAGTATTGTCGAATGCCGTTTGAGAAGCTTGAAACGGAAGCTGTTGTAGTTCTGCGAATGGGAATCTACCAGATATTGTACACCTCTGTGCCTGAGAGTGCTGCTGTCAACGAATCAGTGAAGCTGTGCAAAAAGCTGAAGCTGTTCAGCGCGCAAGGGTTTGTGAACGGACTTCTTCGGACGTTTCTGCGCCGAGAAAAGGCAGTCAGTTATGTTGGACTGAGCACTGCGGAACGGCTCTCCATACAGTATTCCGCACCGCAATGGCTCGCGCGGAAGTGGACGGACGAGTACGGCGAGGCGAATGCGGTCAAGTGTTTGAATGCGTCTTTGGGTGCGCCGCCGATTTACGCGCGGGTAAATACCACCAAAATTTCGTCCGAGGATTTGGTGAAATCGCTGAAAATTGACGGAATCAAGGCAAGTGTGTTTCCGAATTTGGCGGGTTGTGTGAAGCTCGAAAAAACGGGCGATTTAGAGCGTTCGGAGGCGTTTCGCAGTGGATTTTTCCATATTCAGGACGTGTCAAGTCAGCTCTGCTGTCACACGCTCAAGCCTATTGTGAACGAAACGGTACTGGACATTTGCGCCGCACCGGGCGGAAAATCGTTTACAATGGCGGAGCTGATGGGAAACAATGGGCGCGTCATCAGTATGGATTTGTATGAACAACGCGTGGACTTAATACGCAAAGGCGCGTGGCGGCTTGGTTTGCGGATCGTCGAGGCGGAAATCAACAATGCCGTGAAGTTCAATGAAAACCTCCCGATGGCAGACAGAGTGCTATGTGATGTGCCTTGCTCGGGGCTGGGCGTGATTCGCCGCAAGCCCGAAATCAAGTACAAATCCGAGGAGGAGTTTGAGGAGCTGCCGCGGCTTCAGATGGCGATTCTAGAAACCTCGGCGCGATATGTCAAGGTCGGCGGAACGCTTGTCTATTCGACTTGCACGCTCTCCCGTGCGGAGAATGACGATGTAGCGGCGGCATTCGCGGCGGAGCATCCCGAATTTTCGCCGATTGTTCAGACGATTCCATATGCGGGTGCGGAGAACTCCCCGACACGGACATTCTTCCCCGAAGAGGACGGCGGAGATGGCTTCTTTACCGCTTCATTCAGGAGGACGAAATAAATATGAGCGAAACAGAAAAAATCGATATTTTGTCCCTCACCAAAGACGAATTGATACAAAAAATCACCGAAATGGGCGAAAAGTCCTTTCGTGCCGCGCAAATCTACGATTGGTTGCATATAAAAAGGGTTACGGATTTCGTGCAGATGACTAATATTTCTGCACAATTTCGCGAGCAATTATCGAGATTTTTTTGTATAAAATCACTAAAAACCAAAAAAAGACTTGTAAGCGGCATAGATAATACGGTAAAATATCTGTATGGGCTGCCCGATGGCGAGGCGGTGGAAAGCGTGCTGATGGAGTACAAGCACGGCAACAGCTTGTGCATATCCACGCAAGTGGGGTGCAAAATGGGCTGCCGATTCTGCGCGTCCACCATTGCGGGCTGGGTGCGTAATCTTGAGCCATCGGAGATGCTGCTGCAGATTTACGAAACCGAGCGCGACAGCGGACGGCACGTGGACAGCATCGTGCTTATGGGCATTGGAGAGCCGCTGGATAATTTTGACAATGTGGTGAAGTTTCTGCGGATTCTGAACAGCGAGGGCGAGGGAATGAGTCTGCGACACCTTTCGCTGTCGACCTGCGGAGTGTGCGACAAGATTTACGAGCTGGCGCGGCTTAAACTCGGAATCACGCTTTCGATTTCACTTCACGCTGCCACGGACGAACGTCGCAGCGCAATAATGCCTATCAACAACCGATTCCCGCTTGCGGAGCTTATGCGTGCGTGTGATGACTATTTCGAGGCAACGGGTCGGCGGATTTCGTTCGAGTTTTCGCTGATTGAGGGTGTGAACGACACGGACGAGTCCGCAGACGAGCTGATAGAACTGCTCCGCGGAAAGTCGTGCCATGTCAATCTGATTCCCATAAATGAGGTCAAGGAGCGGGATTTCAGGAAGAGCAAATCCGTGGAACATTTCCGGCGGCGGCTGACGGACGCCGGTATCAATGCGACCGTGCGGCGAACGCTCGGCGCGGACATCAATGCCGCTTGCGGGCAGCTCAGGCGCTATGAATCAATTGACAATTAACAATTGTCAATTTCGGTGCGCCGCCGTAGACGACACATTAATTGTCAATTAGCATAGAGGAGTGTTTGGTTTGGAAATTTTTAGTAAAACAGACATCGGCTTGATTCGGAACGAAAATCAGGACTGCGTATGGAGTGAAATTCTTTCAAATACGGCGTGCGCGGCGGTTCTGTGCGATGGAATGGGCGGTGAGCGAGAGGGCGGTCTTGCAAGTAAAATCACCGTTGAATTAATATCTCAGCGGATTCGCGAGGGATTTAACGAGTTGATGAACCGCAATTCTGTGCGGAATCTGCTGATTACATCTGTTATCGCCGCAAATTCGCTTGTTTGGGAAACGGCGCAGTCCAAGATTCATGAGGTGATGGGAACCACCTGTGTGGCGTGCATTGTGTTCGGCGGAGTGGCATATATCGTCAATGTCGGGGATTCGCGCGCGTATCATTTGTTCACGCAGGACGATGACGAGTGTATTCAGCAGATAACCAAGGATCACTCGCACGTCCGTGACCTTATTGATTTGGGGGAAATCACCGAGGAACAGGCGAAAACTCACCCTAAGCGCAGCAAAATAACCCGCGCGATCGGTGCGGAGAGCAACGTTACTCCCGATTATTTCGAGCTTGAGCTTGCATTGGGGGATATGGTGATGATGTGCAGCGATGGGCTTACGTCTTATGGAGATGATCTGGATATTCTGGATATTTGTTTCGATTCCAAGCCGCGCGATTGCTGCGAAAAGTTGGTGGATTACGCGAATAACAAGGGTGGACACGATAATGTTTCAGTCGCGTTAATCTTAAACAATTGATTTTTGTGAAAATTGAATAGTTTTTTTCTTAATTCAGGCGAAATATTATTGAAGTTGGCACATTGACTTTTGGGAAATTTCGTGCTAATATGTAAATTGGGGTATTCCATAACTTCAAATGTGCGTGAAAAAAGTTTCCCACACGCGAATTGGGGATAATCACCAATATTATTCACACTTTTTTATAATATTCTCACAAATTATGGGGAACGTGTTCGTACCATACACGGGCGCGGCGGGAACATTCCCGAATAAGAGTATGGAGAAATGGCGGATTTACGATGGACAACAATATCGGAAAAAAGCTGGACGGGCGCTATGAGCTGCTTGAGCTTATCGGCGTCGGCGGAATGGCGGATATTTATCGCGCGATGGATATGCAAGAGGACAGAGTCGTTGCGGTTAAGATTCTCAAAACGGAGTTCGCGGGGAGTGAAGAGTTCCTGCGCCGCTTCCGCAACGAAAGCAAGGCTATCGCGCTGCTTTCGCACCCAAATATTGTAAAAATCTACGATGTGGGCTTCACTGATAAGGTGCAGTTTATCGTTATGGAGTATGTTGACGGCATCACTCTGGCGGATTATATCGAACAACAGGGCATTCTGAAATGGCGCGATTCCGTACATTTTATCGTGCAGGTTCTGCGCGCGCTTCAGCACGCTCATGACCGCGGAATTGTTCACCGTGACGTCAAAACCTCGAATGTTATGCTGCTGCGTGACGGCACAATTAAGGTTATGGATTTCGGAATTGCGCGGTTCAACCGCGAGAACAACAAAACAATGTCCGAAAAGACCATCGGCTCGGTGCACTACATAAGCCCCGAGCAGGCGCGCGGCGATATTACCGATGAGCGCAGCGATATTTATTCCGTTGGCGTGGCTTTGTATGAAATGCTGACGGGCAAGAAGCCGTTTGACGGCGATACCCCCGTTGCGATCGCTTTGAAGCATATGCAGAGCGTTCCCAAAAGACCCACCGAAATCAACGAAACCATTCCCGAGGGGCTTGAGCAGATTGTCCTCAAGGCAATGCAGAAAGAGCCTGCCGCGCGTTATCAGACGGCGGGCGAGATGATAAACGACCTTGAGGAGTTCAAGCGCAATCCCGGCATTGTGTTCGATTATAAGTACAATTCCACGGACGGCTCGGCGAAATACACCAACAGACCGTATCCCGTTGCGGAACAGGAGAGCGTCCGCCGCAGACGCATCGTTGACGAGGACGATGATTACGGCGATGATTACGATGATGACGATGATGATGAATTGGAGGATCGCCGCAGTCCGCTGATCCCGATTTTGTTTGCGGTTGGCGCGGCATTTGTGATCTGTACAGTTTTTCTGATTCTTATACTGGTTCAGAGCAAGCTTGGCAATAATCCCGAGCCGGCAAGCTCCACGATTGACGCGGAAATCAGCGTTGACGCAAACAACGAGTTCCCAATGCCGAATCTTATCGGAATGACTTGGGACGAGGTATTGCAGAAGTTTGGCGATGGAAGATATATGAACGTTGTCAAAGAGGAGGAATGGAACGAAGCCACCAAGGGTCAGGTTTTCGACCAGGAGATCGGCGAGAGCCGCAGGGTAAAGGTAGGTTCCTCCGTTACCGTAAAGGTCAGCAAAGGAATCCGCGAGGTTGAGATTCCCGATGTGACGGGTTGGACCGTAACTATGGCGGAGCAGCAGCTTACCCGCGAAGGCTTTAAGGTTTCCAAGAAGTTCAAGGAAGACGAGGAAGTTCCCAAGGATAGAGTAATTTCCACTACTCCGGCGGCGCATGAAATGCTGCCTCAAGGAAGCACCGTAATTATCGTTGGAAGCACCGGCGCTAAAGATAAGCCGATTTCCATGCCGAAGCTTACGGGTATGCCCGTTTCTGAGGCGATAAAGCGTTGTGACGAGTATCATCTCAGCTATACGATTGAGAGCAGGGACAGCGAAGAGCCGGAGGGAAGAGTAATCGGGCAGAGCATCAACCCGAATGAGATAGTTTCCCGCGATAATACGGTTATTCTTTATGTCAGCACGGGTGAAATATCGGAGATGGAATCCACTGTGAATATTTCTGTACCGATGCTTTCAACGGGCGAGTTTGAGTTCAAGTTCTATGTGGACGCAGTTTTGGATCCCTCGGCAACCGAGATCCGCGATGTCAGCCTTTCCAGCGCAAGAGAGCTGAAGTATGTTGTTAAGGGTCAGCCCGGCGAAACCAAGAGACTAACGGTTAAGGTTAAAAACACGAATACGGGCGCGGAAGGTATCTTCTATGAATACCGCATTGACTTTACAGAGAACGAAGATCCCGAGCAGACCGTTGAGTTCAGAAACAGCGATGTTTTTGAGCAGCTTTTGGGTGGCGGCGGAGAAGATCCCACAAGCAGCTCAAGCTCCGATGATGACCCTTTGAATAATGACCCACCCTTCGCGGACGATCCCAATGAGTGATCCGATGGTTTTCAGCGGAATAATCGTCAGGGCTACGGGCGGAAATTACTACGTTGAAACGCCCGATGGCGATGTGGTCAAGTGCGCGGCGCGGGGAATTTTCCGCGCGCGGGGAATCAGCCCCGCCGCGGGAGATTTCGTTCGTGTGGAAACCGAGGGCGACCCGGTTATTACGGATATCAGCGAGCGGAGGAACTATCTGGTTCGTCCGCCGCTTGCTAATCTCGATGTAATCGTGTTCGTGAACAGCACCTCCAAACCGGCAGTGAACAGCTTTATTCTGGATAAGCTGATTGCAATAGCCGACAGCAATGGGATCGAGCCGATTATCGCGTTCACCAAGATCGACCTTAAAACTGCAGGGGAGTTTCCCGAAATATATCGCAAAATCGGTATTCCCGTGTGCGTGGTGGATAATCTCACGGGCGAGGGTGCGTGTGACGTAAAGCGGCTTATCGCGGGCAAAACCGCCGCGTTTGTCGGAAATTCTGGGGTCGGGAAGTCCAGTCTGCTGAACAACCTTTATCCCGAGCTTAACCTCGACATCGCGGACATCAGCAAGAAATTGGGGAGAGGGCGGCATACCACGCGGCAAGTGGAGCTGTTCAAAAAGGACGGCGGCTATATCGCCGATACCCCCGGATTTTCCACCGTGGACACCGAGCGTTACTGTAAAATTCCGAAAGAGGAGCTGGATTACGCGTTCCGCGAGTTCAGACCGCTCCTTGGGAAATGCGAGTTCGCGAATTGCGCGCACATCAAGGAGCGCGGCTGCGCCGTCAAGGCAGCGGCGGAATCGGGCGAAATCGCGCAGTCACGCTATCGCAGCTATGTGAGAATGTTTGAGGAGTCCAAGAACGATTGGGAGAAAGGCTCGAAATGACCGATTCCGAAATTTGTACTGTAATTTGCGGTGCGCCGTGTAAGAAATTTCCACGGGAGAAGGTGCGCGGATTTGTTATCGCTGCGGACCGTGGTCTGGATTACGCTTTGGCGGCGGGAATTACTCCCGATTTGGTTGTCGGGGATTTCGACAGCGCTAAGACAGAGATTCCGAACGGGATTCAATGTGTGCGCGTATCCCCGATTAAGGACGATACGGACGCGGCTTTGGCGGCGGAACTCGCGATAAAAAAAGGATTCCGCGATCTGAGATTTTTATGTGCGTTGGGCGGAAGGCTCGACCATTCCATTGCGAATATCCAACTGTTGTACGGTCTGAAAAAGCACGGAGTCGGCGGCATTATGTACGGCGACAATACGGAGCTGTTTCTGGCGCGCGATGAAAGCGTGGAGATTCCGCGATTTGAGGGGTTTGTGTCGGTGTTTTCCTACACGGCGGACTGTATCGTGTCCGAGCAGGGTATGAAATATCCGCTGACGGAAAAGCTGCTTACCAATGACCTCACATTGGGAGTCAGCAACGAGATTACGGAGGATTCGGCGCGGATTACCGTCCATTCGGGAACTGCGCTGGTTATGAAGGTAACGGAAAAATGAGCTTTGAATCCGAAATGAAAATAATGTCGCGGGAGTTTCACAAGAGCGCGGATAAAATTGCGCCGTTGCCTGCTGTTCCGTGGCTTAAGAGCGATGACGGATTGTCGCGACTGTACGAGGAGTTTCCGCGTTTAATGGAGCGCGGAGAGGTGTACTACGCGAGCCTTGTTCAGGCGAACAGTTGTCTGTTTAAGCCTGCCAACGGCGATTATACGCCGAGTGTCGCGTCAATAATTTACAACCACAAGCGTCCGCGTGAAACGGTTGAAAACCCGATGATTCTGCGGATTTTCTCACATTACTTATACGGATACAAGGGCAAAAAGCCCGAGGAGATCCCCGAATGGATTCAACCCGCCGTCAGCGCGATTACCGATGAGCTTGACCGCTCACGCGTGGTGATCAAAGCGGGTGCGGAGGACGATTTTGCGATGAACATCACGCTGCAGAGCGTTCTGGTGTTCCGTGATCATTTGCCCAAAACCAAATTGGACGGCGGAATACTTCCGATTATTGCCGCACCGAAAGAGTGCGAATCCGTGATGATTCTGCCGCAGAGCTTCTGGTCAAGTGAATTTATCCGCGATTGGAGCTACACAATGCAGCTTCCCAACGATTGAGGGAGGTAAGAATGGTTGATGAAGGGTATTTGCGGGAATTAATCGCGAAAATCTTGGCACTCAGAAAAAGGGTAAAGTACAATCCTATCGACCCTAACGAGTGCGATGTCACCTATATGCCAACAAAGAAAAAATCATTTGTGGGAATGAAATCCGGATACGCAGAACAGCTCTAGAAAACGGAATTAAAGAATCCAAGAAAATCAGGGCGAACTGCAAGGATTATCTGAAGATATTCATAAACCGTCAAGGGAAAGTCATTCAGATAGAAAAGTACGCTAACGGAAGAATCGATTGCGTTTTTCAGACATATTACGAGGAAAATCTCTGTTATATGTTCCCGTTTTCGGCTAATGGTGGATTCTATCCCACATATTCATATGTAACCAAACGCGACAACGATAAAGTTGTCGAGGAGTATATGGTTGACGGCGACCAGATTGTTTACGAGGGTTACTCAAATGAATCGGAAACGCGCGTTGATTACGTTTATATAAATTTTGTCAGCGGCGGGAAAGTTCCGATATTAGAACAAAGAACGGGCGTTTTCAGATTCACCCCGTTAAGGTACGAAAATAAAATGCGGTAAACCGTAAAGGTTTACCGCATTTTTGTTCTAAATTTGAATCTCCGTACATATAATTCAGCAAAAGGACAATCTGTAACGGGAGGACAAAAAATGATTTCAGCAGTTAAAATTCCGTTAAAGTCCATCGCGAAAATCCGCGTTTCTATGCCGTTTTCGAGCGTTGCGGAGATTCGCCTTCGCGCGGGAAGACCCTGCGTTGTGGTGGACATTTATGGGGAGATGAGTGTTTGCTCTCAGCCGTTTTCCGCCGAGGAAATCGCGGATTGCTTTGCGGAGATATGCCGTTATTCCGTGCACAGCTATCAGGACGAAATCTCGCGCGGATTCGTCACTTTGGACGGCGGACACCGCGTGGGAATCTGCGGAACGGCGGTAAAGAACAACGGAAAAATCGACTTTTTCAAGGACATTTCGGGACTGAATATCCGAATCGCGCACGAGGTTAAGGGCTGCGCGGACGAGCTTTACGAGCGCTTTTTCGCGGATAAGCCGCGCTCTCTGTTGCTTGGGGGCGCACCGATGAGCGGCAAAACCACGCTGCTGCGCGATTTGGCGCGGCGGCTTGGAGAGCGTCACCGCGTTACTTTAATCGACAGCCGCGGCGAGCTTTCCGCGAGTGTCCACGGGACTCCGACATTAGACATCGGTTTGAATACGGACGCGCTGTGCGGCTGCGGAAAATCCGAGGGTATTATGATGGCATTGCGTACGATGAGCCCCGAGTACATAATCTGTGACGAAATCGGCAATGACGGCGCGGCAGTCGAGCAGGCGCTGTTCTGCGGCGTGAAAATCATTGCCGCCGCGCACGCCGCGAATCTGCGCGAGTTGGAGCTGCGCCCGCAGACCCGCTCGGTTATGCCGTTTTTTGACGTCGCTGTGGTTATCGGAGAGCGCGGACGCTTGATTGAATCCCGCGAAGGGGGCGGATAAAATGCTGAGGGTTATTGCGGCGTTTATCGCGTTGGCTTGCTGCGCCGCCGAGGGTTATCGCCGCAGCGCAAGGCTGAAAATCCGCGTTAATACGCTTGGTGAAATTGAGCGTATGTTGAGCGATTTCGCGATTGAAATACGTTGCTCGGCGCTTACCGTGGACGAGCTTATGCGCCGCGCGGACGGACACTTCGCGGAAATTTTCGCGGGCTGCCGCGAGAACAGTGAAAACGCAAAATCCGCGTGGGAATCTGCGTGCGGAATGCTTCCCCAAAAGGACAAGGAGACCGCGCTGCTGCGCGAGTTGGGACGTTCTCTCGGAACTTCGGACAGAGCGGGGCAGCTCCAACTTCTGGAGCTGTATTCCGAGCGAATTTCGGACTTGCGCGCGGCGGCGGAATCGGATTGCTTGCGCAAGGCGCAGGCGGTTCAGCGCGTGGGAATCCTATGCGGAATCGCCGTTGCGGTGTTGATTATTTGAGGTTGTTATGGAAATTGATTTGTTGTTCAAAATCGCCGCCGTGGGCATAATCGTGGCGATTCTCAATTTGATTCTGAAAAAGACCGACCACGATGAACAGGTGGTAATGCTGAATGTCGCGGGGCTGATAATCGTGCTGATGATGCTGATTCCCGCGCTGTCGGATCTGATCAAGACGGTTAAGGACACGTTCGGTCTGTGGTGATGGTATGAATATTATAACGGTATGCGGATTCGGGATTCTGGCGGTGGTTCTCTGCCTGACGGTGCGGCAGATAAAGCCCGATATGGCTGTGATGGTGGGAATCGCGGCGGGAATCGTAATCCTCGGAATGGCGATTTCCGCGCTGATTCCGTCCGTAAACGCGGTGACCGCGCTCGCGGAGCAAGCGGGAATCGACAGCAGCTTTGCGGAAGTGCTGATTAAGGCGTTGGCAGTGTGCTATATTACCACGCTCTCGGCGGACTGCGCGCGTGACGCGGGCGAGGCGGCTCTCGGCGCGAAACTGGAGATTGCCGGACGCGTGGCGATTGCCGGGATTTCGCTGCCCGTGTTTACGAATCTGGCGAGTCTGGTTACGGGCCTATTGTCGTAACTCGGTACTCTGATGGGGTAAAGCAAAAATATGGATATTAAAAAGATTTGGATATTATTGGCTCTGATTCCGCTGATTTTTGGCATATTGGACAAGTCCGCATACGCGGAATCCGCTGCGGATTACGGTACGGAGCAAATCGCGGAGGCTGTACCCGATGACGCGCGGGAGCAGCTTGAAAGCGGCGGAATCACTCCCGATAATTCGGGCGCGCTCGGTCTGACGTTTGGAGGGGTATTGAGCGGAATCTGGGATATGTTCTGCGATAAGGCTGCCGCGCCGCTGAGAATGCTGTGCTCTCTGGCGGCAGTGGTGCTGTTCTGCGCGTTGGCGCGGAGCTTTACCGAAACGGGAAATCTCAAGGGTGTGTTCTCGGTGGTGGGAGTGCTGTGCGGTGCGGGAATTGTCGCCGCGCAGATGAACTCCCTGCTGAACGAAACGCTGGGAACGCTGTCCGCGGCGGCAAATTTCACGTTGGTTTTCGTGCCGATATTGGCGGGAATCGCGGCGGTTTTGGGGTATGTAACGTCCGCAACGGCGGTAAATTCCGCAGTATTGGCGGCAACGCAGCTGTTTTCACAGCTTGCGGTGAATTTCCTTGCGCCGCTGTGCGGAGCGGTTCTGGGAATGTCCGTGGCGGGCGCGGTGAATACCGAGTTCAAATTGGACAAACTTGGCGAGATGGTGAAAAAGTTCGTGGTGTGGGGATTGTCGCTGATTATGACGGTGTTCGTGAGCGTTTTGTCCACGCAGACGCTGGTATCCGCCAGCGCAGACAACGCAGCCATCAAGACCGCGAAATTCGCCGTTTCACAGGGTGTGCCAATCGTGGGCGGAACGATCTCCGATGCGGTGAATACCTTAAGCGGCGGACTTTCAATGCTCAAAGGCAGCGTGGGCAGCTACGGACTGATTGCGGCGACGGCGATAATTCTTCCAACGCTGATTACGCTTTTTGCGTATCAGATTGCGCTGGCATGTTCCGAGGCTCTCGCCGAGATGTTCGCGCTGAAAGAGCTTTCCGCGCTGTTTAAGAGCTGTCGCTCTATTATGACGATCATAATCGCCGTGACGTTCTGCTTTCTGGTGCTGAATACCGTAGCCGCACTGATGATGTTCGCGGCAACGCATGGCAATTAACGGTTGGCTTAAGTAAACTGTTGGGAGGGAAGTGCAAATTCGGCACGCAAGCGTTGCCGAAGAAACGCAGCGACTGAGGTAACGCTTAGCGAACACAAATGAAAAGAGCGAAGCTCTTTTCATTTGCACGGTGCCGAATTTGCCATTAAAATATGAGTTTTCTTGTTTCTATCTGTATCGCGGCGATTTGTATCGCGCTGTATAAGATGTTGGTTCCCGAAAATAAGTTCTCGGGGCAGATTTCGTTTTTATGCGTCTGCGTGTTTCTTTTGACGGGAATAAGCGCGGTTTCGGGCGCGGAGATTGATTTATCCGCAGACCCGTATGAGCTGGGCGCGGACGAGAATTACATCGAGTTTTCGCAGATTACCGAGGAGCAAGCCCGAAAGCGCGTGGGGACGGAAATGCGTGAGAAAATTAAGGCAATACTCGCCGAGCGCGAAATTTTTCCCGAGGAAATTCACGTAATTATTAATATTTCGGGTTTGTACGGCATAGATATTTCAC
>CAMWMN010000026.1 GCA_947175385.1 uncultured Clostridia bacterium | reverse complement strand
AGGAACGAAACATCGTCCAATATGCAATACATTAGTTAAATGTCTTTTGATTGAAGTTGAGGGAACTCTCAATCGAGAAAATACTGGCGGAACATACACGGAGTAGCCGAATATTACACCATCAAATTCCAGTTTATCGGGCAATTATCCGTTATGGATAGTTGCCCCCTGGCACTTTGACGAAGAATTTGGAAAGTAGCGCATCAGTAACCCTAATCTGAAAAGGGATAGCGGAGCTTTCACGGCGAGGCTAGTGCAAGCGCAAAGCGTTTGCACGATGCCGAATTTGCTGTTTAAGATAAGGAGATTTTATGAAAGTAATTATCAACGACAATCAAAAGGGCTTGCTGTTCAAAAACGGCGTATTGACGAGTTTTCTTAAGGCGGGGAAATACAGAACAAGCAAGACGAAAACTATCGAGTTAATCGCTGTTGATGAGGAAATCAAGTCCGAAAAGGCGGTTCTCGCGAAGATTCTGGATATTCCCGGGGTGAGGGAATCGGTAAGCGAAGTCACCGTAAAGGACGGCGAAATCGGTCTGCATTATTTGGACGGCATATTCGCGGGTGTGTTGGCGGCGGGTCGTCATGCGTTCTGGAATGAGGCAGGCAGTCATGAGTTTAAGATTTACAACACCGCCGAACCGCGCGTTTCGGATATTCCTATGCAGGTAACGAAGCAAATCGGCGGGGATTATGTCGAAAGTCTGACTATCGGTGCCAACAAACGCGGAATCGTGTACTATAACGGAAAGCCCACAGAATACCTCTCTGAGGGAACGTATTATTACTGGAAAGGCGGCGTTTCGGTTACTTACCGCCCGTATGATATGTCGGTTCAGGAGCTGCGGATAAACAACCAGGAGATACTCACCAAGGATAAGGTGGGAGTTCGCGTTAATTTTGCACTGAACTGGAAAATTATGGATTACAAGAAAATCGCCGAGGAATACGGCTCAATTGATGACACCTTGTATACGGCGGCACAGCTTGCTTTACGGGATTGTCTCGGTGGAAAGACGATGGACGAGTTGTTGTCCGAACGAGAAAATCTCGGAAATGAGATGCTGGAGATACTTAAAAATCGTACGGAAAAAATGCATATTGAGGTGATTTCGGCGGGTATCAGGGACGTAATTCTTCCCGGAGAGATCTCCACGATTATGAACAGTGTCCTTGCGGCGGAGAAACGCGCTCAGGCGAACGTTATCACGCGCCGCGAGGAGGTAGCGTCCACGCGGTCGCTGCTGAACACCGCCAAGCTGATGGACGAAAATGCAACTCTCCGCCGTTTGAAGGAGCTGGAGTACATCGAGCGTATCTGCGAGAATGTCGGCGAAATCACCGTGGACGCGCGCAGCAGCCTTTTGACGCAGCTTAGCGGTATTCTGGACAGCGGAAAGGACGATTAAATGAGTACGGTTTTTCAAGGTGAACATTTCACGGACGAGGCTCTCTCCGCTAGGTTTAAGCCGCACCCGCTTCTGATGATTCTGATTTTCATCGGGATTATGGCTGTGTCGCAGATTTTGCCGATGGCGATTGAGATTCCGTTGAGCATTGTGATAAAGCCTGCATTTGAGAACTCTCGGACGCTGTACAGCGACATTATGACGGGAATCAGTTTGATTCTCACGGTGGTGGGAATAATCGCGGCGATTTTGTATTGTCGGCTGATTGAGCGGCGTTCCCTTTCGAGTATGGGGTTAGTTCGCGGCAAATGCGTTCGGTATTATGTGTTGGGAGCGGCTTTCGGAACGATGATGTTCGCCGCGTCTGTCGGGATTTGCGTAATCACGGGTGCGGTTCGCTATGTCGGCGCGGATATGTACAGCGCGCCGATTTTCGTCCTGATATGCGTTGGGTGGCTTATTCAAGGCGCGGAGGAGGAGATTCTCTGCCGAGGTCTGCTTATGGGGAGTCTTTCCGCGAGAATGCCCTTGTGGGGAGCTGTGCTGATAAATTCCGCGTTTTTTTCGGTTCTGCATATCTTTAACGGCGGGTTCAATCCGATTGTATTCGTGAATCTGACGCTGTTCGGATTGTTTATGTCGGTTATGGCGTTGCGGTTCAACAGTATTATTCCGTGCTGCGCGGCGCATTCGCTGTGGAACCTCACACAAGGAAACATCTTCGGCTTGCCTGTGAGCGGCGCGACATCGGGTCCCTCGGTGTGGCGGTTCGAGCTGCTGCCCGATATGGAGCTGTGGACGGGCGGCGAGTTCGGAATTGAGGGCGGCTTGGGCACGACTGCAGTGCTTGTAGTGATGACGGCGTGCTTGATGTTTGTCCCCGAACACACCGCGGACAAATAAATGCAACACCGCACAAAGCCATAGGTCTGGCTTTGTGCGGTGTCGCCTTATTCGTTTACAAAACGCTTGACAATGTCACCGTGAAATGATATAATTATATTATAATATTTTGTGAGGAGGTATAGCTATGATGCTCTGTATCGCAAAAGCTCCATGCAAGGTTTGAGGACGCTGCATGGAGGATAATTTGTCCTCGGACTTTGCATTCCGGTAAAAAATTATTTTACAAGGAGCGAAGTCATTATGAAAAACAAAAGCTTAAAGACATATTTACTGCTTTGGAGCACTCAATCGCTTTCCGCATTGGGAAGCGGTCTTACGGGGTACGCTCTGGTGCTGTGGCTGTACGCGCAAAGCGGTTCGGCGCTGAAAACCGCGCTGCTTTCGGTGTGCTCATATGCGCCCTACGTGCTGATGAGCATTTTCGCGGGTGCGCTCAGCGACAGGTGGAACAAAAAGAAAACAATGCTGCTGTGCGATTTTGTGGCAGCACTAAGTACGATAGCCGTACTCGTACTGATAAAAACAGGTAAGTTAGAGGTTTGGCATTTGTACGCTGTAAACGCACTAAACGGACTTATGAATACGGTTCAGCAGCCCGCCGCGGAGGTCGCCGTGACAATGCTTATACCCGAGAAGCACTATCAGCGAACGAGCGGATTGCGGTCTTTTTCACAGTCGCTCAATTCCATTTTAACACCTGTTATTGCAACGGCACTGTTTGCTTTTGCGGGCATAGAGAGCGTTATCGCGGTTGATTTGACTACGTTTACATTGGCGTTTTTGACGCTGCTGTTTATCCGAATCCCCGAGCCGAATCGTTCCGATGATGTTAAAGAGCCGCTGCTGATTTCGGCGGGCAAGGGTCTTTCGTGGCTAAAGCAAAATCCGCTTATCTTAAAGTTGATATTGTTTCTCGCCGCCATTAACTTAATAGCCTCAACGTATGACGCGGCGCTTCCTGCAATGATAATCTCCAAAAGCGGTGAAGCAGCTCTCGGTATCGTGAATGCCTGTGTGGGTGCGGCAATGCTTGTCGGCAGTGTGCTCGCGGCGATTTTGCCCGCGCCGAAGAACCGGGTCCGGACGATATGCGCGACACTGCTTATTTCTATGAGTACCGAGAATTTCTTCCTCGCATTCGGCAACGGCACATTGTTATGGTCGGTCGGGGCGGTGTTGGGCTGGCTTTCAATCCCGTTTATGAACGCCAATATGGACGTTATATTCCGCAAGACCATTCCTGAGGATATGCAAGGACGCGTCTATTCCTGCCGAAACGCGTTACAGTTCTTCACTATTCCCGTGGGTTTCTTTGTCGGCGGGATTCTCGTTGACAAGGTGTTTGAGCCGCTTATGAGCAAATCAGGCGGTTGGTTATCGGCGCTGTTCGGAGTTGGAAAAGGCTCAGGTGCGGCATTCCTGTTTTTCTGTATCGGGATTGTGGGAGTTGCCGTGTGTATCGCGTTTTGGCTGATTTTAAGAAATCATAATTGGAGTGACCGAGAATAAAGGCGGCATCGCACAATTAAGGCAATACCGCACAATTACCGGCTAACGGCTTTGTGCGGTGTTGCCTTAACTTTTTATACAGTCTGAAATCCGCCTTTTTGGCGGATTTTTTTGTTGAAAAAATCCCATTACCCCCTTGAAAAAAGCGGAAAAATGTGTTATAATGAGTATATGTGTAATAAATAACCGAATCGAGGTATGCGATATGGATAATATGAAGGGTATGAAGCGAACCTGCTATTGCGGAGAGGTTACGCTTGAAATGACGGAGGTTACCGTTGGCGGCTGGACTGCCCGTGTGCGCGACAAGGGCGGAATCATTTTTATCGATTTGCGCGACAGAACCGGCTTGGTGCAGCTTGTGTTTGACGAAACAACGGAGAAGTCTGTGTTTGAAAAGGCGAAAACCATACGCGGCGAGGACGTGCTGATGATTCGCGGCGCGGTTCGCGCACGTGAGAGCGTCAATACCGAAATTAAAACGGGCGGGCTGGAAATTCTTGTCAGCGAGTTGAGAGTTCTCGGAAAGTCGGAAACTCCGCCGTTTGAGATCGTTCCCAACTCCAAGACCAACGAGGAGCTGCGTTTGAAATATCGCTATTTGGATTTGCGCCGCAAGCCGCTCCAGGACAATATGATTATGCGTCACAATATCGCAAGGGTGGCGCGTGAGTATTTCTACGAGAACGGATTCCTCGAAATCGAAACTCCGATGATGATGAAATCCACACCTGAGGGCGCGCGCGATTATCTTGTGCCATCAAGGATCCACAATGGCAAGTTCTACGCGCTGCCGCAGTCGCCGCAGATGTACAAGCAGCTTTTGATGATTGCGGGATACGACAAATATATCCAGATTGCGCGGTGCTTCCGTGACGAGGATTTACGCGCCGACCGTCAGCCCGAGTTCACTCAAATCGACCTTGAGATGAGCTTTGTTGATACGGACGACATTCTTGAGGTGCTTGAGGGCTTTATCCACCGCCTGTATAAGGAGATTCTGAACGTGGATATTGCCGTTCCGCTGCCCAGACTTACCTATGACGAGGCTATGCGGAGATTCGGTTCGGACAAGCCCGACACCCGTTTCGGAATGGAGATTACGGATATTTCCGATGTTGTTCGCGATACCGATTTCGTGGTGTTCAAGAGCGCATTAGAGAATGGCTCGGTTCGCGGAATCGTGGCGAAAAACGCGGCGGGAACGCTCACGCGTAAGGAAATCGACAAGCTCACCGAATATGTCAAGGGAATAGGCGCGAAAGGGCTTGCTTATGTGCGTTGGGTTGATGACGCTCCCTCTTGCTCGTTCGCGAAGTTCCTTAAAGAGGGCGAGTTGGAGAAGATCCTCGGCGCGCTCGGCTGTGAAAAGGGCGATGTCGCGCTGATCGTTGCCGATAAGGACAAGGTTACGCTGCCGACTCTCGGAGCGTTGCGCTTAAAGGTCGCGAAACAGCTTGATATTGTTCCAAAGGGTTGGGATTTCCTTTGGATTACCGAGTTCCCGTTCTTTGAGTACGATGATGAAACGGGAGAGTGGCTTGCAATGCACCACCCGTTCACTATGCCGCTGGACGAGCATATTCAGTATCTCGATACGGACAAATCCAAGGTTCGCGCGAAGTGCTACGATTTGGTATTGAATGGCACGGAGCTGCTTTCGGGTTCGATTCGTATCACCGACCCCGAATTACAGCAGCATATGTTCGAGATGTTGGGAATGACGGACGAGGAGATTGCCGCGAAGTTCGGATTCCTTGTGGATGCGTACAAGTATGCCGCTCCTCCGCATGGCGGCGCGGGAATCGGTCTGGACAGACTGGCTATGCTGATGTGCGGCTCGGATAATCTGCGCGATGTGGTTGCGTTCCCGAAAGTTCAGAATGCGTCCGAGCTGATGAGCGAAGCACCGTCCACCGTTTCTGAGGAGCAGCTCGCCGAGTTGGGTATAAGGATAGTTGAAAATGATTAAGTTGATTAGGCCGTCTGTCAATTACGCAGAGGATATAATGGCTTTCAGGGCGGAAATGGGCGGTCATATTCCGGGCGGGTCTAATCTTGAGGATTATGACAACGCGGCAGACTGGATTGCGCACGTTGAAGAGTTTTCGCGCGAGGAAACCTGCCCCGAGGGAATTGTACCCGCCGATGTATTTATTGCGGTTAATGAGGACAACAGGATAGTCGGAATGATTGATTGCCGTCATCATATAAATCACCCGCGATTGAGTGAATACAGCGGGCATATCGGTTATTCGGTGCGCCCGTCCGAGCGGCGGCGCGGATATGCCAAGGAAATGCTGCAGCAGGCTTTGGAGTTCTACCGTGTAAGGGGTATTGACAGGGTTCTGATAACTTGTGAAGAGGGCAATATCGGCAGTGAGCGGACGATTTTGGCGAACGGCGGTGTTTTCGAGCGCAAAACGCTCGATGACGAAAGAGTAATGAAAAGATTTTGGATATATTTGCAGTTCTAGTTTTTGTAATTAAGGAGTAGTATGAACAAGAAAGAATACAAGGAGCTTAGCTCTTTGGCGGCGAACGGCGATGCTAAGGCGTTTTCGCGGTTGTATGAAACGGTTTATGGCGCGATGTACTACACCGCGTTCTACTCACTTGCGTCCGAAACGGATTCCATTGAGGTGGTTCTGGGTACGGCTCGAGATGGATTTAACACAATAAACCGCCTCCATAGCGAGGAAGCGTTCCGTGTGTTTATTCTCAAGACGCTCTGTGCGCGTATCCGCACGTTCTTTAAGGACTACGGCGACACAATGAACGACAGGGATTACGGAAGTGAGATTAAGAACGCGCTGTTCACGTTGGATAACCTCGACAGAATGTGTGTTGTGATGAGTGTTGTTGCGAAATTCACTCCCGAGGAGATTTCATTCTATTCGGGAATGTCCAAGCGCGCCGTGAAAAAGCGTATTGCGCGCGCGTTAAGCTCCGCCGAGATCCTGAACCACAAGGATACCCGCCGCGAAATGCTCCATAAGGTAGTGCCCGAGGACGTTCTGCCGCAGAACATCATTAACCTGATGATTGACGAAACCGCCGAACCACCCGAGCCCGATGCGTTCACGTTTCTGATGCGTTTGCGGGATCTGGGTATCGGCAGCACGGATTTTCTGTATCTGTTGGAGGGGTGCGGCGCTCCCGAGGCTGCGGTGGAGCGGATTCGCTCCAATCCTGCGATGAGCCTTCAGGGTCTTATTCTGACATTGGAAAACTCCCGAATGACCGGCGAGGACTACACGCGCATGCTGTACACCGCGCGTCAGATCTGGGAACGAACGCTGACTATGCGGTTGGAGCGTGCCGAACAGATTTCCGAGGGGGAATATCCCGAGGAAATTGACGATGTGGACGAATCCAATGAAATCGCCGATGAGGAGCAGTTTGACGAGGCTTCTTTTACCGAGGTGTTCGACAAAATAAACGGTGAGCTGTGCGAGTCTGTTGGCGAATCTGTCGCGTCTGAGGTTGATGAACCTGCAGAACAAGGATTCATCGAATATGAGGAGCGGGAATCCACTCCCGAATACGAGGTTACAGAGCCGTTAGCGGAGCAAAGTGAGAGCTTTACCGAAACATTTGACAGGATTACCGAGGAGGCGGCGGAATCCGTTTCGGAGCCTGTTCCCGATGTTGCAGGGGAAATTCCCGAAACAGCAGGGGAGAGCTTTACCGAAGCGTTTGACAGAGTTACCGAGGAAGTGATGGAGTCCGCGCCGAGCGGATATAATGGCGATACAACAATGATTGTGAAAATCGACCCCGAACAGATTCGCGAGGAGCTTGCAAGGCTCACGGAGGGCGGGGAGGACGAGGAATACGATGATTCGTTGTTAACTGAGGAGTTTGCGGAGCGTGCCCCATCGCCCTATCACAAACGTGCGCTGTTTATCGGCGCGGCGGGCGCGGCTGCGGTTATCGCGTGCGGCGCGGTCGCGGGAATGATGTTTAAGCCGCGCGGCACGGTGTCCTATGCGGCTGACGAGCGCGAGGTATTTGCGGATATTTACGACTCCTACTATGCGGGCGTGGCGGGCGGAGAGAACGTCTGCGCGTTTCCCGATGGGAATTGCGAGGTCTTTGGGGATTTGTTGATAAGCTCCGATGGATTGGGCGTCTTTACCGACGGAAATTGCATATATGATGTCGGATATGAAACAATCTCCGTGAACCTGTTTGCGGACGAAAATCTCACCGTTAGCGAGGATTTGATTCCGCCGGAAAATTCGCGGTTTGTCGCCGCGTTTGATGACAACGGCGCGCTTATTGCTGTGTTTAGCGGCAAGCAGAGCGGCTTTATGCGTATTGATGACGGAAAAACGCAATACATAGCACATCAGGACGGTGTTCTTACGGATTATCGCGCCGAGAACGGGGAAATCACGCTTGCGACCGTCTACACGCCAACATTCACACACTCGTTTACGGCGAGTGATACCAATGTGTATCTGCCTAATTTTTATCTCGACAGCACGGACGCTCAGCCGACCGTGTCCCCGAAAAACGTTATCCGGAGCGGTACGGCGGGTTACTCCTATGCGGTGAATGTCACCTACAAAATGGCGGACGGTGCAGTAGAATCCTCGGCGGCAGTGCTCGGAAATCCGCTTTGCGCAAGTGCGGACGGTCGCTGTGTGATGAACGGCGAAGACGGTATGATTATCGAAATGGGCGAGAAACCGTCTTTTGTGAAGTGCAGTAAGGCGACTCTTGCGGCATTTTGCGAAAATGGTTCTGCCACTCTTGAGGACGGAGCTGTTTATATTCGCGATAAAAAAGGAAAAACCACCGCGAAAGTTGAGAATCTCGCGGGGAAACCCGAATCGTTGCGGTTCTCGGGGGATTTCTTGGTTATAAGCGGCAAGGAAAATGTGATTTTGTCGTTGGATTGCTCGGATATTAAAAATCCCAAAACCGCAGAGCTGAGGGCGGTTCAAGGCAAGGTGATCGGGGGTTCCGCAGTGGTGTTGGAATCCGCAGGCTCGTCCGTGACTTTAACGCGTTACGCCCTGGAAAACGGGAAATCCAAGGAGATGGCAAATTCTACCAAAAACATATCCGGTGATACGGGTTCAAAACCAAGGCTGATCGCGAACACGGCTGTTTTCACCGAGGATTCATGCATTGCGGCATTTGATTACTTTGACGGAGTTTCGGTGGTTTCGCAGCTTGAGCTGTTCGGCAAGGAGCAAAAGTCCTTGACGTTGTATGACGACAAGACGGGTTTTGCTTTCGCGTTCGTTCAAAACGGCAAGTTTTATGCAGTTAGTTCGGGCGGAGCAAACGACATTTTGAAATAACTCTTGACAAATGGCATATTTATGTGGTATAATAAAGAGTGGGATATAAACAACGTTGCCGAGATATATAAGGCAAGTCCAAAACGCGCCTTTCATAGAGAGGATTCGGCGCATTATAATTCAAATCAACCTACCGGGGTGAAGTGCAAATTGCGAAAGCGAGCGTTGCGGCATACCGCGCAGCGGTGTGCCGTGACGCTCAGCTAGAGCAGACGAGCCTCGCTCGTCTGCTCGGTTCGCAATTTGCTATTAAAATCAGGAGGACGGAAGATGGGTTCAAAGGTTATTGTCGGCTCGCAATGGGGCGATGAGGGCAAGGGAAAGATTATTGACATAATGGCGGCTAAGGCGGATCTGGTAGTGCGTTCAAGTGGCGGAAACAACGCGGGGCACACCGTGGTTCACGGCGATGAGGTGTATAAGCTGCATCTGCTTCCGTCGGGGATTCTTTACCCCAATACAGTTTGCTTGATTGGAAGCGGCGTGGTGGTCGACCCGGCGGTGCTTCTTGGGGAGATTGCCGAGATGAACAAACGCGGCGTTACCTGTGATAATCTGCGGATCGACGCGCGCGCGGATATCATTATGCCGTGGCATCGTGAGCTTGATAAGCTCGAAGAGGAGTTCAAGCAGCGTCAAACGGGTGTGAATGTTGGGACTACCGGTCGCGGAATCGGTCCGTGCTACACCGATAAAGCGCAGCGAATCGGAATCCGTATGTATGACCTTGTTCACCCCGAGTGCCTGAAAAAGCTCGTTAAGAACACGGGTGAGCTTAAAAATCTGATGATAGAAAAGGTCTATGGCGGTAAGCAGTTGGATTTGGACGCGATTTTCGAGGAGTACAAGGCATATGGTGAGAAACTCGCGAAATATATGGCGGACGGCTCGGTTATTACGTTTGATATGTATAAGTCGGGCAAAGAAGTCCTGTTTGAGGGTGCGCAAGCAACTTTACTTGATATCGACTTCGGAACATACCCGTTTGTAACCTCCAGTCACCCGATTGCGGGCGGCGCTTGCGTGGGTACGGGCGTAGGTCCCAAGATGATCGATGAGGTTATCGGTGTGGCGAAAAGCTACACCACGCGCGTGGGCAACGGTCCGTTCCCTACGGAGCTTAATGACGAGCTGGGCGACACTATCCGCAACCGCGGCGGGGAGTTCGGCACGACCACGGGCAGACCCCGCAGAACAGGTTGGTTTGACGCGGTGATTATGCGGCACGCTGTTCGCGTGAACGGGCTTACCGCAATCGCAATAAACAAGTTCGACACTCTGGCGGATATTGGCACTCTGAAAGTATGCACGGCATATCAGAAGTCAGACGGCACTGTGCTGAAGGACTTTCCCGTGACACTGGAGGAGCTTGAGGACTGCAAGCCCATCTATGAGGAAATCGAAGGTTACAGTGGTGATTTGTCCGGCTGCCACAGCTTTGACGAGCTGCCCGAAAAGTGCCGCGCTTACATCTCCCGTCTTGAGGAGCTGTGTGGGTGTCCGATTACGATAATTGGCGTTGGTCCGGGTCGCGATCAGGTGATCTTCCGATAATGAACATCATATTTATCGGTGATGTGGTTGGACCCGCTGGAGTGAACGCGCTGACTGAGCACCTCCGCGATATTAAGCGCGAATTTAGCGCGGATATGGTGATAGTCAACGGCGAGAACTCCGCCGAGGGCAACGGAATTGACGCGCGCTCCGCAGAGGCGATCTACAACGCGGGCGCGGACGTTATCACCACAGGGAACCACTCGTTCCGCAAGCATTCCATCGAGGCGGAATATGAGCGGCGCGATACGCTGTTGCGTCCCGCGAATTTCGGCGGGGACTTGCCCGGAAAAGGTATCTGTGAACTGGATTTCGGCGCGTACAGCGTTGCAGTTGTGAATCTGATCGGTACGGCATTTATGCAGCCCGTTGATAACCCGTTTAAGTGCGTTGAGCGGCTGTTGGAGGGGATTTCTGCGAGGGTGATGATCGTGGACTTCCACGCCGAAGCGACCAGCGAGAAACGCGCGATGGGATATTTTCTCGCGGGGAGGGTTTCGGCAGTTCTCGGAACACATACACACGTCCAGACCGCCGATGAGCAGATTATTGACGGCACGGGGTATATCACCGATGTGGGTATGACAGGTCCGCGCGAATCTGTATTGGGCGTGGAAAAAGATATAATAATTGAGAAGTTTGTGACTTATTATCCGCGAAGGCACGTTTTCGCGAACGGCGAGTGCGACATCTGCGGCTGTTGCGTGACGGTTGACCAAAAGAGCGGAAAATGTACGGAAATCAGGCGGTTTTGCAAGCGTTGTGGCAAATGATGGCAATCCGCGTGAATTATATATTACTATACTATATATACAGAAAGGCGAACACGTTATTTAACGATGCGAAAGGTGAGGAAAATGGAAGTAGTTAAGGTTTCGGCACACTCTATACCTAAGTCGGTTGCAGGTGCAATTGCGGCGGTTATCCGCGAAAACAGAGAGGTTGAGGTTCAGGCGGTCGGCGCGGGCGCGGCGAATCAGGCTGTGAAGTCCATCGCTATTGCGCGCAGTTATATGGCTCTTGTCGGCGTGGATCTGATCTGCATTCCCGCGTTCACGACCGTTATCATTGACGGCGAGGAACGCACGGCAATGAAGTTCATTGTTGAGCCGAGATAATGTCGGTTGACGGTTATAGCGGAGCTATGCCGAAAATTCTCGTTATCGGCACGGGCGGAACTATCTCCTGTGCTAAAAGCGAAAACGGTCTCGAACCCGCGCTTTCGGTGAGCGAGCTGTTACGCGGTGTGGAAATTCCTATGGAAATCCATACCGAGCAGCCGTTTAATTTGGACAGCACGAATATGACATCGCGCCATTGGGAAACTCTGGCGCGGCTTGTTCGTGTGCGTTATGACGAATTTGACGGATTTGTAATTCTCCACGGCACGGACACTATGGCTTATGCCGCCGCGTCCTTGTCTTGTCTGATTCAGAATCCGCGCAAGCCGATCGTGTTCACAGGGAGTATGAAGCCGATGACGGTGGAGTACTCGGACGCTCCGATAAACTTGCGCGATGCGGTAAGATTTGCCGCGGACGAGCGCGCGTTTGGTGTGCGATTGGTATTTGACGGTGCAATCATTGACGGTAGGTGCGCTCACAAGTACGAAACTGAGAATATTGATTCATTCGATAGTGTGAACAATGACGATTACGGATTTTTCAACACTGATGGCGAAATATGCTTTTTTGAGGAGTATTCGGGCGAAACGCGCTTTTATGAGCATATGTCCGATGATGTTTTCCTCGTCAAGCTGATTCCGGGGCAGAAGCTGTGCGTTCCGAGCAATGTGAGGGCGCTGATTCTTGAGAGCTACGGCATGGGAGGGATTCCCGATTACCTGATGGAAGATGTTGCCAAGCTAGCGGAATCGGGAGTTTATGTCATCGTGGCTACGCAGTGCGCGTATGGCGGCACGAATCTCGGTGAATATGCAGTAGGGCACGTGGATTTCCCGATAATCGAGGTGGGGAAGTACACCGTGGAATATGCCGTAGCGCGGGCGCGGTGGGCGCTTGCCAAGTCACATAATTACCAAAAATTTACAGATTTATTCAGAGGAGCAAGCAACATATGAAATGCGTTTCGATTGAACAGCTTAACAACGCGACAGACAATCCGCAAAAGTTCATAAGCGAGAGCGAGAGGGCTTACGGAGAGCAGATTTCCGCAGTTGCGGAGAAGATTTACGAACAGCGCAAGGAGCGCCCGATCGTGCTGATTTCGGGTCCGTCCGGTTCTGGAAAGACCACCTCGGCGGCATGGCTGGCAAATTGTCTGCGTGAAAAGGGCTGCAAGGCACACACCATCTCGATGGACAACTATTTCCTGCCGATGGAGATGAACGAGGCGGCGCGCGACAAGGACGGCAAAATCGACTTCGAAAGTCCATATCGTATGGATATTGAGCTGTTTAAGGAACACCTTGAAAAGCTGTTTCACGAGGTCGAAATTGAAATTCCGACGTTTGATTTCGCCGAGCAGGCTCGGCATGCGAGTTATCCGCTGAAACGCGAGGACGGCGATTTGGTTATCATTGAGGGAATCCACGCGCTGAATCCGCTGTTGACAGGGGATTGCGAGGTTTTTACGCAAGGCGTTTATGTCAGCGTTCGCACGCGAATCCAAAGCGGCGAGGAGCTGCTCCACCCATCGAAAATCCGTCTTATGCGGCGGCTGATGCGCGATAAGCTGTATCGCGGGCGCGGAATCGCCGAAACGTTTGAGTTTTTCAAGTCGGTGGAGCGTGGCGAGAATCTGTATATAATGCCATACAAAGATCGCGCGAATTTCGATATCGACACGTTTATCGAGTACGAGGCTCTTGTTTACCGTGATATTCTGCTGCCAGAGCTGGAGGTCGCCTCCAAGGAGTACGCGGATTACGCGCAGTATGCGGATATCGAGAAGTTCTTAAAGCTGCTCAAACCGATTGATAGGGAATTTGTTCCCAAGGACGCGCTTGTACGTGAGTTTATAGGCTAACTAAAATCCCCCTCAGTTGAGGGGGATTTTTTGTTTTGTCATTCTAACTCGAACGCGCCTGTGTAGAGCCTGTAATACTGCCCCTTTTCGGAAATCAGTTTTTCGTGGCTTCCGCGCTCTATGATTCTGCCTTGTTCAAGAACCATAATTACATCGGAATTTTTGACCGTGGAGAGGCGGTGCGCGATGACGAATACCGTGCGCCCCTTCATCAGCGCGTCCATTCCCGCCTGCACGATGGATTCCGTGCGCGTATCAATGGAGCTTGTCGCCTCGTCCAGAATCATTACGGGCGGGTCGGCAACCGCCGCGCGGGCTATCGAAATAAGCTGCCGCTGACCTTGCGAAAGTCCGCTGCCATCGCCCTTGAGCACGGTATTGTAGCCATTGGGCAGCATTCGGATAAATCCGTCCGCATTGGCGAGCTTTGCCGCCGCAACGCATTCCTCATCGGTCGCGTCGGGCTTTCCGTAACGGAGATTGTCCATAACCGTGCCCGTGAACAGGTTTACGTCCTGAAGAACGATTCCGAGAGAGCGGCGCAAATCCGCTTTCTTTATCTTGTTGATGTTGATTCCGTCATAGCGGATTTTACCGTCCGCGATGTCATAGAATCGGTTTATCAGGTTGGTGATGGTGGTTTTTCCCGCGCCGGTTGCTCCGACAAACGCGACCTTTTGCCCCGGCTCCGCATAGAGCTTGATATTGTGGAGTACCGTCTTTTCGGGGACATAGCCGAAATCCACATCGTCCAGTACGACATTGCCGGTAAGCTCGGTGTAGGTTACGGAGCCGTCTGCGGTGTGCGGGTGTTTCCAAGCCCAAAGGTGAGTGCGCTCCTCGGTTTCAACCAACTCACCATTGACACGTTTCGCGTTTACGAGCGTTACATAGCCGTCATCGGTTTCAGGCTGCTCGTCAAGCAGCGTGAAGATTCGCTCTGCGCCCGCCATCGCCATCGCTACCGCGTTGAGCTGCTGCGATACCTGACCTATCGGACCCACCAGACTTCTCGAAAGCTGCAGGAAAGATACGATAGAACCGAGAGAAAGAACGTTTATCGTAAAGCAAGCAACGTTCGGAATCTCCTTTATTGCAAAGAACGCGCCAACTACCGCGAGTATGACATACAGCAAATATCCCAGAAAGTTGTTGATCGGCATAAGTGCGTTGGCAAACGAGTTTGCCATATAAATGTCCTCACACAGCACGGAGTTTTTACCGTCAAAGCCTTGCTTTGCCTTTTCCTCGTGGCAGAACACCTTGACAACCTTTTGACCGTTGATCATTTCCTCGATGTAGCCGTTTACGTCCGCGAGGGATTTCTGCTGGCGCATAAAGAACGCGCCGGATTTTCCCGCGACTTTTGCGGTAACGATCATCATAAGACCGAGAATGACAATTACAAGCAGTGTCATCCATATAGACAGAGCAAGCATAGAGCAGAACACCGCGATTATCGTAACCCCCGAGGACATCACGCTTGGAATCGCCTGCGAAAGCATTTGCTGCATTGCGTCCGCGTCATTGGTGTAAAAGCTCATTACATCGCCGTGGGTGTGGGTGTCGAAATATCTGATGGGCAGCGACTGCATATGCGTGAACATTTCGTCACGTATCGTTTTGATCATTCCCTGTGATACGACCGCCATAATCCGCTGGGAAAACAGCGCGCTTAATGCGCCCATCAAGAAAAGTCCCGCCATAAGAATGATGGCTCTCAGCAGACCGCTGTAATCGGGATTGTCCGCCGCAACAAGCGGAAGAATGTAATCATCGATCAGCTTTTTGAGGAACAATGATGAACTTACAGATGCGCCGGACGTCAAAAGCGTGCAGATGGCAACGATTATCATTCTGCCGCGATAGGGCTTCATATAGCTTAAAAGCCGCTTGATGACGTTCGCATCGAACTTCATCGGCATACGTGCGCCGCGCGGTGGCTTGTTCATTGGCATTTTGCTGTTACTCATCGTTATCCGCCCCCTTTGTCTGGCTGTCATAGATTTCGGTGTAGATTCCGCCGCGCGCGTACAACTCGTCATGAGTGCCCATATCGGCGATTTTACCATCGTCCATAATGATTATTTTGTCCGCATCGCAGACAGAGCTTACGCGTTGGGCAATGATGATTTTCGTGGTGTTCGGGATCTCTTCGCGGAACGCCTTGCGTATCATCGCGTCCGTATGCGTATCAACCGCGCTGGTGGAATCGTCCAGAATCAGGATTTTCGGGTGCTTTAAGAGAGCGCGTGCAATGCACAGACGCTGCTTTTGTCCGCCCGAAACGTTTGAGCCGCCTTGTTCTATATAAGTATCGTATTTGTCGGGGAATTTCTGGACAAACTCGTCCGCGCAAGCGAGCTTGCAAGCGTGCTGAACCTGTTCGTCTGTCGCGTTTTCATCGCCCCAACGGATATTCTCGTAGATCGTTCCGCTGAACAGCGTGTTTTTCTGCAATACCACCGCGACATTGTTTCGCAGAGCCTCAAGATTGTAATCGCGGACATTCTCTCCGCCGACCAGAACCTCGCCCTCGGTTACGTCATACAGGCGCGGAATCATCTGCACCAATGTGGATTTGGAAGAACCCGTTCCGCCGATGATTCCCACGGTTTCGCCGGATTTTATCGTAAGGCTGATGGAATCGAGCGCGTTGCTCTCAGCCTTATCCGAGTATTTGAACGAAACGTTTCTGAACTCTATCGAGCCGTCTTTAAGCTCGGTAAGGTTACGTTCGCCGTCATTTATGTCGCTTGTTTCGTTAAGAACCTCAGCAACGCGGTCGCCGCTTGCTTTACTCATAGTCATCATTACGAAGATCATTGAAATCATCATAAGACTGATGAGGATCTGCATAGTGTAGCTGAACATTGAGGTAAGTCCGCCGGTGGTAAGTCCGAGAGCCTCGTTGTTGCCTGACGCAACAACAGCGTGTGCACCCAGCCACGAAATTGCAATAATGCATGCGTAAACAGTCACCTGCATTGCGGGGGCATTAAACGCAACAGTTTTTTCCGCCTTGGTGAACAGGCTGTAAATCTTCTTGGAGATTTTATCAAACTTGGAAATCTCGTGCTCCTCTTGAACAAAGCTCTTAACCACACGGATTCCGCGAACGTTTTCCTCAACGACCTCGTTCAGCTCGTCATACGCGGTGAATGTTTTTGTAAATACCGGGAAAGCGAGCCTTATGATGATCACCAACACTATCGCCAAGAACGGAATCGCGTACAGGAACACCGTTGACAACCGGCGGTTGGTGTTGAAAGAGAACACGAATGCGCAGATGAGCATTGCGGGAGCGCGGAAGGTGATTCGAGTTATCATCTGGAATGCCATCTGAACGCGCGTTACGTCCGTAGTAAGACGTGTTACAAGGCTGGCGGGTGAGAATTTGTCAATGCTTGAAAATGTAAAATGCTGGATATTGTAATACATATCCTGTCGCAAATTTCGTGAGAAGCGTGAGCTTGCGCGGGACGCGGTGACTCCCGACATTACCCCGAAGAACACCGCGCATAGCGTCAATACAAGCAGAATCGCGCCATATTTTACCACAACATCTACATTGCCCGGTGTAATTCCGTTGTCAATCATTTTTGCCATTATCGTAGGAATACATACCTCGATAACCACTTCACACAACACCAGAACCGGTGTTAAAATCGCGGGAACCGCCGCATCGCGAATACATCGCGCTAAGGTTTTAATCATTAGTATCTCTCCTTATATTAAATTTGCAAATTCAAAATCGTGCATGCTCCACGTGCACTCGCCTGTGTGACGCGACTCGCCTCACGCTGCGCGTGCGGCGCGCCGCTCGCGTTTCGGATTTGAGTATGGTTTTATTGTGTTTATGGAAATTATTCGGAATCCTCAAGATTCTCCATAATGCGGTTTAGGAAGCCGTAGAACATCTCCAATTCGATTTCGGAGAATCCCTTTTTGAGGTGACGTTCCATTTCGGCGGAACGTTCGCCGATTTCACGGCTCAGCTTGCGCGATTTATCGGTAAGCACTATCTTCTTCATTCTGCCGTCATGCTCCGCTTGTGTGCGCTTTAGCAGCTCCTTTTTCTCCAACAGCGTGAGAACCTTTGACGCTGTGGAGCGCGTGATCCCGAAATCCCTTTCAAAGTCGCGCTGATACACGGTCTTGCCCTGTGTTTCCATTTCATACAAATACGCGATAATCCAGCCGTTCGAGCAGGTAAGGTGCTTGATTTCGTCCATTCGGGTCTTAAACTCCGCGTTGTGGTCGATCCATCGCCGAACAGCGTTGTTTACCATTCTCAGGTGCATTCCGATTCCTCGGTTGTCCATAAATTCACCCCCGCTTCAATATTTTGTTGGATATAAAACATTATATAGCAAATTATATAATTTGTCAAGGGGCTTTTTGTGAAAAATTTATGAATAATTCCCCCGAAATTTGGGTCGATTTGCACAAAAAACCTATTGAAATTTCCGCCGTGATGTGATAAAATATAAATGTTGATGTTTGTAATAATATCGGGAGGATATATTATAATGTATAAAATCATAAGAAAGCAAGTACTTAATCCCACCGTTACTCTGATGGAGGTGGACGCTCCGCTTATCGCGAAGAAAGCCGAGCCGGGGCAGTTCGTCATTCTGCGAGTAGATGAAGACGGCGAGCGTATTCCGCTGACTGTGGCGGATTTCGACCGCGAAAAGGGAACAATTACTATCATTTTCCAGATTGTGGGGGCAACTACCGAAAAGCTCAATCATCTGAATGAGGGCGAGTTTATCCACGATTTCGTTGGTCCTTTGGGCACTCCGTCACACACCGAGGGACTGAAAAAGGTTGCTGTGGTCGGCGGCGGTGTGGGCTGCGCGATTGCGTATCCGATTGCCAAAAAGCTCCATAACAACGGCTGCGAAGTTCACTCGATTGTTGGGTTTAGGAACAAAGACCTTGTGATTCTTGAGGACGAGTTTAAGGCGGCATCAAACGTGATGAAGATGATGACGGACGATGGCTCTTACGGTGAGAAGGGACTTGTTACCGATGCGCTGAAATCCTTGATTGACGCGGGGAATCAGTATGACGAGGTAATCGCTATCGGACCGCTTGTGATGATGAAGTTCGTCTGCAAGCTCACCAAGGAATACGGCATAAAGACGGTGGTTTCGATGAACCCCATTATGATTGACGGCACGGGAATGTGCGGCGGCTGTCGCTTGACGGTCGGCGGCGAAACGAAGTTCGCGTGTGTGGACGGTCCTGATTTTGACGGTCATCTGGTGGACTTTGATGAGGCTCTCGAGCGCGGCGCGATGTACAAGGAGTTTGAAACCGCCAAGCGCGAAGAGGTCTGCAATCTTTACAAGGGGGTACGCTGATTATGCCTAATATGAGTTTGAAAAAGAACGAAATGCCCGTTCAGGAGCCGAACGTCCGCAATAAGAATTTCAGCGAGGTTGCGCTCGGATATACGGAGGAACAGGCTGTGGACGAGGCGGAACGTTGCCTTAACTGCAAAAACAAGCCCTGCACCGGCGGCTGCCCTGTGTCTATCGATATTCCTGCATTTATCGCGAAAATCAAGGAGCGCGACTTCGAGGGCGCGTATCAGGTGATTTCGCAGAGCAGCTCGCTCCCCGCGGTTTGCGGACGCGTCTGCCCTCAGGAAACTCAATGCGAATCCAAGTGCGTTCGCGGAATCAAGGGTGAACCTGTCGCAATCGGCAGACTGGAGCGTTTTGTTGCGGATTGGCACAACGCGCATTCCACTGAGGCACCCGTCGCTCCCGCGAAAAACGGTCACAAGTGCGCGGTTATCGGTGCGGGTCCCTCGGGGCTGACTTGCGCGGGAGATCTCGCGAAGATGGGCTATGATGTTACGGTTTTCGAGGCTCTGCACCTCGCGGGTGGAGTTCTTGTATACGGAATCCCTGAGTTCAGACTGCCGAAGTCTATCGTTCAGCGTGAGGTGGATAACCTGAAAGCTCTCGGAGTTAAGGTGGAAACCAATGTTGTAATCGGTCGGACTATCGAGGTTGACGAGCTGTTCGAGCAAGGATTCGAGGCGATTTTCATCGGCTCGGGCGCGGGTCTGCCGAGGTTTATGAATATCCCCGGCGAGAACCTCAAGGGCGTGTACTCCGCGAACGAGTTCCTCACGCGCGTTAATCTGATGAAAGCGTACAAAGAGGGCAGCGACACACCTATTAAAAAGAACACCTCTGTGGCTGTGGTAGGCGGCGGAAATGTCGCAATGGACGCGGCGCGCTGCGCGAAACGTCTGGGCGCGGAGAACGTCTACATAGTTTACCGCAGAGGCGAGGAGGAGATGCCCGCGCGTAATGAGGAGATCGAGCACGCGAAGGAAGAGGGCATCATCTTCAAGACGCTGAATAATCCCGTGGAAATTCTTGGAAACGAGCATAAGTTCGTTACGGGAATGAAGTGCATAGAGATGGAGCTTGGCGAACCCGATGCAAGCGGTCGCCGCAGACCCGTGGAAAAGCCCGGCAGCGAGTTCGTTCTGGACGTGGACTGCGTGGTTATGTCTATCGGAACTTCACCGAATCCGCTGATTCGGAACACTACGGAGGGTCTGGATACCAACAAGCACGGCTGCTTTATCGCGGACGAAAACGGCGCGACCTCGCGCGAGGGCGTGTTCGCGGGCGGCGACGCGGTTACGGGCGCGGCAACGGTAATCCTCGCGATGGGCGCAGGCAAGACCGCAGCCAAGGCGATGGACGAATACATCAAGAATAAAAAGTGATTTTTTTAGACTGTATATAAATCCGGGATTATTCATACGGGTTTATATACAGTCTGAATTTGTTTTCCGTTTAACACTTTGTATGGATTAAAGCTCCTACCGGAAAAATACAGATTGATATTTTCAAATTCCGATTTTTGGTATTGTGTAAAGAAGGTTTTCTATGTATGGTTGTCGAATGAGTTTTGACAATCTGTCATATTTTTCGACAAAATGCCGCATTGTAATCACAATGCGGCACGTTGCTATCTTCCCAAAAAATCTTCAACCAGATCATAAGCGTGTAATTCCGACGCGCCAAGGCGGTTTAACAACTCGACAAATTTTTCTGTTTCTTCCTTGTCGAGCGAGATGTCATCAATTACGGTCGAATTTATTTTGATTCCGTAGCTCTCAAACATCTCACCGCTCTCGGACCGCACGCGGGCTGTAGTCATCTGCCACACGTCATAATCCTCCGGGTGTAAAAATTTTGATAGCGGTTTCCCGCTCCGTAAAAAATTATAACATTTTTGCAGCCCGATTTACAGAAAGGATAATAACCGATTTGAACTTTTTGTCAACAAATTGCGAAATATGGAGCAAAATATACCTTTGGTAACCATATTGCGTTACAATCTACCGTGATTCCCCTCCCATTTATGGTGGGGAAAATCACAAATTTATATGTGCTATGGGTGGGAGAGAAACGAGTATTTATAAATAGTCCGATAATTTGTCAACAAATTGCGAAATGAAGGATAAAATATACTTTAGGTAATTCAATCTAAAATCATTTTTGTGCAAAAGGGCTTGACTTTTTTGCTTTATTGTGGTAAAATAAAATCAAAGGGGGCGTTTTTATGAAAGCCAATGTTGGTATGGATCTGCTTTACAAGGCAATTTTATCGCTGAAAAACGAGGACGAATGCGCGAAATTCCTTGAAGATTTGTGCACTCCGCAAGAGCTGCAGTCAATCGCACAGCGGCTTAAAGTCGCGGAAATGCTTCGCTGCGGGAAAAATTATAACGCCATCGTTGAGGAGACAAGCGCGTCCACCGCAACGATTTCGCGCGTCAACAAGACGCTGACTTATCAGACCGCGGGCGGATACGAAATCGTGTTCGAGCGCCTTGGGGGCTGTAAGTAATGGCGGGTTACGGGACTTTCGCGAATTGCTACGATATGCTCACGTTCAATGTGCCGTATGACGAAATAGCCAAATATTATGCGTCTATATTGTCTAAAATGACGGACGGAAAGCAGGTTCTCGATATGGGGTGCGGTACGGGAAATCTTACTGTGCGGCTGGAGAAGCTCGGTTTTGAGATGATCGGTCAGGAAGTTTCGATAAATATGCTGACGTATGCAGCTGAAAAGTCGAACAAGGTGACGTGGATATGCCAGAAAATGGAAAACACTGATCTGCCTTATCCCGTTGACGCGGTGATTTCCACGCTGGACAGCATAAATCATCTTGAAAGCCGAGAGGACATTTCCAAATGTTTCCAACGCGTGGCGGCGAGCCTGAAACGCGGAGGAGCGTTCGTTTTTGATGTGAATACTCCGTTTAAGCATCGTGAAATTCTCGGTGAAAACACGTTTGTTTACGATGTGGACGGGGTTTACTGCGTGTGGCAGAACACCTTTTGCGCCGAGGATTGCGGTGTGGATATCGATCTGGACTTGTTTTTTGAGGACGAGGACGGGCGGTATTCGCGCGGAGAGGAGCATTTTCGCGAGATTGCGCTCTCGGATGAAGAAATTTGCCGCTTGCTTGAGGAAACTGGATTTGAGGTTGTCAATATCTGGGAGTACCTGACGTTTGATGATCCAAAATCCGACAGCGAAAAAATGCTTATTTCGGCAAAAATATTGTAAATATTACAAATTGTATAAGGAATTGAAGCAAAATGGGAAGAATTGTTAGAGCTTTGTCCGAGGACGGAAGTATGCTGTGCTCGGCTGTGGATTCGACCGATATGGTGCGCGAAATGGCGCGAATGCACGATTTGTCACAAGCAGTGACGGCTGCGTTGGGGCGTGTGGTGACGGCGGCGGCGATTATGGGCGCTATGCTGAAATATGAGGGAGATCTCTTAACGCTACGGATCAACGGCGGCGGTCCGTGCGGAACGCTGACGGCGGTGGCGGATTATCGCGGCAATGTCAAGTGCTGCGCGGGGAATCCCAAAGCCGATGCGGCGAGCGTTGAGGAGTTGGTTGGGAAGGACGGCTCACTGACCGTCATCAAGGATATGGGGCTTAAAGAGCCGTACTGTGGGCAAATTCCATTGGTTTCCGGGAATATCGCACAAGATATTACCGCTTATTATTCAAATTCCGAGCAGCTTCCTACCGTATTTAATATGGGTATACTATTCGATGAATGTGGCGGAATCAAGGCGGCGGTGGGGTATATGGTGCAGATCGTTCCGCCTGTTTCGGATAAATCCTTGCAAGTTTTAGAGGATAACCTTGCAAAAATGGATAAAATCTCCCATATGTTGAAGCAGAGGTTTGAGCCGGAACATATTGCTTTAGCGGCACTTGCGGGACTGGGCGGAGAGGTTCTCGACAGTTGGGACGCACAATATTTCTGTAATTGCTCACGCGAGAGAACCAAGGGGATTTTGATGTCCTTAGGCAAATCCGAGCTGAAAAAGCTTGCTGAAGAGCAGGAAATCACCGAGGTTTGTTGTCACTTTTGCAATAAAAAGTATAAATTTACCACCGAGGATTTGTTAAAAATGCTGAAAGATTAAAAAATTTAAAAAAACTATTGACAAATCGGGATAAACGGTGTATAATATAATAGTCGCTTGAAGAAAGCGGTTCGGAAGTTTAGCTCAGCTGGGAGAGCATCTGCCTTACAAGCAGAGGGTCACAGGTTCGAGCCCTGTAACTTCCACCATATTTCGCGCCTTTCGGGGCGCGTTTCGGCCCGGTAGTTCAGTTGGTTAGAACGCCGCCCTGTCACGGCGGAGGTCGAGAGTTCGAGTCTCTTCCGGGTCGCCAAATGCCTTTATAGCTCAGTTGGTAGAGCAAGGGACTGAAAATCCCTGTGTCGCTGGTTCGATTCCGGCTGAAGGCACCATTGCGGATTTGGCTCATTTGGTAGAGTTCAACTTTTTCAAAGTTGAAGATGCGAGTTTGAGTCTTCCGAACGCGGATTTAGCTCATCTGGTAGAGCGCCACCTTGCCAAGGTGGAGGTAGCGAGTTCGAGCCTCGTAATCCGCTCCATTCGGCGCTATAGCCAAGTGGTAAGGCAAGGGTCTGCAACACCCTGATCCCCAGTTCAAATCTGGGTGGCGCCTCCACCCGAAAGGGTCGCATTGATTCGGGGGATGTTGAAATTTTTTTGAAAAAATTTCAAAAAACTACTTGACAAGCTCGAAATAATGTGGTATAATGTAAAAGTTGTCGGAAATGATAACGAACAAGCTCCTTGAAAATTGAACAATACTGAAAAGAACGAATTAACATAACCTTGTCG
>CAMWMN010000025.1 GCA_947175385.1 uncultured Clostridia bacterium | reverse complement strand
GATAATTGCAATAGTCAATTTCTATAAATTTGACAAAAATTTGGAATCAAATTATACAAAATTCACATATCGCCACTGTGATTTGTGATATGTCACGAATCAATTGTGAATTTTTTCCTCAAGGAAAATCATACATATGCGGCGCGGAAACGGAAATTCTAAAACAGTTAATAGTTGTTTGGGTTATAACCATAGTTCACTGTTCGGAGATAAATTTTAGCGCGTTATAATTCAAAACAAGTGTTTGGTGATTAGTGCAAATCCGAAACGCGAGCTTTGCCCGAACACCGCGCAGCGGTGTGAGGTAAAGCTCAGCGAGCACAGATGAAATCCGCAGAGCGGATTTCATCTGCGCGGTTTCGGATTTGCTATTAAAATAAGGAGTGAGTTTATGTTGAATTTATGGACAATCGCGGCGGTGGTCTCGGCGGTTTCGAGTTTGGGGAATCTCACGGTTATCGGGGATTCGATTGCATCGGGGTACGGACTTCCGGGCTACGTTTCGGGGGACGGTTACAGTGCGCTCGGCTCGTTTGGAAGTATTCTGAGCGGTGAATCCGAGGATTACAGAAATCTCGCAGTAGACGGACGCAAGTCGGGGGAGCTGTTGGCGGCTCTTGCGGAGGACGAAATGTCAGATGCGGTTTCCGCCGCAGATAACGTAGTGATTTCAATTGGCGGGAATGATTTTCTCAAACCGTTGTTCACCGCGATAAAAACCAAAGCGATAACGGACACCACGATTATACAAGCGATTCTGGACGGAACATTCAAGGCGGAAATGATTTCGGAATACACCAATCGGATTATGACTGCGGCATTATCGGCGGCAGAGAATGTTGATACGGCGGCGATCGTGGACAATATACGTCAAATCACCGAACGGATCCATGAGCTGAACCCCGAAGCGAAAATCGTTCTGCTGACGGTGTATAATCCGTTTAACGGGAATGTGCTGTTGTCTGCGGCGGGCAGAGTTGCGGACGAGAAACTCGCCGAGCTTAACGGCGGTATTAATGGGCTGGAGAGCGATTATGTGGCGATAGCCGACATCTACACGGCATTCCGCGGCAAAGAGGGGCAAACCACCAACATCAACAAGCTGGACATTCACCCCAATTCCGATGGTCATGTTATAATAGGTAAGGAAGTACAAAAGGCACTTTTGAAATCTTGATGAAAATAATTTTGTAAAAGCCCTTGATATTTTCGGTTAAATATGATATAATCATTATAATTGCTATAATAATGCAAATAAGGGGTGTTGGCTTTGGATAAAAAGTTGGCTTTGTATGGATTTAATAATCTCACGAAAACGCTTAGCTTTAATATTTACGATATTTGCTACGCGAAAAGCGAGAGGGAGCAAAAGGATTATATCGCGTATATAGACGAGCAGTATAATTCCGAGCGTTTGACGGGAATTTTGTGCGCCGTTACCGAGAGAATTGGGGCTACGGTGCTTAATATATCGAAACAGGATTACGAGCCGCAAGGGGCTTCGGTGAATGTGCTGTTTGCCGAGGGGAATATCAATCCCGACCGAGTTGACAGCTCCTGCAATAAGGGTATGGGGTATTTTCAGAATGTCGGCGGAAATGCCGAAACCATACTCGCTCACCTGGACAAAAGCCATATCACCGTCCATACTTTCCCCGAATATCACCCCGACAAGGCAATTTCAACATTCCGTGTGGATATTGACGTGGCGACCTGCGGTGAGATTTCGCCGCTGCAAACGTTGGATTTCCTTATTGGCAGTTTTGATTCCGATATAATTATCATCGATTACCGCGTCCGCGGCTTTACGCGCGATGTCACGGGCAAGAAGTGCTTTATGGATGCGCCGATGAATTCTATTCAGCAGTTTATCAATCCAGAAACGCTGACGAAATACGACGCGATGGACGTGAATGTTTATCAATCCAACATATTCCATACGAAAATGCTGATCAAAGAAATCGAGCTGCAGAATTACTTATTTAATACGGACGTTTACGAGGTTCACCCGCAGGAGCGGCTGGAGATCACTAACTCTCTGCGTAGGGAGATGATTGAAATCTTCAGCGGAATGAATATTTATTGACAGGAAAATAAATGAAATTGAATCAGGATTACGCCCCGCTTTACGAGGCTATGCGCGAATACCGCAAGAATCGTATAGTAAAGTTTGATGTGCCGGGACATAAGGGCGGGCGCGGAAATAAAATACTTACGGATTTTTTGGGAGAGAATTGCCTTCAAAGCGATGTGAACTCCATGAAACCGCTTGATAATCTATGCCACCCGGTGTCGGTAATCAAAGAGGCTCAGGAGCTTGCCGCGGACGCATTTGGCGCGGAAAACTCGCTGTTTATCGTCAGCGGAGCAACGGGTGCGGTTCAGGCGATGGTAATGAGCGTGTGCAAGTCGGGCGATAAGATAATTCTACCGCGAAATGTACATAGAAGCGCTATTAATGCGTTGGTGGTGTGCGGCGCGATTCCCGTGTATGTAAATCCGGGGGTGAACGGCGAGCTTGGAATCCCGCTGGGAATGACTCCCGCCGAGGTGGAGCTGGCGATTATCCGCAACCCCGATGCTAAGGCGGTTTTGGTGAACAATCCGACTTATTACGGAATCTGCTCTGACTTGCGGAAAATCGTGGAGATTGCGCACAAGCACGGGCTGATGGTGCTGTGCGACGAGGCTCACGGAACGCATTTCTATTTCGGCGAAAATCTGCCCGTTTCTGGTATGGCGGCGGGCGCGGATATGGCGGCAGCTTCGGTTCATAAAACGGGCGGAAGTCTTACCCAAAGCGCGATTCTGCTGATGGGGAAAAACGTCAATTGCGACTATGTGCGGCAAATCGTCAACCTCACCCAGACCACCTCGGCGAGTTATCTGTTGATGGTGTCACTCGACCTTGCGCGGCAGAATCTCGCGCTGAACGGTCGGGAGTTCTACGCGAAAACCGTGGAGTTCGCCGAATACGCGCGGCGCGAGATAAACGCGGTCGGCGGGTATTATGCGTTCGGAGAGGAGCTTTGCAACGGCGCGGAGTTCTTCGCGTTCGACAAGACCAAGCTGTCGATACATACGCGCGCGATGGGTCTGGCAGGAATAGAGGTGTACGACCTCTTGCGTGATGAATACGATATTCAGATCGAGTTTGGCGACATCGGAAATATCCTCGCGATTATCACGGGCGGCGACCGCGCGTTGGACATTGAGCGGCTGGTAAGCGCGCTCTCCGAGATTAAGCGATTGTACGGACGCTCCCCCGCTGGGCTGTTCGACCACGAATATATCAATCCCACTGTGGATTTGCCGCCGCAGAAAGCGTTTTACGCAAAGCGCGTGTCGCTGCCGATTGAGCGGACGGCGGGCAGAGTATGCGGCGAGTTCGTGATGTGCTATCCGCCGGGGATTCCGATTCTTGCTCCCGGAGAGCGGATTACGCGAGATATTCTGGATTATATCGCGTTCGCCAAGGAGAAGGGCTGTTCACTTACGGGTCCTCAGGATATGAATGTGGAGTACCTTGAGGTTGTGGAATAGTCGTGACCAAACGAAGTTTGCCCGTTTCACGATTTGCAAATTCATATAAGGAGCGGGTTATGGAATACAGAAAATATCCCGATGACGAAACGGTAAACGAATATATTAAGCATAAAGAACCGCTGATTATCGCTATTCCGTTTGACGATACTCAACCCGTGATCGTGGCGCACGTTAAGGACGCAGATGAACACCATACTCTGCTGACTCAGCTTGATATTGTTGATAAGCATTTCAGGATAATCATTAACGGGAACAGCGCGGACTGGACATTTATGTGTCCGCATAATTACAAGGGAATTTCCGACCCTAAACGCAGAATTATACGTTTTTATAATGACGGGTTTGCCGCAATATCCGAGGTGCTTTCGGATATCGGGTACTTTTCTGATATACGGATTCCCAGGTGGTATAGATGTTTTTTTGACGCTTTGGGCGATGACGGGACACATATGCCTTAAATGAGGAGTAAGATATGAAAGATTTTGTTGATTTATGGGACGGATATTCCATTGAGTTCTGCAAAAAGCTGGAGTATCAATGCGGCGGCGACTGGAATAAACTCGACGAAACCGAACAGGAAATCGCCGCTCTGTGGAAGTTGGTTGTGGACATTTACAACGGCGGCTTTGTGCAATTTTTCTGCAACTGGGGATTCGAATGCTATTGGTACGCTATGAGAGGTATTCAGCGTATAGGGGACAATAAGCTGCTTGAACTGCTGCATAATACTTATACAAGCGTTTTTGATAAGTTCAGAGAGGACGAGCGGCTCACATATTACTCGGATATTCCACAGTACCTCACCGAGGAGGACGAAAAAATCCTCCGCGATACGGATATTGAGTTTTGGGAAAATGAAGGCGAAATACTTTGCAAAATGGCATATGAGTTCTATTGTGACTCTCTGAAAAAGGCGGCGAAGTGATTTATGGAATTGTGGTTCACGGAAAATCATACGGAAAGTGTGCGGTTTTCAATAAAAATCCGCGAGCATTTGGTGAGCGAGAAAAGCGAGTTTCAGCAGATCGATATTCTCGAAAGTGAGGAGCTGGGGCGGATATTGGTATTGGACGGGTTTCTTATGCTCACCGAAAAGGACGAGTATATTTATCACGAAATGATTGCTCATGTTCCGATGGCGGTAAATCGGAATATCAAGCGGATTCTGGTTATCGGCGGCGGCGATGGCGGCGCGGTGCGTGAGCTGTGCAGGTTCAAGAGCGTGGAGCATATCGACCTTGTGGAAATCGACAGCCGCGTTGTGGAATTGTGCCGCGAGTATCTGCCGCAGACTGCGTGCTCCCTCTCGGATCCGAGAGTGACAATCCACTATGAGGACGGACTGAAATTCGTGCGCGGCGCGGAAAACGAGTACGACCTCATTATCGTGGATTCCACCGACCCGTTCGGTCCGGGCGAGGGCTTGTTCACCAAGGAGTTCTACGGAAACTGTTACAAGGCACTGCGCGAGGACGGAATCCTTGTGAATCAGCACGAAAGCACGTTCTATGACGAGTACGCGGCGGCGATGAAACGCGCTCACAGTCGAATCAAGGCGTTCTTCCCGATTGCGCTTGTGTATCAGGCGCATATTCCGACTTATCCAAGCGGGCATTGGCTGTTCGGGTTTGCTTCCAAAAAGTATCACCCCGTGAACGACCAAAACGCGGAGTGGTGGCTCGAACAGGGTCTGCGGACACGGTATTATAATCAATACGTTCACAGCGGGTGTTTCGCGCTGCCGAATAACGTCCGGGATACACTGGCGGGGAGGGTATAATGAAAACAAAAAGCAAATTTTTAACGGTTTTTGGTTATGTGATTATGGCAGCGGTCTTACTGTGGCTTATCATTTCGGGCGCAACAGCACTGATAAAAAACGGTTCTGCGTCGCCTGATGATGCTCAGAAGGGAGACGTCTGCGAATTTACGGCATTTTTTGCCGATGAGGCATTTGAGGTTAAGAACACCATAAACTTTATTCCCACGGGTAAGGAGCATTATTATCTGGCGATGTCCGAGGACGGCATCGTGAGATTTCTTGTGCGGGCAAAGCCCTCGTGGATAGACAAGAACTTTCCCCTCAGCGGATTTTCCGAAAGCGGCGGAGTGAAGATCAAGGGCAGAATAGTATCAATGGATTACAAGCTCATACAAGAAGCTAAGGATATTAACAATGTGCTGCTCCGAAGTGAAACGATTACGGAGGAGGAATCCCTTAACGTATACTATTACATAGACGCGCGATATAAGGAATTTGGCGGATTGCGGCTGCTTTGCGGCGCGGGAATCGTTGTCATTGGTGTGCTTTCCTTCCTTGGCAGCAGAAACGGAATGCTTCAGTCCAACAATGCGGTAAAAATAGTGTTTGGAGTTGCGGCGGTTGGAATCGCTCTGCTTACGCTCTATACTCTTACCGTTGGTGGCACAGGAATTTGAAGAATAAGGTTTTGATTATGTCTTGTTACGTTTTTGGGTATATAAGTTTCGGAATTAATACATATTGTGGAAAACTGTAGAGATGGAGGATGTATACAATGAAAATTAAATTCGGACTTGTGGTTCTTGTTCTCGCGTTTCTGGGTTGGATGGTGTGGAGTGTTGTCACGGGAATTTCGGGGCTTACGAAAACCGAAACCGAAGAGCTGACAAGATATTCAAAAGAGGGTGCGCTGTGTGAGTTTGAGGTGAACTACGCTAAGGAGGTTCACACTCTGAAGCACGTAATATTCCGATTTATCCCCTTGGGAACAGACCACTTTTATCTGGTGTTCACCCAAGATTCGGTAGAGCCGCTTCTGGTAAAAGCAAGCCCCTCATGGTACGATGAGAATTTCAATTCCTTGGGATTGGCGCGCGGAGCGGTAACAATACACGGCGAGGTTCGGGAATTTTATTCTCAATCTAAAAAAAGTATCCGTGAGTTGAACAGCAAACTCGCGGAACTCGGCGAGAGCGTCAGCGATGAAAATTATGTGGATTCCGATTATCGGGTAACTTACATACTGCGATTGTTGACAGCGGCACTGTTGTTGAGCACGGCGGTTGTTGCGGTAGTAACATTCATGCGTGTCGGGCAGATTTCCAAAGTGGCGGCAAGCGCGGCAACGATTTATATGGTTGTCGCGGTATTGGCAAGCATTGGTATGAATTTGTATTAAATGTTGTATCAGCAAACCGGGTTGCAATTCCGGCACGTTATAACCAAAAAACCTATTGGCGATCGGTGCAAATTCAAAACACAATCATTAAGGAGAAATTAGTAATACAGTTGCCTACGGGCAGCTCAGGCAAATTCGGCAAGCCGCTGTAAAAGCGCAGCGTTAGCGGAGCTTTTACAGCGAGGCTAGTCAAACCGAAAATCGCAAAGAGATTTGCCAGATTTGCAAATTAAAATCAGGAGGATACTTAAATGAGCAAGGCTTTAATTATAGGAGCGGGCGGAGTCGCGGGAGTCGCGATTGCAAAGTGCTGTCAGAACAGCGAGGTTTTTACGGAGATTATGATTGCGTCACGCACTAAGTCCAAGTGTGACGCGATTCGCGATAAGCTGCAGCCGACCACCAAGACGGTGATTTCCACGGCGGCGGTTGACGCGGACAACGTGGCGGATCTGGTTGCATTGATCAAGAGCTATAATCCTGACATCGTGATGAATCTGGCGCTTCCGTATCAGGATCTGCACATTATGGACGCGTGCCTTGAGTGTAAGGTGGACTATCTTGATACAGCGAACTACGAGCCGGAGGACACCGCGAAGTTTGAATATTCGTGGCAGTGGGCATACCGTGAGCGTTTTGAGAAGGCGGGAATCACCGCGATTCTGGGCAGCGGATTCGATCCGGGCGTTACGGGAGTGTTCTCGGCATACGCGCAAAAGCACGAGTTTGACGAGATAAATTATATCGATATTCTGGACTGCAACGGCGGCGACCACGGTTATCCGTTCGCGACCAACTTCAATCCCGAAATAAATATCCGCGAGGTAAGCGCAAAGGGCAGCTACATCGAGGATGGCAAATGGGTTGAAACCGAGCCGATGGAAATCAAGCGCGTTTACAACTTCAAGGGAGTGGGCGAAAAGGATATGTATCTGCTGCACCACGAGGAGCTTGAATCCCTTGCGCTGAACATCAAGGGAATCAAACGGATTCGGTTCTTTATGACGTTCGGGCAGAGCTATCTCACTCATTTGAAGTGTCTGGAGAATGTGGGAATGACGTCTATCGAGCCGATAATGTACGAGGGCAAGGAAATTGTTCCGCTTCAGTTCCTTAAAGCGGTTCTGCCCGACCCTGCCTCTCTCGGTCCGAGAACAGTCGGAAAGACCAATATAGGCTGCATTTTCCAAGGCAAAAAGGACGGCAAACCCAAGAATTATTACCTCTATAATATTTGCGACCACCAGGAGTGCTACAAGGAAGTCGGTTCCCAGGCGATTTCATACACTACGGGAGTTCCCGCGATGATTGGCGCAATGATGGTGTTGACAGGCGAGTGGAAAAAGCCCGGAGTGTTTAATGTCGAGGAAATGAACCCCGACCCGTTTATGGACGCACTCAATAAGTGGGGCTTGCCGTGGGAAGAGGATAGAGACCCCGTTTTGGTTGATTAACGAAAAGGATTAATTCATGACCAAACCGAACATCAAGGACTATATCTGCATGGAATTATCGGCAGACGACCGCGATATAGCGTTGGATTTTGTCAATTATCTTGAGGGCTGTCACCTTGCATTTTATAAAGATAACCGTAATTGCTGGAGAGATAAAATATATTATTGGGTAAAATACGGTGACAAGTGCGTGTGCTTTATCGCAATAAATGATATTGACGAAAAGGACAACCGTTGGACTGTATGGTTGGACAATATGGAGCTGCCTGAAAAATATCCCGTTGGTGACGATATCAAGGAAAGTGCATGGCGGCATATAGATCACTGCGGTAATTGCGGTTCATGCAGCGGTGGACGGCGCAAGTCGGTTTTCGGCAGGGTGTTTGAGAAAGTGTGCGGCTGTACTTTCAGAGTTGACAATCCCAATCTTGACGATTTGCCGTTTCTAAAAGCAATGGTGGATATCGCTATAAAAGAGATGCGTGGTGTGAATAATTAGGAAATGAACCCCGACCCGTTTATGGACGCTCTCAACAAGTGGGGCTTGCCATGGGAAGAGGATAGAAACCCAGTGTTGGTGGATTGACGTTTGAGGAATATGAAATGATTGACATTACAGAACTTCGTAAACTTGTTTTGGATATTGATAATATTATTGTTACAAAGCATACCGCATATCGTTTTAGAGAGCGTGGTATAAAATTGTGTGATGTGTGTAATACAATATTAAATGGTGAAATAATTGAACAATATCCCGATGACTATCCGTATCCAAGCTGCCTTATATTGGGACTATCTGTTGGCGGAAAATCCCTTCACGTATGTGTAGGTTTGGGAGATGGTAAACTGTTTATAATAACCGCGTATTATCCTGCGACCGATAAATGGAACGCGGATATGAAAACACGAAAGGTTGGTGATTGACATGACTTGTTTCTACTGCAAGGGCAAAATGGAAGAATCGACAACTACACACGTTGCCGAGGTTTGTGACCGCGTTATTGTTATCAAGCACGTTCCGTGCCTTAAATGCAAGCAGTGCGGCGAGGTGGTTTACACGGGTTCTGTTCTTGAGCGTTTAGAGCAGATTATTGAACAATTGGAAAATACATTGATGGAAGTTGCTATTGTTAATTACTCGGCGGCGTAAGACGTAATTTTGTGTTGGTGGACTAGTATGAAATGTATTGACAATGATTGGCACAGACTATGAAGGTGAGTAAATGAAAAAGGCTTTGCTTGTGGTGGATATGCAGGAAGGAACAGTGGGAACTAATCACGCTCCAATTTTTAAGTACGATTCCGATTTGCTGAATAGGGTAAATAGTGTGATAGATAAAACCGATGCATCTTTAGTTATTTATATAAAGCATTTGACGAAGAAAAATCTTATCAATATGCTCGCTCCCGTGAAATGTTTTGAAGGAACAGCGGCAGCGGAATGGGTCAATGGACTTAAAATCGTTTCACCGCATTGTTTCCGTAAATATGTTGGCAATGCGTTTTCTAATGCTGAATTAACAAATTTCCTAAAGGAAAATGCTTGTGATACAATAGAACTGATTGGTGTGGACGGCGGTGCTTGTGTTGCGCTTACCGCAATAAGTGCTTGCGAAAATGGGTTTAAGGTTATTTTGAACACATCGGCAATCGGAACAGTATTTAAGTCAAAAAGAGATAGGTATTTTAACAAGTTAAAAAGGCTTGGAGCTGAATTTATTTAGGAGGTCGGAATATGAGAAACCCCGAAGAAACAATCGGCAAGATAATCGACAAATCTGGCACGAGCTTTATCTCGTATATAGACGCGGAGGGCTTTCCCGTTACAAAAGCAATGTTAAAGCCGAGGGAGCGTAACGGAATCAAGGAAATATGGTTCTCGACCAATACGTCCTCAAACAAGGTGAAATGCTTTTTGAAGAATAACAAGGCGAGCGTTTATTTTATGGACAAGCGTTATTTCAGAGGAGTGAGCCTTGTCGGAACGGTCGAGGTTCTGGAAACAGCAGAAGCCAAGGAACGGATATGGCAGTTCGGCGATAAGATGTATTACAAAAAGGGCGTTACCGACCCCGATTACTGCGTGCTGAAATTCACGGCGGAAAAGGGCAGATATTACAGCAACCTCAAATCCGAGGATTTTGATATATAATGGCGATCAAAATAAATATATATTACAGCGGAAAAAACAAAAACGCAAGAAAATTCGCCGAAGAGATGGTAAGCAGCGGCGTTGTTGACGCTATCCGTGCGGAAAGCGGAAATCTGAGATACGAATACTTCTTTCCGTTGAACGATGAGGAAACCGTTCTCCTCATAGACAGTTGGAAAGACCAAGCCGCAATCGATGCTCACCACGCTTCGGATATGATGGCGCAGATTGCCGAATTGCGGGAAAAGTATGACCTCCATATGAAAGTGGAGCGGTATGTGTCCGATGAATCGGAGGAGTGCGACAGATCGTTTATAAGGGAATGAGGAGGTAGTATTATGGAACAAAAGCTTTCAAGGGACGAGCTTGTCGAGTTGGTCAAAATGATTCAAACCGTTCGTGATAAGGAAGGAAATACATTGTTGGAGGAAGGACATCACGCGCTGGTAATGAAATTTGTAAAAGCAGTAAATCATCCGGGAGGAACCGACCTGATCTACTATCCGACTCTGGTAGGACTGCCGCCCGAGCCGACCTCCGAGGAGATTGTCGATTTTGCGTTGGCGGGTGAAAATTAAGAAATTATGAGCTGGATAAACGAGGTCAAAACCCCGTGCTACGTTATTGACGAACGTGCATTGCGGAATAATCTTAAAATTCTCTGTGATGTACGAGAGCGTTCGGGGTGCAAAATACTACTGGCGCAGAAGGCGTACTCCACGTTTGCGACATATCCTCTTATCGCGGAATATCTCGATGGCTGCACGGCGAGCGGCTTGTACGAGGCTCGTCTGGGTTACGAGGAAATGGAGAAACCGTTTGGCAAGGAAAATCACATCTTTTCGCCCGCCTACCGTGATGAGGACTTTGACGAAATCGCCAAAATCTGCGGGCATATCAGCTTTAATAGCATTCACCAGTATGAGAAGTTCAGGGACAGGGTAGGAAAAGCGTCCTGCGGGATTCGGATAAATCCTGAGCATTCCACGCAGGAGCACGGAATTTACGACCCGTGCGGCGAATTTTCACGGCTGGGAGCGACAATCGCAAATTTTCCCGACTTGCCCAATGGTGTTAAAGGGCTGCACTTCCATACGCTGTGCGAACAGAACGCGGACGCGCTGTGCGAAACAATGGCGGCAGTAACGGAGAAATTCGGGAAGTTCTTAGGGCGGATAGAGTGGCTGAATATGGGCGGCGGACACCATATAACGCGCCCCGATTACGACCGTGATTTGCTGATTGAGGAGATTCGATCCGTGCGTAATCGGTACGGATTTGACGTGTATCTCGAGCCGGGAGAGGCAATCGCGCTGAACGCGGGCTATCTCGTCACAACGGTTCTGGACACGCTGCAAAACGGTATGGATATCGCAATTACAGACGCTTCCGCAGCTTGTCATATGCCGGACGTTCTGGAGATGCCGTACCGCCCGAACATCATCGGCGCGGGGAATCCCGGCGAGAATCCGTACACATACAGATTAGGCGGGAACACCTGCCTTGCGGGGGACATCATCGGCGATTATTCGTTCGAGAACAAGCTCCGTGAGGGCGACAGACTGGTTTTCACGGATATGGCGATCTACTCGATGTGTAAAAACAACACCTTCAACGGGATTCCGCTGCCGTCGATTTATCTGCTGCGTGAAAGCGGAGAGCTTGAACTGCTGCGGGAGTTCGGCTACGGGGACTTCAAGAACAGATTGTCCTGATTTAAGGAAAGTTATGAGTGATTTGCTATTAAAATAAGGGGATACACAAGATGGCTATTCAATATAATATGGATCCGTTTGTGGCTTTGAAAATAATCTATCAGGGAGCAACAGACGGCTTTGCCGCCGAGGACTTTATGATAAACGAGCGTGAGCGCGGAATCACGCTGCCAACGGTGCTGAAACGGTTTTTACTGGACTATGGGTATATGACCGTAAACCGAATCTCCGACAGCGTTCGCTGGCTGCACCCGAATATAATGTCCGAGCGCGTATTCAGATACGGGAGCAATGACGAACTTCCGCTGATATTGATTGGAAGACTTCAGGACTATCAGGTCGCTATTTCGGACACCTCCGCCGATGATCCGACAATCTTCTTGTTGAAAACTTCCCCGAACGAAACGCAGATACTTCCAAGCGATGACACGCTCACCGAGATATTCAAGGTTCAGGCCTGCTCTGTACTGATGAATTATGAGGACTCCATAACCGCAGACGAGCCGGAGTTAGCTGCGCGTCTGCTACGGGATAATATGGTGAATTTAGACTTGATTGCCAATAACCCCAAGCTCCGCCGCGAGTATTCGCTGAACTTCTCCGAGGAAATGCGGACATTCGTTGTCGCGGAGTACATTGAAGGTGAACTTTCACGTTTCTTCTTTATAAGGAACGAACAATTCCTTTCCGGAGCAAATTCATAAAAAATCTCCCGCTGAAAGGCGGGAGTTTTTTTGTCCTTAAATCCCAAGATGTGGATACTCCCTTTGCAGCGATGTACATATATAGCAAAAATGCACAGAAAAACCTACAATAGAACGAAAAATACAGTATACTTTTTGTTGAAATTGCACAAAAATATGAACAAAATTTAGTCTTGATTTTTTCCGTTTAGCCCTTGAAAAAATATTTTGTATGGGTTATAATATAAATGTGGGGAAAAGTGGTGAGAAAATCCACTGTTTTGGTGAAAAGTTAATAAAAAATATAGATTCACCGAATTTCCCGAAAAGGAAAATATATCAAATCTACGAAAAACACCGTCTGAGGAGGACGGACGCGCTTTTCAAAAGGGCATTGCCGCGCGGATAGGGGTATCACGCGGTGATGAAAGCTCAGGGCAGGGGGGATTGAAAATGTACGGCGAATACGAACATACCGTGGACGCTAAGGGTCGTATGAACTTTCCCGCGAAACTGCGAGAGGAGTTTGGTGACCACTTTTTCATCTGCAAGAGCTTTAACGAAAAGTGCTTGACGGTTTACACCGAGGAGAGCTGGGAGGCATTGAAAACCAGTTTAAAGGGTAAGCCGACAAAGGTTGCGCTGCCGATTGAACGTTTTTTGTTCGGCAGCGCGTGCGAGGCTGAACCCGATAAACAGGGCAGAATCGCGATAGCTCCCGCGCTGCGTACATACGCGAATATTACCGGCGAGGTCGTGGTCGTAGGACTGGTCGACCGTGCTGAAATCTGGGACAAGCAGCTATGGGAGGAGTATAACGCCAACACATCCCCCGAGGATATTGCGGGAATGGCGGAGGAATTGAGCATTTGATGGAATTTAAGCACACAACGGTGCTGTTGCGCGAAACGGTTGACGGAGCGTTTTCAGACCCAAAGGGCGTTTACGCGGATTTGACTACGGGCGGCGGCGGTCATAGTCTGGAATTGGCAAAGCGGCTCTCGGGGGGGAGATTGATTTGCCTTGATCAGGACGCGGAGGCTTTGGAGGCTGCCGGGGGGCGGTTAAAGGGCTATCCCGTGACATTTGTGCGGAGAAATTTCCGCGATTTGGAAAAAGTGCTGGACGAGCTGGGGATCGAAACGCTCGATGGCATTATCGCGGATCTGGGGGTTTCGTCACATCAGCTCGATGACGCGGAGCGGGGGTTCTCGTTCCACAATGACGCGCCGTTGGATATGCGTATGAGCGGCGAGGGGCTTTCCGCTCGGGACGTGGTGAACGACTACACCGAGGAGGAGCTAAGACGGATTTTGTTCAAGTACGGAGAGGAGAAATTCGCTCCAAAAATCGCTCGCGGAATCGTCACAGAACGCGGGAACAGCCCGATAGAAACAACAGGGCAGCTCGCGGAGATAATCAAAAACAGCGTTCCTGCGGCGTATCGGAGAGAGAAAAATCCGTGCCGCAAGAGCTTTCAGGCAATTCGCATTGAGGTGAACGGTGAGCTTGACGCGTTGGATTCGGTGTTGGAAATCGGATTCAACCGTCTGAAAATTGGCGGGAGAATGTCCATTATTACATTCCACTCGTTGGAGGACAGAATCGTCAAGAATCGATTTCGAGAGTTCTGCACTGGCTGTACATGTCCGCCTGAATTTCCCGTGTGCGTGTGCGGAAAAAAGCCGCGCGGCGAATTGATTACAAAGAAACCGATTATACCTAGCGCGGAGGAGTTGGAAAGTAATTCCAGAAGCCGAAGTGCAAAGTTGAGAGTAATCAGAAAAATCAGAGATTAAAGCGGAAAATTCCGAAAAGTGAGCGTGAACGAAAATGAGCGAAGCGAATTGAGTTCGCGCTCAGCTAGGGCAACTTGTTGCCCGGTTTCGGAATTTTGAATTAAAATAGGAAGAAAATAGGAAGTGAATATAAATGAATTATAATAACACCAGCCTCGCATATGACCTTTCACGGTTTGATATGTCTGGGCGTGAACAGCGCGAGGAACAGCGCAAAAAGGACGCGGAGGCGCGAAAAATCCGTATGGCGCCGCAGCTTTCGGTGTCGAAAAGTGGCAGCAAGCTGTTGGTATTGGCGACCGCCGTGGTGGTTTTCGGGGCGCTTTTCGCGGTGAATTATTACAACGCGAAAAACGACGATGCGGCTCGAATGGTTTCCAAACAGCAAGCGGTTCTTGCGGCGGCTCAAGAAGACAACGCGCTGTTGCAGAGCAAGCTGGACAGCAAGGTGAATATCGGCTATATCGAGAAATACGCTACCGAAACGCTTGGAATGACCAAAGTCGGCGCTCAGCAGAAGAGGTATATCAGCGTGAACACCGAAAGCCTTATCGAAACCGCTCCCGATGACAGCAAGGGATTCCTCGGTTCGATTAAGAAGGGCTTTGGGGACTTTTTGGAATACATCGGATTCTGACGGCATAATATAGGGGTGAACAAGCCCTGTGGCTGTCGGCATAATGCACAAAATCAGCAAAGCCGGCTTGATTCGGCTTTGCTTTTTTGATTTCCGTTATCTGTTTTATCAAAAGAAGATATAGTGGAGGAATGCGTTTTGGGAGATATGCGTAATTCGAGGAGAAAAAGAGATAATCGCGGATTGTTTCGGCGGATTTTCGACTTCGCGAAGAAAAAGGACGCCGAGGACGCTGAGAAAAAGCCGCTAATCGGCACACGCGGGCGGCAGATGTTCATTCTGGTGTGCATCGTGGGATTCTCAATGTTTGTCGGGTATCACCTGTTGAAGTTTACCGTACTGGACGGCGACCAATGGCGCGCACTTGCGAATCGTCAGCAGATGTCCGAGCTTACCATTAAGGCAAACCGTGGAACGATCTATGACGCGAACGGAAGTGTTCTTGCGCAAAGCTCCACCGTGTGGGATATAATCATAGCTCCCACGCCGATTCACAAGGCGGACGAGGAGCGCCGCAAGGCATACGACAAGCGTGTTAAGAACCTCAAAGAGGGTGAAACCATCGAGCCGTATGTTCCGCTTGCGGATTTGATTTGTGAGAACATCTCGAAAATTCTCGACATCTCCCCCGATGGAATGAAAAATGCCTGCGAGCATTATGATAACTCATATTACTACACCGCCAAGCGCAAGGTGGAAAAGCCCGAGGTTACGCTGATCAACCAGTTTCTCTCTGACAACAATATCCTGTCGGATTGCGTTTACGCCGAGGAGTCCAGCAAGCGCTATTATCCCTCGGGAAGTCTTGCGTCCACGGTAATCGGATTCACCAACTTTGATGGGGACGGTGTTTACGGACTGGAAGCATATTATGATGAGTACCTCCGCGGCACGGACGGCAAGGCATTCTACATAAAGGACGGACAGGGCAGAGCCGTAGAATACCGCAACGACAATTATTTCTCCGCCGTTGACGGAAACAGCCTTGTGCTAACTCTGGACGAGGTTATGCAGCACTACCTCGAGAAGAACCTCGAGCTTACCGTGTCGCAGTATGACGTAATAAACCGCGCCACGGGCATTATAATGAACTGCAAAACGGGCGGAGTCATTGCGATGGCGACTGTTCCCTCGTTTGATTTGAACGACCCGAGTGAGATAGTCGGAACTTACGAAAAGGGGCAGCTTGACGCTCTAAAAGCGTCCGGAGCTTCCGAGGAAGAATATGACAAATTGGAGGCTTCCCTTCGTGAGCAGCAATGGAAGAACAAATCGGTTGTAGAGCTTTACAACCCCGGTTCGGTATTCAAGACCATCAGCTGCGCGGCGGGTTTGGACACGGAAGTAATCGATATGAATACAACATTCACCTGTGAGGGCGGAATGGACGTTGCGGGGCAGTTTATTCACTGTTGGAATTGGGGCGGTCACGGAACACTGACAACACAGGGCGCAATTACCAAGTCCTGCAACCCCGCGTTTATGCAGATAGGCGCAAAGCTCGGCGCGGATAAGTTTTCAAGCTACTATGAGGCGTTCGGATTTACTCGCCCCACGGGAATCGACCTCCCCGGCGAGGCGATGAGTATTTTCTACAATCGCGACCAAATGGGTCCCGTGGAGCTTGCGACTTCCGCGTTCGGACAATCGCATAAAATTACGCCGATTCAGATGTGTACGGCATTGTGCGCGGTGGTAAATGGCGGAAAGCTCGTAACTCCGCACCTTGTGGATAAAATCCTCGACAGCAACGGAAATGTAATCAAAACCATTGAACCGCAAGTAAAGCGTCAGGTAATCAGCGATGAAACATCAAAGCAGATGTGTACGATCTGGGAAACAATCGTTTCGGAAAACGGCGGCACAAACGCGTATATCGAGGGTTACCGAATCGGCGGAAAATCGGGAACAGCCGAAAAGGTTGACGAGTACAACGCGGCAGGCGGTGAAGCGGCAGGCGCGACAATGCGTTATGTGGCTACGTTCGCGGCGGCAGTTCCGATGGACGACCCGGAAATCGTAATGCTTATTGCGATTGACTCTCCGACAGGCGGTTCGTCATATTACGGCTCGGCGGTTGCCGCACCCGTGGTATCGGCAGTGTTCAGCGAGGGTCTGGAGCATCTGGGAATTTATCCCACCTACACTGCCGAAGAGCAGGCGAAAATGGATGCGGCAGTGCCGTATGTAATCGGTCAGAACTCGATGAGAGCGCAAAGCGCGCTTATTGAGCAAGGCTTTGGGATAGAGATAGTCGGCGATGATACGGGGGACGCGGTGGTAACAAACCAGATTCCGTATTCGGGAATGAGCATTCCCAAGGGTTCGACCGTGGTGCTGTATATGGGCGGCGCAGAGAGTGAAACGGCAACTGTTCCCAGTGTGATCGATATGGATCTGGCGTCCGCCAACAGCGCGATAACCAACGCGGGATTCAACATAAAGGTAATCGGCGGCGCGGCGTCCAATTCCGAGGCGAAGGCTGTTTCCCAGAGCGTGAACGCGGGCACAACGCTTGAAAAGGGTTCTGTGATTGAAGTTACATTCCGAGTAGATACACGTGATAACTAGTAATTCACGTCAACGCTGTGGAGTGAGATGCAAATTCAAAACGCGCCTGTTGCGGTGCACGCAAAGCGTGAGCCGTAACAGGCAGGCGAGCAAAGATGAGCAAGGCTCATCTTTGCGGTTTTGGATTTGCTATTAAAATAAGGAGAAATATGACAGTAAGAGAGCTATTCACGGGTATTTGCCCCGTTTCGGAAACACTTGTGGATAAAAAGGTTGCAGGAGTAACCTCCGACAGCCGCGAGGTACAGAGCGGGTTCGTGTTCGTGTGTATAAAGGGTGCGAACTTTGATGGACACTCCGTTGCGGATAGACTGTGCGGCGAGTGCGCGGCGGTGGTTACGGAACGTCCGCTTGGTCTGGAAAACGAAGTGACCGTACGGTCTACACGCGAGATTTACGCGCGGCTGCTGTCGAACTTCTGCGGAAATCCCACACGCGAGTTAAAGCTGTGTGCCGTTACGGGTACGAACGGCAAAACCACCGTGGTGAACCTTTGCGCGCAAATCGTGCGGAATCTTGGACATTCGGGCGGCGTAATCGGCACACTCGGAACAGATACGGGCGGCGGATTGATCTACTCACATGACGGACCTCCCACAACTCCCGAACCAAGGCGGCTGTACGAGCTGTTTGCCGAGATGAGAGAACGCGGCACGGAATATTGTTTCATTGAGGCAAGCTCTCAGGCGCTGGCGCAGTATCGGTTCGCGGCGGAGAGTTTTTCGTCCGCTGCGTTTACCAATCTTACGCGCGACCATTTGGACTACCACGGCACGATGGAGAATTACTTTCTCGCTAAAAGGCAGCTGTTTGATATGTGCCAAAATGCCGTGGTGAACATTGATGACAAATACGGAGAGAAAATCGCGGAGTATTGCCGCGAAACGGGAGTCCCGGTGTATACGGTTTCAACGGAAAAAGACGCGGATTACAAAGCCGAGTTTGTAAATCTGCTGCCCGACCGCTCCGAATTTGTGCTGACGGATTCAGCGGCGGGGAAGAGTTACCCCGTAAGATTCCGAATGACGGGAACGTACAATGTTCTTAACGCCGTTGAGGCGGCGGTAATGGTTCATCTGACGGGAATCCCGCTGGACGAGGTAACAGACGCGCTCGGAAAAATCGAGGGAGTTTCGGGGCGGCTTGAAACGCTGTACAGCGGCGATTTCACGGTGATTCGCGATTACGCGCACACCGAGGACGGACTGAAACAGCTTTTATCCACGCTCAAACCGCTGTGCAAGGGACGGCTGATAACGGTATTCGGAGCGGCGGGGGAACGTGACGCGGGCAAACGTCCCGATATGGGCAGAGCGGCGGCGGAGTTTTCGGACTTGCTTATCGTCACCACCGACAGTCCGCGCCACGAGGACCCGCAGCAGACCATTGACGATGTGGTTCGCGGAATCCCCGAGGGCATTCCACACGAGGAATTTGTCGACCGCAAGGAGGCGGTGATCCGCGCGCTGGAGCTGGCGCAAGACGGCGATGTCGTTGCGCTGTGCGGCAAGGGTCACGAGGATTATCAGGCAATCGGCGATGAGTATTTACACTTCGATGAACGCGAGATCGTCGAAGAATATTTTAGGAATAAGTAGGTGGAGAGATGTTTTCAACAAAGGAAATCGCGCAGGTAACAAACGGAAAATTAGTCGGAGATGATGTGAGGATCTCCTCGGTGTCGTCCGATACGCGGACAATCAATAAGGGCGCGCTGTTTATCGCGATAAACGGTGAACGCTTTGACGGCAACGACTTTATCAAACAAGCGGCTGCTGCCGGAGCGGCGGCGGCAATCTCCGACCTTGCGGTCGGCTCGGTCAAAACGGATATTCCCGTGATTTATGTCGGGAATTCCCGCACCGCGCAGTTGATGCTTGCGCGGTATTACCGCAGCAAGTTCGATATTCCATTGTGCGGAGTGACCGGCTCTGTCGGCAAGACCTCCACCAAAGATATGATTTACGCGGTGCTCTCCGCGAAATTTAACACCCTCAAAACGGAGGGAAATTTCAACAACGAAATCGGACTTCCGCAGACGCTGTTCCGTCTTAATAAAGAGATGGGCGCGGCGGTTATCGAGATGGGAATGAGCGACCGCGGCGAAATCAGTCTGCTGTCCAAGACCGCAATGCCCGATTGCTGCGTGATTACCAATATTGGATACTGCCACATCGAGCAGCTCAAAACGCGCGAGAATATCCTCGCGGCAAAGATGGAGATTCTCGATGGAGCGGCTTGTGTCGCCCCGCTGATTGTATACGGTGATGACGAGTATCTCTCCAAGGTAAAACCTGATTGCCGCGTGGTACGATATGGAATGTCCGCCGCGAATGACATTTACGCGGATAATGTGCGTTATTCCGAAAATGCGATGGAATTCACACTGCACTATGGCACAAAGGCATATGACGCGCGCGTTCCCGCAGTGGGAGAGCATCACGTGCTGAACGCTCTCGCGGCATTTGCGGTTGGAATCGAATACGGAATGACCCCCGAGGAGATAATCCCCGCGTTTATGAACTATGAGGGCAGCGGAATGCGCCAGAAAATCGAACAGCGCGGCGATATAACCGTGATTCTCGATTGTTACAACGCAAGTCCCACATCAATGCGTTCCTCGCTGTCTGTGCTGCGTATCATAAAGGGACGCAAGGTCGCGGTTCTCGGTGATATGTTGGAGTTGGGCGAACAGTCCAAGGCTCTCCACGCGGGACTTGCCGATGTCGTTTCGGCGAATGCCGAGCTGATTTTCCTGTACGGACGTGAAATGAACGCTCTCGCATTGGAGCTGAAAAAACGCGGAATTTCCGTGTTCCATAGTGAAAACAAAGCGCAGCTTACAAAAATGCTTATCGAGAATATCAAAGGCGGCGATGTGATTCTGTTTAAGGGCAGCCGCGGAATGAAAATGGAAGAGATTGCGGACAAAATAGGTGAAAAATCGTGATTAATGAGAACATTCTGACATATGTGATTGCGGCGTGTGTGGCGTTCGCGCTGACGTGGATTGCGGGATTCTGGCTGATTCCGATGCTGCACAAGCTGAAGTACGGACAGACCATTCTGGACATAGGTCCGAAGTGGCACAAGGCGAAGAAAGAGGGCACACCGACAATGGGCGGAGTGATGTTCATTGTGGCGGTGGTGCTGACGTTCGCGGCGGGAATGGTGGCTCTGTCGGCTATGAGCGAATCCGCGCTCGATAAGGCGGAGCTTACGCGTTCGGTTTCGGGGTTGGTAATGTCAGCGGCATTCGGGTTTATGGGCTTTCTGGACGACTTTATCAAGGTGAAGAAGAAGCACAACGAGGGCTTGACGCCGATTCAGAAAATCATCTTCCAAGTGATGATAATCGCCGCGTATTTTGCGACAATGTATGTAAGCGGTCTTGCGCGTACGGTGATAACATTCCCATGGGGACAGTGGGATATGGGACTGCTGTATTATCCGATTGTCGGTCTGGGGATTCTGTATCTCGTAAACTCCGTGAATCTGACAGACGGCATTGACGGGCTGTGCAGCTCGGTAACGGTGGTGTATATGGCGGCATTCGCGATGATTTCGGGAATGCTGGGCGCGTTCGGCGAGGAACTGCTGACGTTCTGTACGGCGGGCGGCTGCATAGGATTTTTGATGTGGAATTTCCCGCCCGCGAAAGTGTTTATGGGCGATACAGGCTCGATGTTCCTCGGAGGAATCGTGTGCGCGGTCGGTCTGGGCTGTGGCGCGGAGTTTCTGATGGTTCTCTCGGCGATGGTGTATATTCTCGAGGCGCTGTCGGTGGTGATTCAGTCCACGGTATTCAAAATCACCAAGCGGATCCACCACACCAAAGAGGGAAAGCGTCTGTTTAAGATGACTCCGATTCATCACCACTTTGAGCTTTCGGGTTGGAGCGAGGTCAAGATAGATGTGGTGTTCTCACTGACGGCGGCGATTTGCGGCGCGGCGGCGGTAATTTTCGGGTACTTTATGTACATCGCTTGAGCGCGTTATAACTCACAGCAAGCTACCAGCTACTCATGCAAATTCAAAACGCGAGTGGCGCACAACACACCGCGCAGCGGTGTTGTGGGTCGCTCAGCGAATACAGACGAGCGTCAGCTCGTCTGTATGGTTTTGAATTTGCCATCAAAATAAGGAGAATACAATGCAGCAAACTAGACGGAATCCCGCGCCGCGCGGACGGACGCGGCAGCCGAATCCGCAGGGGCGGACGAATCCTCAAAATCGGCAAAGTCCGCAGGGTCGGGCGAATCCGCAGAATCCGCAAGGTCAACCGAATCCTCAAAATCGCCAAAATCCGCAAGGTCGACCGATTCCGCGAAATAAGCCGAAACCGGCGAGGAAACCCACCCCTGCGCAGATAAAACAGGCAAAGCGCGAAAAGCAGCAGAGAGATCCCAACCGTGTGCGGTTTTTCAGCCTTGACGGCAAAATCGATGTGCCGATGTTGGTGATCATAATGGTGCTGTTGGTGTTCGGAATTACGATGATGTTTTCGGCGGGGCACGCGCTGTCCTATCAGGAAACGGGCAACTCGCTGTATTACGTACTGCACCAGCTCCCCGCGGCGGGGCTTGGTCTGTTGGGAATGTTCGCGCTGACACTGTTTGATTATCGCTTTCTACGGCACGAGATCAGGCTGTTCAAAACCAATATCCGTACTACTCTGGCGCATATCCTGTTGGCGGCAACGATGTTTTTGAACTTCCTTACCATCTTCATCGGAATCCGCGCGGAAATCGGCGGACAGAAACGCTGGCTGCCAATGCCGATTATCGGACAGTTTCAGCCCTCGGACTTCCTTAAGGTCGCTGTGGTTATCTTCTTCGCGTATTATATCCATAAAAACTTCGACAAAATGCGGCTGTTTTTCTACGGAATCGCGAAGCCGGTTATGATTCTGGCAATGATAGTTCTGTCGATAATCAGCCAGATGCATATGTCGTGTATGCTGATTATTCTGATGGTGTTCGCGGTAATGTTGTTTGTGGGCGGTGTGAACGTCAAAGAGGCTCTGCCGATTGCGTTGGCGGCGGTTCTCGCGGTGTATTTGGTTATCGTGGTGTTCAAGGTTGGCTATTTCGAGGATCGAATTATTTTTATGGATCCATTATCTGACCCCGGAGATGGCTCGTATCAGAATTACCAGTCCGCGTTGGCGATTGGTTCGGGCGGAATCTGGGGCAAGGGGTTCGGAAACTCCAGTCAGAAGTATTACTACCTGCCCGAGGCACAGAATGACTTTGTTTTCGCGATTCTTGTCGAGGAGTTCGGCTTGGTGGGCGGCGTGGTAGTAATTCTGCTGTTCTTGATTTTCACGGCACGCGGATTCTACATAGCGCGTCACGCGGAGGATAAATTCGGGTGCCTGCTCGCCACGGGAATCACGTTTATGACAGGTCTTCAAGCGTTCCTGAATCTCGGAGTAACGCTATGCTGTATCCCGAATACGGGTGTTCCGCTGCCGTTTTTCAGCTACGGCGGTACAGCATTAATGCTCCAGTTGTGGGAAATGGGACTGCTGCTTTCCATCAGCAAACGCGCAAAGCTGAGCTAGAGAATCGGATTCGGAGCGTACCCTCTTACACCTACCTCAGTATACCACACTCTCAACTGCAAAACAATGTACGGGTTTGAATTTGTTCTGCCTTTAAGAGTTCCTGTTTTGCGTGTGGGACGTCACCCCCCAATTTATGGGGTGACGTCCACATACGCGAAACGGGGTGAGTGACACGAACTATATAAAAGGGGTGACGACAAAACGGCGGCACTATGAAAAGCTATTGCCGCCGTTTTGACATCACGTTAGTTTGTCGCGGTGTCACCCCGATGAGATATTTGGGGACTGGGGGCAGCTTCTGACTTGGGGTTTCTGTTTTGCGTATGTGTTACCACCTCTCCCGTTTATGGGGTGGTAAACACATACGCGAAACGGAGTGAGTGTCACGAACTATATATAAGGGGTGATGAAAATATACCACCACCCGAAAATAACGTGGTGGTGACACATTTTTTTCGCTTTTCACAAAAGATAGTTTCATTTTATTGCATTCGGAGCAGTGGTATATTAGAGATAGGAGTTCGGAGCGCGCTCGCTATAACTCAAAACAACCTACAGGTGACTAGTGCAAATTCAAAACGCAAGCGTCGCACTGCACACGCAGTGTGCAGTGCTGTCTCTTATAAAAATCTCCGAGCCCACCAGACGCTCATGGAGCGCGGATGCCCG